>JAPPMC010000079.1:0-9012 GCA_028819235.1 Bryobacterales bacterium
CTCCCGCCTTCTGGCCCGCCTACCTAGCACCGCCACTGCCCGCTCGAACGTTTACTGGCAGGTCACCGTTCTTGGCAGGCCCTTTTCAGCGGGGAAGCGCACGCAGGTCCCGCTTGCGCTCGGCATTCATCTCCCACGGCAGCCACGCGCGAGAGCTACGAGCGGAATCTGCCGGACAAACAGCCGCGACAAGCCTGTGGAGAACGCCGGCTGAGGGAGTTCCCCGAGCACCCCGAACCGGCCAAGGAGAGTGTCACCCGGAGCCGGGGAGAACAAGCCACGCGCCGCACGCCGTACCGCTATGCGGCGGTGGATCTGACGCGCATCGACGAGCTCGGCGCGAACCATCCTGACCGAGATCGGCGCGGACCTGTCCTGGTTCCCCAGCGAGGAGTATTTCGTGAGTTGGCCGGGGGGTAGCGCCCCGCCACGCGCTTTCGGGAGGCACGTGGCCAGCAAGACGCTCGCGGGCAAGAAGCGCGGCCGCGTCATGGGAGCGCCGCGCATCACGAACGTGCTGTGCATGGCGGCCAAGTTCCTGGTCCGCTCCAGCAGTGCGTTCGGGGCGGCATTGCGACGCAAGGCACGCCACACGGGAATGAATGTGGTGCGCAACCTTCGCGACGGCACACAAGCTCGCGATCTTGGTCTACCGCCTGCTCATGTGAGGACAGGACTACGTTGACGAGGGCCATGAGGCCTATGGGGAGCGTCACCGCAAGTGCACCTTGATCTCCGTCAACAGAACGGCCGAGCACCTCGGCCACGTCGTCCTCCCAAAGGCCTCCACTTCCGAAGCCATCCCTACATCGATGGGCTAGGGCTGGTGCGAGGCATCCCGTCAGCCGGAACTAGTTGAGGAGTTGGCGGTTCGGAGTACGCCTCCCCTACATGGGGACTTTAGGACCGGTCTCCTAAGGCCAAATGAACATCCCCTGCATGGAACCATTCGGGCCCTTGGTCCGTCAAAAGGTCAGGCGAGAATTGACCATCTACGCAGTCACCCAAACACGCCAGCGCCGACAGCGATCGGCAAACTGGACGCAACTCTCGCTTTGCACCGACGGGCAGCGGTCGAGGAACGCCCTGCCGGAGCTCTTCGGCGTCGGAATGACTGACGGCGAGACGACGAGGCAAAACTGCACTCGGGGAATCAGGATTCGCGCCACCGGTATCGGGCGTGCTGACAAGCTCGGGCGACAGCCGCCCGCCCGACGATCTGGTCGGCGTCCGTTCGGAATGGGCGCTGGCCAGCGTGCGAAGTCCTCCGGGACGCAGATAGGATGGCAGAGGACAACCTGACCGTAGGCACGAGTGAGGGTCTTGTAGCTCGCAAGAGAAGAACGGAGGAACTGTGCGGAACTTGCAATTGATGGCCTTGGGGCCCGCGGTGTTCGCGATGTTGTTGTCCGTCCAGCCGCTCTCCGCTCAGGATCCGGACGGATCGAGCGACTATGACAGTGGTTCCTCCTTCGGCGACTACTCCGGCTACAGTGGCTCGACGGGTTCGCAACACTCGTCAGGCAGCTACAACTCCGGGCCGACCAGCACGCCCACCACGTCCGTGCGTCGATCGTCCAATAGCACTTACGGCGGATCCGCCAACACCTACGGATCGTCCAGAAACTCGTACGGTCAGTCCTCAAACTCCTACCGCACGCCGAGCAGTTCCTCGAAGACCTCATCCTCCAGCAGTTCGGTACCACAGAGCCGTTCTTACCGCACCAGCAGAATCGACTACGGCACTTCCGCCAATACCTACGGAAGCAGCCCAAACACATATCGAAGCTCACCCAACTCGTATGGGCGTTCTGCGAGATCCGGAAGCCAGCGCCGAGGTTCCTACCGCGACCAAGCGATCCAGACTCGGCAGGGCCAAGGTCCTGAAGCGACCAATCTGTGGGCGGGGAGACTTCACGGGGCGCCAATTCCACCTTTTCCTGTTAGGGCCCGAATCCTGATCGCGAGTGGCCAGCCTGCCGCGGGCGCAGAGGTGCGTCTCAACTGCGGCGGAGCATATTACCCCATGGGGATCACCGACCGAAGGGGCCGTTTCAACATCAACATTGCGAGTTGCTATTCGGCGCTGAGCATGGGGGATGCCTCTGCGGGTGGCCACTTCAGGATCGCTCGCCGCTGGTCATTGTCGTTGAGTCCGTGCTGGCTCCAACTCATTCTTCCTGGCCATGCTCAGCGGCGACTGTACCTGAGAGACCTTCGCGGGTGGGGCTCACACGATCTGGGGACTGTGACTCTGGATAGTTCCGCTTCTGACCCCAACCCAACGGTCCACGTAAACACGCTCCTCGCATCGCCAGCCGCGAGAAAGGCCTACCAAAGTGGTCTCAGAGCGCTCCGCAAGGCCAAGCCTAACTTCGATGCTGCGGCTAGTCACCTAGCTGAGGCCGTACGAATCCATCCGCAGTATGCAACGGCTTGGGCGGCTCGCGGAGAGGCGCTCATGGCCCTCGGCAGGTCGCCACAGGCCAAGGCGGCGTTTCGCAGGGCAATCGACGAGGACCCGATGCTTCTTGCCCCGCACGAGTCTCTGCTCAAGGTAGCCCTCGAGGAAGAGAACTGGCCAGAGGTCGAATCCCTAACCAAGTCCTACTTGAAGATCTCGCCAACTTCCGCAAGGGCCCGCTTCTACGGTGCCTTGGCAGCCGTCAACTTGCGAAAAGGGGAGGACGTCGAGGCCATCATCAAGAAAATGAAGGACTTGGGCGAAGTCGAGACTTGGACGACGGCGCACTACATGATGGCCATGGTACACAGTTGGCGCACGGAGTTTGAGGAGGCTGCCCGAGAGTTCGAGGCGTTTCTGGACCGCAGTCCCGACCATACGCTTGCCAGAAACGCGAACTCACTCCTCTATGAGTGGACCAAGCTCGAGGTGATCCAGCCGCGCGACTTTCCCGACGGACCGCCATGGGTAGGCGATCATAAAGGCCTCTAGTCCCACCCTCGCCGCTACCGAACCGACTCCGACTTCCTGCGGCCTCAACCGTAGGCTCCGCGGAATGCTCAAGACAGCAGCATCTGTTTCCCGGCGGATCACAAGACGTCCATGCCCATAGCGGATCCGCGAAGACCGTCTGTGTACTAGAGCGATCGGGCGTGCCGCGTCGGAGCCCTAATGTGATCACGCGGAAACGTTACTGCCACACTCCACGGTACGACCCCCAAGGCCAACCGGCGTGTCCGACAGGTCGGGCTTAGCGGCGAATCTGGTTCGGACTGTAGACCGAAGGAATGCTGGGCGGGGCCGAAGGAGGCTCGTTCTGGCCAGCTACCGGAAGCTCCTCCAAGCAGCCGTTCCTGCCGAGCACTTCGCCACATCCCAAGAACACACGAAAGACCTGTCCGGTCCTCTTGTTGTAGAGAAACGATGTGCCCTCTACAATCAATGGCGGATCGCCACTTTGCAGAACATTCTGGCTTGATTCCGCAACTGCAATTCGCTGTCCGAACATCGCCCATTCCGAGTCGTCGGATTCCTCTGTTCCCACGTCTTCGGAACCGAGCATCATCCCGGCGAGCAGGACACCAAAGAGGATTGCCACTGTTCGGGCATTAAAGACTTGCATTATTTCCCCCCTTGGTTGCATTCTAGCACGTCATCGAGACAGATGCCAGAATAAAGCGAATGGGAGAGATCTTGAGACGTGTGTTTTAGAGGATCTCTATTCTTACGACTAAGCAACAATTCAATGTGAGAAAGAATCAATCAGGGAGGCGTAACTTCAAGGGATGCCGAAGCTTCCGTCCGAAGCCGAGTTTCTTGGTCGAGTTCGCGATATCGATTCAGTGCGATTCTGGCTTCTTCACGCCTCCCCGTTCTCTGGTAGGCTTGGGCAAGCTGGTAGTGGACGCTCCCGTCCGTGTCCAATGGCAGTGACGCCTCCAGATGGGGAACGGCATCTGCTGGACGATCTACAGCAAGATACGATCGTCCCAAGCTCAGCCTTGTTGAGAGAGCCGCGCCGGGCATTGCGGCAGCCTGCTCCAAGTATGGGATCGAGGCATTGAACTGCTGCTCCCGCACCAAGAGTCCTCCCAGCATTGCCGTCCACCTCGAATCATCGGGATCTGACTTGGCTAGCCTTGTCAACAGCGGACGAGCCTCGGAATTGTTTCCGGAACGGTACAGGAATTCCGCGAGTTGGCGCTCCAGAACAGGATCTCCGGGACGTATCTGGAGCGCTCTGCGACAGGCATCGACCGCCTTGCCGTATTGGCCCTGTCCTCCGAGAAGGTCCGCAATCAGTTGCAGCTGCTGAAAGGACTCTGGCAGACCTCCCAACTCATGAAAGGCAGATCCGGCCAGACGTGCGTGGGACCGTGCCGCCCAATACAGAGCATCGTCCGTTGAAGATTCATCGGCGTCCGCCAGAGCTTCGTACTGTCTGTCCTGAAACATGCACACGGGATTTTGAGGTTGCCCGCAGTCATTCTCTGGGAGTTCGCGCGCCTTTCCTCGCTCCACAGCAGCCCACTCGTTTCTACCGGAGGATTTGTACACGTCGGCGACGGCCAGATGAATTTCGCGTGCCGCTGGTCCAACCTCCAGTGCTCGCCGAAACAGATACAGGGCACTAGGGTACTGTGCCGATGCCAATCGAGAGTGTGCCAGTACCAACAGTACTTCTTGAGACTCAGGATTCTTGTTCTTCAGGACATCGAATGCTTCGCCAGCCAGTTCCTCATGGCAGCGCACTAGGCCGGCGTAGGGAAACGGATTCTCTGGCATCAGGTCGCGCAGGCGTCGCCACTGCGTCAGAGCGTCACGATACGAGCCGGTTGCCTCATATACGTCGGCCAGCATTGAGCGCGCAAACGGGTGGCCAGAATCAAGGTCAACGGCCCTCCGGAGCGGGGCCAGAGCTTCGTCGTAACGACCGAGTCGCACAAGGCTCGCACCGAGGAAGAAGTTTGCAGGGAAGGAGTCTGGCATCCCAGACGCTGCCGGCTTCAGGTGTTTGACGGCCTCTTCGTCTTGAGCACTTAGGTGCAGGGCCATGCCGAGGTTTGCCTTCAGGGTCGGCTCGTTTGGGTAAGACTCGGCGAGTTCCGCATAGAGGACAGCAGCATCCGCAAACCGCTTCTCTGACATGGCCACAGAGGCGTTTCTCGCTATAGTCGACGGATTGTCCGCAGAATATAGGACAATATCCAATCCAAGACCGAACACAACTATCCCGACAATTGTGGACACACATACTCGGAATGATCTTTCAGAACTCGCCCAATGTTCGACTGCAGAGATCCTACCAAATACGTCGCCAGATGTGTCCGAATCTGGGACATCAATGCTCCTAATCTGCTTGGTCAACATTTGTCTCCGTAGTTCAAATCGAGTGCTAATCGACTCATACGAAAGCTAGAGCAGGGTGCAGTGTATGGCTTTGAATCACCGACTGAGAGTGTTCTGGACGCAAGTCTTCTGTCAGCATTCCAATCTTGCAGTGTTCGCGACATCTCTTTTTTGCGTTCGGATCTGCTCTGCTGAGGCCGTGGTAATCCGCGCCGACCTCTCCACAAGTTGGCACATCGAATATAGCATGCCTGATGGTGACCACAGGCAGATTCTTCGATTGGCTTGACTCGATCATGCCTGTGGATGCCACGGCCCAAGCAGGCCGAAGCCCAGACGCCCTGTCGCGGCGTGGCACTGTCGAGGCTCCCAAGAGTACATCCGTCCCCGATGCTGAGCCGTGCTACCACTGTGGCGCGGACCTGCCTCAGCCGTATGCTCTTCGAGGTTGGGCTCGCGCGTCAAGAACGCCGCCTTACCGCCTTCCCAGTGAGCAGACTCGAAGAATCGGCTCAGTGATGCAGACGAAGCAGGCCCGATCATGTCCTTGTACGGCACCATGTTGAAATCCTAGGTGGATCTGGCTATGAATCGGGCTTCGGTGGGGAATTGGCTGGACGTGTGCCGACCCAGAGCCACCGTTCAGTGGCGAGTAGACTGCAACTGAGCTTTGTCGGCACTTGCGGAGAACTCCGCGCAGCGCGAAGGCCTACGGCGGTTTGCACTTTCAGACGGGTAACCTGGGACGGAAGCACGCAACTTCGAGGCGGCGTGTCGATTGCTTGGGGCCTGCCCGGTCACCCGGCCCGGCATCTTTGCTGGATGAAACGCAAGTATGGTCGGCCACACGCTCCTGACCGATCCCAGGAGACTTCGACCAGGCCGCCGCAAACCTCACGGAGGCGTTCAAACTCGGCCAACTGCTCGCCGGCGGCCTCGACGGCGGCCTCCGGGATGCTGCACAATGCGGGCTTGCCGTCATTGGTGCACTTGAGGACGTGGCAGGGCCCGTGACCCGGGTATTCCCATTCGGCCCACCAGCCGGTCGGCTTGCTGGTGCGGCAGAGCCGTGCATTGACCTGCAGGCAGTAGCCGAGAGACCCGCGGGACGCAACGCTTACGATCCATGATTGACGACGACGGTGCGACGACGGCAGTCCTAGTACTCACCATCGAGCCGACACGGGATGGGGCGGTCGGCTTGCGCTGGTCCGGTCCGCAGGACAAGGGAACAGACCATGAGGTGGGGTACCGGATCGAGGTCTCTGCGGACGGGGGGGGAGCTGGTCGGTCCATTTGATCGAAACGGTGACCAGGCAGCACGAGAACACGGATCCGGCGCTCGTGCCGGGCCAGACGCGGCACTGCTAAGTTGCAGTGCCCAAGGCACGGGGTGGCGGGCTCAGCATCGCAACCGGTCTCGTGTGCGGAGCCTGAGCCCCTTGCCCGATTCCAGTCCCGTCCGTGGCAACCGGATTGCATCGGAGGGGGGAGTCAAGGTCCGGAGCCGTCCGGTCCTCCAATGTCGGACTCCGGGAGTCCTATCGCGAGGCAGACGGCATTGCAATCTCGTCAGCCGCATCGCTTCGCTAGCCGCAGCGGGGCTGCCATTCCCTTCCGCCCTCGGTCTTCTCGTAGTAGGTTCCGTTGGTGTTTGCCTGAAGTGAGGGCCGACTGCTAATGCGGCGTCTTGCAGTGCATCTCTGCGCGGGCGGCCAGCGTTGGTCGACCATGTTGAATTGTCCCAACCATGTTGCTGCGTGGAAGTAGGATGACAGCGGGCTCTCGTGGATGAGCCCGTGCCATGGTACGTCGCCACCTCCCGATCGGGATTCAGGACTTCTCGACCATCAGGGGCGACAATTTCTACTACGTTGACAAGACCCCTCTGATTCATCGGTTGGTGAGCGAAGGGCGCTACTACTTCCTATCTCGTCCACGGCGCTTCGGCAAGAGCCTGCTGGTGGATACACTGCGGCAGCTGTTCGCGGGCAAGAGGCGTCTGTTCCGGGGGCTGGTGATCCACGACCACTGGGACTGGACCGTGACGCGCCCAGTCGTGCGCCTGAGCTTTGACGGGAAATACAACGAGCCGGGCAATCTGGACAGCGATGTCGCCAGCCAACTTGAGGGGATTGAGGAAGACGCGGAGATCGAGCCGTCCCCGTCGGCCAAGACCGGACCGGAGCGATTCCGCAGCATGTTGCAACGTTTCCACAGGATCACCGGCAGGCAGGTCGTGGTGCTGGTGGACGAATATGACAAGCCGATCTTGGACGTGCTCGACAACCCGGAGTTGGCCAAGGCGAACCGCGACTACCTGCGCGGACTCTACGGGATCGTCAGGGGCTGCGCCGAACATGTGCGGTTTGTCTTCGTCACTGGGGTCAGCATGTTCTCCAAGGTCAGCCTGTTCTGCGGGCTGAACAACCTATTGGACATCAGCCTGGATCCGCGGTTCGCGACCATCTGCGGATTCACCGACTCGGATCTGGATGCTGTGTTCGCCCCGGAACTTCCCGGGCTCGACCGGGAGCAGGTCCGCCATTCGTACAACGGTTACCACTGGGGGGGCGAGGAGAAGCTCTACAACCCTTTGGACATGTTGTTGCTCTTCCGTAACAGGAAGTTCGATTCACACTGGTACGAGACGGGGACTCCGAAATTCCTGCACCACTTGATGGTCGAGCGGAACCTGAATCCGCTGCAGTTGGAGAACCGCCTTGTCGCGGAGAGGCGGCTGTCAAGGTTCGACGTCGATGACATCGACCCGCGGGCGCTGATGTTTCAGGCCGGCTACCTGACCATTGTCGGGGAAGAGCGTCGGGGCACGGACACCTTCTTTGCTTTGGAATTCCCAAACCTTGAGGTGCGTCGAAGCTTCAATCAGGATATGCTGGCCCACCTCGGCCAGAAAGAGGAGGAGGTGTCTTGGCAGGGGCACGCCTTGCTGGAATGGTTGGAGGCGAACGACTTCGATGGCTTTGCCGAGCAGCTCCGCTCGCATCTGGCCGGAATCCCCGACCAGTGGCGATTGGGAGGCGATCTCGGGAGGTACGAGTCGCACTATGCGGCGATGCTCTACATGACGTTCTGTGCGGTGGCTGCGGACGTTCGGGCGGAAGAGTCGTCGAGCCGCGGGCGGGCGGACATGGTACTGCGGCACGGCGGTCAGGTGTTCGTGCTGGAACTGAAGATGGCCGAGGGCAGGAACGGTGCGGGGGCGGCTGCGACCCGGGTGCTGTCGCAGATGCGGAGTCGGGGCTACGGCGAGAAGTACGGTGGTCGGGGGGAGCCGATTCACTTGGTGGGCGTGGTGTTCGGCCGCAAGGACCGCGACCTTCTGGCAGTGCGGGCCGAACGCTGCTGAGGGAGTCGGTCTCCCCAATGTCCGCCGAAGGCATCGCTGGATGCTCGCGGACGTCGGCGCGGAGCATGCGACTGTTGTACGGTCGCGAGGTCTGAACGGACTGGCAGAGTAGGCGAACGGGGGGGACTCCCTACCCTCGAGTCAAGGTATTTGGTAGGTTTTTTTGCTGCAGCGGTGAGGATGCGCCGAGTTGGCGATTGAGTGTGGCTCTTGCGGTTTGCAGGCAACGGGGGGGGGGGGGGCCCCCCCCCCCCCCCCCGGTTTTGGGGGGGGGGGGGAAAAAAAAAAAAAAAATAAAAAAAAACACCAGCTGCGCGCCCGGGGCACG
>JAPPMC010000079.1:9022-13124 GCA_028819235.1 Bryobacterales bacterium
TTTTTCTTGGGTTCTGTTGGCGCGGGTCGTGTTTTTTTGGTTGTTTTTTTTGCTCCCGGGGTGCGTAGGCGCCTTGTTGGCTTTTGAGTGGGGCTCTGGGGGTTTGCCGCCACGGGGGGGGCACCCCCCCGCACCCCCAGGGTTTTTTGAGGCATAGGGGAATCTATCAACAGGAAATCTGGCAACAGGGAGCGTGCAGGAGCGGGTACCGAGCGGCTGCCCGGCACCCGCGGAATCACCTGTTGATGAGTTCCCGACCGGATATTCCTGGCGGGTTGCTCCCCAGCAGAGCCCGCTTCCGCGTCTCCGGCTGAGGGCGACTGTAGCAGACGTCTAGCGGCTGGCTGTTGCGTGTTGGGGGTCGAACAGTGTGCCAGCGCGCAGCATGGCGCATGCGACCGCCAGCAGACGGTCCGCGACCGAGCGAAGCGCACGACCGTGGGTGTGGCCGCGAGCGCGCAAGGCCCGGTACTTGGCACGGCTGACGGGATCGCGCTGGACTGCGACCCGACTCCAGTGATAGGTGGCGTTGATCAGGCGGGGTTGGGAGGCCCGGCGCCGGACGACCCGCCGCGACTTCCCGGAGCGGTGCGTGACCGGCGCGACACCGCACAGGCAGCGCAGGGCTTGGTAGTCTCTGGAGTGCAGAGGTGCTGAAGCCTCTGAGAGCAGCGCGGCGAGAACGGTTCGCCCGACGCCAGGCAACGACGCGAGGATCGCCCCGTCGCGCTGCTCACGCGATTGCCCCTGGGCGGGCTCCTCGCTGGCCGAGAGTATGCCGAGCAGGTCGGCGAGCTTGTGGTCGGCAGCGCGTGCCTGCTGGTTGAGCAACGTGAGCCGCTCGGCCAGCAGACGCACGTGTGCGGTGGCGGCCTCCACGACGCCAGGTGCGACAGTCACCGGATCCGCCCGCAGAACGGTCAGCACAGACTCGGCCTGGAAGCGCCGTATGCGATGTTTTTTCAACAACTTGGCGACAGAGGACGGCCGCACTCGACGGGCAGCGGCCGGGGTGGGTGTCAGTTTCCAGAGGGCCAGAGTCCAGTTAGCGGAAAGCTCGGCCCCGAGTTCGAGAAACTGCGGGTAGTAGCGCCAGAGCTGCTCGCGCAGGCGCTGTGCCAGGCGGTGGCGTTCGGCGGTGAGTTCGTCGGCCACGCGGGACCATTCGCGTAGTTCCACCACCGTGGGATCCAGAGGGGAGAGTTCGCGCAGGCAGTGCGGGTCGGTGCGGACGGCGTCCGCCAGGACATGTGCGTCCCGGCGATCATCCTTGGCACCAGCGGGCGAGAAGCGGTCACGGAAGCGGTCCAGCTGCTTGGGATTGATGGAGTGGACCTGGAATCCACGATCCAGCAGGCTGTCAACGACAGGCCCGTGGGGGGTCTCGATGGCGACGCGGACCTGGTCGGCATGGCCGCCAACGCGGCCCAGGATCCAGTCGATCAACTGGCCGAGGCCTCGGCCCGAGTGCTCAAATTTGTCCTCGCCGAGGGGGGCGCCATCGGTATTGAGGACGCAGACCTGGTGTGACTGGGAGCCCCAGTCGATGCCGGCGAAGAAGGCCGGCTGGGAATGAACGGTCAATGGCTGTTTCTCCTTTCCTTCCGAGTCGCCGCGACTCTCCGTCAGTCCCTGTATCGGTGCTCCAAGGCACAAACTCCCTACTGGGCGTGTGTCACGGCACTCACCCGGGGCACAGGTCCCCCCCAGGCGCTCGCAGGCGCAGGGGGCAATTGGTTGCTCCCGGGGAGTTGACTCGTCTTGACGTGACACCTGATGCGAAACAACGTACCCGGTGACCAGCAACCAGAGCTAGCTACGCCCGGCCAGGGGTTCGGTGTGGTATGGCAGTTGCGCACCCACTCTTCACCCCAAGGATCACCCTGCCGCTGTCCCTCATCAGGCATCTCCCAAAAGATACAGGGGTGAAGAGGACCCACCCGAACTGATGGTCACACGGATTTCAGGCTGGGAATGCACCTTGGATCCAAGCGAACAAGTGCGCAAGGCGTTGGAAGAGCGCTCGCGGGCTTGCGCGGATATGTTCAAGCGTTTCAGAGCGCGGCCAACATCTTGCGAGGGACGGTAGCCCAAGTTGTCGAGATGTCCGATCGCTCCCAGCGGTACGCTGAGGCTTCGTGCGCGTTGCAGGCACATGGATCATCGGTGCTCTCACAGGCGGGCTGCTGTACCCGACCGTGGCTGCCGAGATCAGCCTGGTGGAGATTCCGGCGCCCCCCGGACCGGCGTTCACGCTGGAGAACAGCCCGACGTCCAGCAAACGCATGATCGAGACAATGGCGGGCGGCCTGGCCGTGTTCGACTTCGACCGCGACGGGCGTCTGGACATATTTTTCACAAACGGTGGCTCCGGCGCGTCGCTGGAGAAGCGGGGTTCGGGTGACGCTAATCGCCTCTTTCGAAACTTGGGGGACATGCACTTCGCGGATGTGTCCGAATCGGCTGGCGTTACGGGCGATGGATACTCGATGGGCGCGGCTGTCGCCGACTTCGATAACGACGGGGACACAGACCTGTTCGTGGCGGGGGTCTTCCGCAGCTACCTGTATCGCAACAACGGCGACGGCACCTTCGAAGACATCACCGACACCGCCGGCGTCTCTTCATCGGACTGGGCGGTGGCGGCCGGATGGTTCGACTACGACCGCGACTCCCTCCTTGACCTGTTTGTCGTCAATTACGCGGACTGGACCCTCGAATTCGACCGCTATTGTGGCGACCGGGCCCGTGACCTCCGGGTCTACTGCCATCCAAAGTACCTAACGCCAACTCCCAACCGCCTCTTCCGGAACGTCGGAGGCGGGCGCTTTCGGGATGTTACTGCCGAGATGGGCATCACGGAACACCGTGGCAGGGGAATGAGCGTCGCCTTCTCGGACTTCGACGCTGACGGGTACACCGACGTGTTCGTGACCAATGACAACCTGCCGAACTTCTTGCTCCTGAACCAAGATGGTCTGGGCTTCGTGGAGGACGCGCTGCTTAGCGGGGTAGCGCTGCTGGATCACGGCCGCCCCGTTGCCTCGATGGGCGTGGACACCGGCGACTTCAATGGTGACGGCGCAAGGGACGTTGCCATCACCGCACTCAGCGGAGAAACGTTTCCTTTGTTCGAAGCCGAGGAGGGGGCCTCCTTCCGGGACGTGACCGTCCGAAGCGGCCTTGCCAAAGCTTCCAGTCCCTACGCGGGCTGGGGCAACGCACTGGCGGATCTTGACAATGACGGGGATCTGGACCTTGTGACCGCCAACTCTCACGTGAATGACCTCGTAGAGCACTTTGAGCCTTACGGGTACCGACAACGCAACACTGTCTTTCCGAATCTGGGAAACCGGTTCGGAGAACCTTTGGAATTCGGGCCCCCGTCGACCTATCGCGGAATCGCCGCCGCCGACTTCGATGGAGACGGCCGTCTGGACATTGTGGTCAGCGCGCTCGGGGAGCCGGCTCGGCTCTTCCGCAACACCTCGGAGCCGCCGGGCAGCTGGGTGGGCGTCATGTTAGAGGGAAATACGTCGCCCCGTGACGCGATTGGCGCTCGCGTCCACATTCAGGGCCAGAATCGTTGGATCAAGAGTGCGACCGGCTATGCCTCCTCCACGCTTCGTCCGGCCCACTTCGGCTTGGGAACTTCCGACAGCCCGGTGAGAATCAGGATCGACTGGCCTTCCGGCCACACGCAAGTCGTTCCGGATGTCCCCGTGAACAGTATCGTCGAACTCAGCGAAGACGAATAGCACTTCGCTCCGTCCGGCAGGGCAGGGAGATCCTCCCATCTGATTCGGGCGGCGCGACCGCGACACGCCCTTCCGTCTCGGGGCTCGGATCCGCGGGAGTTTTCACCGGCACCTCTGTCGTGCCGACGACGAGGAGACTGCTGATTCTGGCCTCACGGTTCGTGCCGCTGGAAGATGTGGAGCAGTCGGGCCAAGCTCCATCTGGTCAAGGGTGCAAAGCCCTGTACCTGCTTGACCCGCCGTGAATCGTGAGCCAGAGCGCGATGCACTCGCGGTGCTCGTCGTTGAGCACTGATTTTCACGGAACAGATTAGAGCCTAATTTTCCGCTCGGTCAAGTCCGAG
>JAPPMC010000038.1 GCA_028819235.1 Bryobacterales bacterium
GATGACGGCAACCCACAGAATCTGTGCCATCACCCGATGAACGAACAATTACCGTAGGCCCTGCGCTTCCAGGAGGACCATGACATGGCCGAACGCCAGTATCTCACCCTCTCCAAGCGAATTATCGACCGTCTTGCGGTGGATGACAAGGACGTCGTGTTCTGGGACCGGGAACTCCCCGGATTCGGCGTCCGGGTCTATCCATCGGGCGCCAAGGTCTACGTGGTCCAGACCCGCGCCTTTGGCCGCTCGAAGCGGGTAACGGTGGGACGTCACGGCACGCTCACCGCGGACGAAGCCCGCAAGGAGGCGGCCCGCATCATCACGCGCATCAAGGCGGGAGAGGCTCCGGTCCTTGAAAAGCCTGTTGCCGAGCCGACGGTGAGAGACCTGGCGGAACGCTACCAGCGAGAGTATGTGGCGATGCACTGCAAGCCCGCGACCGTTTCCCACTACGGGCTCATGCTCCAAAAGCACATCGTGCCGGCTTTGGGCGAGTTCCTGGTGAAGGAAGTCGAGCGCAAGCACATCCTGGAGTTCCAGTATGGACTGAGCGGCATGCCCACGGTGGCGAACCGGACGGTGGACATCCTGGTGAAGATGTTCAACCTGGCCGAGGACTGGGGATGGCGTCCGCCGGGGAGAAACCCCTGCCGGTTCGTTCGCCGCTACAAGGTGGAGAAACACCACGAGCGGTTTCTGACCCCCGACGAACTCTACCGTCTCGGGCAGGCCCTTGATGCGGCTCCAGGTGAACGGCTGGCGTCAAGGCATGCGGCCGCGGCGATCCGGTTGCTGGTCCTGACGGGGTGCAGGCGCAACGAGATCCTGGGACTCCGATGGGAGGACCTGGACTTCGACGCGGGAGAGATGCGGCTTGCGGACAGCAAGACCGGAGCGCGGGTGGTGCCGATGCCGCCGCCGGCGGCGAAGGTCCTGGCGGGGCTCACCCGAGTCGACGGCAATCCGTGGGTGTTTCCGGGGAGGAAGAAGGGCACGGGACAGCGAAACATCAACGATTCCTGGGACAGGGTCCGCAAGCGGGCGGGTCTGGACAGGGTGCGGCTTCATGACCTGAGGCACTCGTATGCGAGCAGGGCGCTGGCGCTGGGCGAGGGGTTGCCGATGATCGGAGAACTGCTGGGCCACCGGAAGGTGCAGACGACGGCCCGGTACGCTCATCTGGCGCGGGACTCTGTACGGGCATCCACGGCCAAGGTGGCGGAGAGCATCGGCGCGGACATCCTGCCGGAGTAGTGCATTGAAAGGGAATGACGATGGCGAGGTTGAACAACGGAACTATCTCCAGGCGTACGGTCGAAGCGCTCCCGGTCGGGGACCGGGAGGCAGTGTTCTGGGACCGGGAGCTATCGGGTTTCGGGGTGCGGGTCTATCCTTCCGGAAGCAAGGTGTACGTGGTGCAGACGCGGTCGGGCGGCAAGTCCAGGAGGGTCACCATCGGAAGACACGGACTTCTCACGGCGGAGCAGGCGCGGCGCAAGGCGGCAGGGGTAATCGCGGGGATCAAGGCGGGCGAGGAGCCGGGCCCGGCCGCATCGCGAGCCAACGGCCCGACGCTCGCGGAGGTGGGAGAGCGGTACCTGAGGGAGCACGTGGCCGTGCGCTGCAAGCCAACCACGGCCGGGGCGTACCGCCATGCCCTGAACAGGTTCCTCCTGCCGTCGTTCGGCTCCCTGCCTCTTGCGGCGATCAGCCGCGACCAGGTGGCTTCCCTGCACTACAGGCTCCACAAGACGCCGACGATGGCGAACCAGGTGGTGGACACTCTTTCGCGACTCTTCGTCATGGCGGAAGCATGGGGGCTGGCGCCGGCGGGAGGGAACCCGTGCCGGTTCGTGAAGAAGTACCAGAAACGGAGCTGCGAACGGTTTCTTTCGGAACAGGAGTTCCGCCGGCTGGGCAAAGTTCTGAGCGAGCTTGAAGCCGAGGGCAAGGTATCGGCCAGCGGGATTGCCGCATTCCGGCTGTTGATGCTGACCGGGTGTCGGCGGAACGAGATCCTGACGCTCCGTTGGGAGGACGTGGACCTGGAGGGAGGAGAGCTGAGGCTTCGGGACGCCAAGACGGGCGCGCGGTGGGTAGCGCTGTCACCGGCGGCGACAACGGTGCTCGCGGCCCTGCAGCGGCTTCCGGACAACCCCTGGGTGATTACGGGGTCCCGGACGGGAATGCGTCTGGCCAACCTGAACGCCCAGTGGGTGGTGGTTCGCAAGCGGGCCGGACTCGAAGACGTGCGGATACACGACCTGAGGCACTCCTTCGCGAGCCGGGCATTGGCCTTGGGGGAAGGCTTGGCGATGATCGGGAAGCTCCTCGGGCACCGGCAGGTGCAGACGACGGCTCGCTACGCCCACCTTGCGCGAGAATCGGTGAAGACCTCGGCCGCCAGGATCGCGGAGAGCATTGCTGCTGATATGGCTCCATTGTGACTGTGGCAGGACGAGTCGAGTCGCGAAGCTCGGCTTCTCCCCGGTGGCAAACACCCGGCGCGAGTGAGCGGTACCGGCGACAGCTACGATCCAAGAGACCTGCCACCCCCTCCTCTTGGTAGCGCCACCACCACTTCCGCAGTGTCGGCCGTGAAACGCCACCGCGTCGACAGGTTAGCCCGGCGTCTCGGTTCTGGTCATACATACGCACCCAAGCCAAGCATGCTGAAGGTCTCATAGAGACCTCCCACCGTCTTGCTGTGAATGGCTTACAGATAGCTGTCCAGACCCGGTCGCGATGTCGGCGTTGTGGTCCTCCTCACTGAGTCCGACCGCGTCCTGGCCTTCAGGCGAGAACCAGATGGTGCTGAAGAATTGGTGGCTTGCCAGGGTGTATTCCACGGAATGAGGGAGGGGTGTTGGCTTCAACCGAAACTGCTACACGTCGCAGTCGCTGGTGGAGGTGCAGCCGGGACTTCAAGGTGAAGAGAGCGTGAAAGGACTGCGTCTCAGCAAGAAGATCCGGGAGGTCACCGGGTTGCACCTTGCAGGGCGCGCCGAATATATTTCGGCAAACTGTGCCGACGCTGTCGCTTCCGTGTTCACTCAGAATCGGCCCCACCGTGGCCGGTGGAGGTATCCCATGGGGCCAGCCACAAACACTCGATCATCCGCGCTCGTGCTAACAGCTCTCTTCGCTGTGACTCTCTCCATTGTGGCCTCGACCTCACCCTTGGCGGCCGTGGACCTGGACCATGTCAGAGGCGGCGTATGGAAGGTGTGGAACTCGACCCCGGTGAAAAAGCCGGGAGAGAAGAAGTGGAAGGTCGGAACCGCCTTCGCTATCGGGCCAAGATACATGGCGACCGCCCTCCATGTGCTGGCCTCGCACCGCATGAGGGGAACCCCCATTGCCGACCTTGTGTTGAGATACTGGCATCACGGCCATGTGTCGCCACCTCTCAGAATCAGGAGAGTCGCGGCAATGTCTGCTGTTCATGATCTCGCCATCTTCGAGATTGGAACAGACAGCGCTCATCTCGGGCTGGCAGACGAGGCGGTGGCGTCCGGGAGCAGGGGCTTGACGGCGTTTGGCTATCCGGAAGCGGCCGGGAAAGGATTGCGCGCCTTGAAGCAGATTGGCAACGGCATTTCTGTCGATCATCAGGTCGCGTCTCAAATCTACATGGCGGTCAACATGGGGGATCTCGGAGGAGCCAGCGGCGGGCCCATCCTGAATTCGAGAGGAAGAGTCGTGGGCGTCCTGGTCCAAAGCAATGACAACATCTCCATTGCAGTCACGGTCCAACGCCTCCGGGATCTCGCGGACGGCAGGTTGGGGGTGACATGCGCCGTGTTCGCGTCTTTCGATGGTTGTCATGCAATGGCAATGGAAGATTTGAAGGAGAGAGCGAGAAAGACGGACCCAGCCGCCGCGTTGGAACTGTGGCAACACTATTTCGATGGAGACCTCAAGGGCGGTTACGCAGACAAGGTTCATTTGCTGCGGCAGGCAGCGCGACAGGGACACGTTTTGGCGCATACTGACTTGGCGTTGCACTATGCAGAGGGAGATGTCGTCGAGAAGGACTACCGGAAGGCCGACCTGTGGATGGAGCGCGCCGCGAAGCAGAACTATCCGCCGGCCGTGTACCAAATGGGCAAATGGTATCAAGCCGACGGCGATTCGCGGGCTGATGCGTTTCTGAGGAATGCGGCCGCGGCGGGCTTTCGACAGAAGGATCAATATGAGTGATTGAGGTGCTCGCCTCCGGGGAGAGTTCTGCCGAATGACCGCGTGCATCCTGGATCTCAATCTCTGTAAGAGACAGCGGTTGCCCCAACCCTGGATCTGGAGGGTCCGGTGGCGCGTTCGTGCATCGGCCCCGGGGTCGCCGTGGCCGGAAGATGCGCGGAGGTGGAGGATCGGGTCCAGGAGGGAGGAGGGTAATGAAAAGGTCCGACGTCGTCACCCATGTTGTCCGCCGGGCCTCGCTGTCCAGGACCGACGCCGCGAGCGCAGTTGACGCTGTCTTCGAGGCCATCAGGGACGCTCTGGCCGTGGGAGACAAGGTCACCGTCGCAGGGTTCGGTGCGTTTGCGACGGAGAGTCGGGCGGCGCGGACCGGGCGACCCCCCGGACGGCGGAGAGTTTCCCATCGCCGCACCGAAGGCTCGGACGCAGAGGATAGACGGTAGTTTCGGACGTATTCGGAGATTCCTGGAGGATTTCAATGAAACCATTCATCTGCGGCATGTGCGTCTGCTGTTGTTAGGCAGTGCTTCGGTCCAGGCCACCGAACCGGGCGGCGGGTTTGGGAAATAGCGTACCCCCACGGGGAATCCCAAGTAGGAGCGAATCCCAAGACCGGAGAGCCCATAATGCAGTCGGACTCGTGGTGGTCTACCTTGGAACTATCCAACCAAACGGCCGCACAAGCGGCGGCAATTGCCGAATGCAACAAGAGGCAGAGCAAGCTTCCCTGCTATGCGGACTAGGGAAGAACGGAGAAGTGCGGATGCGCTGCCGGATACGTCATAGGTGGGCGTTCACCGGAGCCGCCAAGGAGAACTCGATGACACGACCTCGAATCACGAACGCCACACGCTTCGCGCTGTGGCGGTGGATCACGCTCTTCGGCATCGCGCTCACCGCCTTGCTTGGTCCCTGTGTGATGGAAGACCAAGGTTGGGCGTCCTCGACGCCTGAACTGAACATCAAGATGACCGGGCAGTTCGTCCCCGGGATGGAATCCTATGACCGCATCATCGCGCAGCTCATGCATGACCACGACGTTCCCGGCGCGGCGGTCGCCGTCGTACGTCATGGGCGACTCGTCTATGCTCGAGGGTTCGGCATGGCGGACCGGGAAAACGGCGTTCCGGTCCAGCCGGACTCGATCTTTCGCATCGCAAGCATATCCAAACCAATCACGGCAGTGGCGGTGCTCAAGCTCGTCGAAGAAGGGCGGCTCGAACTGGACGTGCGGGTTTTTCGTGACCTGCTCAGAGGGATTGAGCCTCCCCCGGTTGTGGATGACAGGATGAACGAGATCACCGTGCGAGACCTCCTGCGCCATAGCGGGGGTTTCGACAGAAAGCTCAGCGGCGATCCGATGTTCAAACAGAAAAAGATTTCGGAAACCATCGACAAGCCCACTCCGCTGGATTGCGTGGATATCATCTCGCACATGAAGCGCCAACGGCTCGATTTCTCCCCGGGCGAGCGCTATGCGTACTCGAATTTCGGCTACTGCACGCTTGGTCGGGTCATAGAGCAGGTATCCGGTATGTCCTATGAGGACCACATACGCAGAGAGATTCTGGCTCCCGCCGGGGCAAAACAGATGCGTGTCGCGGACTCGTTTGTCAAGGGGAGGCTGGAGAACGAGGTCAAGTACTACGATTATCCTTGGGCCGAGAAGAGGGAGTCGCTGGATCCGAACGTGTGGACACACGTCCCTCGCCCGTATACCGGAATGCTTTCACCGATGGATGCCCATGGGGGATGGGCCAGCTCCGCGATCGACCTGCTGCGCTTCGTCGCAGCCGTTGACGGCCGGGACAACGATGACATCGTCTCCGACGAGACCATCGAACTCATGACTGCCCGCCCGCACTACAGAGAGGGGAAGCGGGTATGGTACGGTCTCGGCTGGTTGGTTCGCGATCTTGGAAGAGGACGATCCAATTGGTGGCACGCCGGTTCCCTCCCCGGAACCACGTCGTTGGTCGTACGAGCAGCCAACGGGTCTTCATGGGCGGTCGTGATGAACTCGCGCCCGAAGAACAGAAAACTCGGGCGCGCCCTCGATAGAGGGATGTGGAAGGCATTCAGGCGAGTGACGCAATGGCCCCGTCATGATCTTTTCTCGCAGTTTCGATGAACCGTGTACGAATTCAGGAGGTCCAGCGACCTACTCTGACACGCGCTCTTGCGGCGGGTGAAGTGGAGAATCGGTGCTAGACACGGGATGGACACGCACGCCGAAGCCCGTGAGCTTGCCGTCCCAGGCATCCGGGGACTATCTTCGGGCTTTTGCGTCTACGGTACGCTTGGTCATGGTGAGGTCGACCCTGGCCGTGTTGTTGGCTGAGGTGTTTTGATCCTCCATTTCCATGCTTCAACTGGGAGCATCATACGGGTGAATCCGCAAACAGTCAGCCCAAATGTCAACACCAGAAAAGAAGCCTGAGCGCACGGACGTACGGAAGCGGCACCGTTTGGCGGCTTAGGCTACCGTCAACTAAATCGCTATTGGCGACGGAAACGCACGACTGAGTATTGGTGCTATCGAATCACGGGCGGGTTTCAAACTTGGCCGTGTAGTGTATGCCCTACGGTCCATCGCCCGTAACCTGCTGAAAACAATAGAGTAAAATGTTCCTCTTGAAGGACCGGACGGTTCGCCCGGGAACAATCAACACATGGTCAACACGGCGGCTCGGGCGGCTTGCTGCTTGTGCCGGCTGGCATTCGTTTGGCCACGTCGGTCACGCACCAATCCGCCAAACCCAAACATTTCTGGAGGAAAGATTGTTCTCAACTCCATTAGTTGCATCAAGCAGCGAGCATGGGATCCCGTTTCCAGTGCCGCCGCGACGAATCGCGTGTCTTCGGCACGCCCGTCACGGCGCAGAGCGTCGTCAACATCTGTTCGTACAATTCTAGCGCCCGCCTGGGGTGGCCGCGTCGCACGGCTTCGACAGCGGGATGCAGCCAACGCTGATACACATTGCGCCAGATCTGCTGGCGGTCAGGACGGGCGTCAATGACGCGGACGATTTCGGGTGCCGTTGCATAGTAGGTGTTTATGAGGCCCCGACCGCCCGGCTGAGTGAGCACGTATTCGTCGCGGAACCCGCGCAACTGGCTGAGGATTGCGCCGTCATCGGATTCCAAGGACTCTGATTGCAGGACGGCGTGGGTTATGAAGCAGCCGTCACCTACCGATTCGAAAAAGTCTCCGACCGTATCGACGAGGCCGCCGACAATGCTGCCTACGAACACGTTCGGGAGGGCGGCAGCGAGTGCAACTACGCCGGCGCTAATGATGGAGAGCGCACCGGCAGCTCCGATGACCAAGCCAGCGAGTTGCCCAAAGCCGACAACGAGGCCGTCCAGAAACTCGCCGATGCCCGTCACAAACCTGCCGACATCTCCCCCGATCCAATCGCCCAGCTCCATGATGCCACCGGTCACGAGGCGCATCCCATGGTAAACTACGCCCACGCCGACCATCGTCAGGCGACTTGCGATCATCCTTGCGTGTGTCGCGGTAATGGCGAACGCCCAAGCGAGATCCATCCCGAAAGCTAAGGGCCCCTTGCCAAATGCGAGTTCGTCGCTGCGATAGAAGCCGTCGAATAGACCTTCCGACATGTAGCCCCAAGAGCGGCCAATCAGCTTCAGGTCGGCCCACGCAAGTTCAAGTTGAAAGCCTGGGTCCAAGGAGGTCAAATTGCCGAACCACCCGAGGGGATGTGCAGCTTCGTCGAAACCGTAGGCTTCGTAAATCTTGTTGTATTCAAAGTCGTGCTGCCATGCCGCCCGGTCCACCGGGGTGACGGGTGGCGGCGCATTGGGATCCCCCGCATAGTAGCCGGGAGCCGTTGGACCGACATAGTTGCCGTACCAAGGACCTCCCGCAATGTCGCTGAACCGATCAGAGTTGATCAGAGCCAATCGGCGGTCTACCTGGTCCAAAACAGCGTCCGGCGGGGAGGGCGCATTGCCGAAGTAGGCTCCAGAAAGCGCGCCGGAGCCATGTAGGTCGTAGGAGGTATGGGTTCCCCACACTCGAGGTGGTGGTCTGTAAGGCCGGCGCATATCACCTAGTGACAAATTCGTGCCGGGATCGGTGAGTTTCTGTGCTTGGCCGTTGACATATCGTCGTGCGAGAAGTAGCCGTCTTGCCTCATCAGCATAGGCTAGGGTTAGGCTCGGCCGCCTTGCGCTCGGATTCGATTTTCGAGCCAATTTGTTCACGGGATCAGACGTCACCTGACCAAGTTTGACGGGCCAGCGCCCTTTGGTTTTCGTTGTACGCTTTCTGGCTGGCGTGGGCGTAGAACGGCCAAAGCGAGCATCCGCGCGTATCGTTCCCGACTTGCGTTCGCCAGCTAGACGCTCACCCAGCGTTCGTTCCCACGGATGTGCTTCGCGCTCCTGCACACTGCGCAAGGACGCCGTCGAGGCACTGAACTTGTCCCGAAGTTGTAGCCGCATCGCCTAACCTCTGAGACTGGGATAGCCATACATAGTCAGTATTGCTTGGCCGTGGCTCCGTTCCCGGGACAACGAGTGCTCGATACGACCTGGTGGAATCGCGCTGTGCGGTCCACGGGCCCTCGTGGCAGGACCTACGAGGGACGGGTTAGGCCCGCCAAGCAGATCGTCAGGAACAGCCGCACGCGCAGTAACCGCGATGAGTCGATACAGTTTTTCCACACTTGCCGGATAAGTTGTGTCGACGTACCGCCCACTTCGCTCAAGCGCATCGGCGATCACCTCTTTCGCCGATCCTTCCCATGTTCTGTAAAGCTGCAACTGCGTCTGTTGATGGCCGGGGAAGGCATGGTCATACCGCCAAGCAAGGACGATACCGAAAGCAGAAAGGTCGAAAGGCGCGCGCGCAGGCGCGGCGGGTACGGGTGGTCTAGTTACAGTTACTAACGCCTTCGACCAAGCTGACGCTTGGCCCTGCATGATCGCGCGGACCGCAATGTCGCACCGCCGGTTCGGGCCTGGCGCAATGACGAAATCGCCAGGCTGCACTTTGACTAGCGACTCATCGCTCAGTTTCACCTGATAGACATCCGCACCAATCACGTGATCAAAATCGATGCGGATTTGATGACTTTCGCGAGAGTTCTCCCGCTCTGCCGGCGTAGTACCGAATAGGCGGAGATTGGTCGGTGGAACTGGAACCACCATCGGCATCCTACTAGGCAAGCTCGATCGTCGCCGTATCGGGGTCAAGCTGATAGTTAATCGGCAACAGCGGACGGCCGTCGCCTGCGTCGGGGTTCTTCGCTTCTAGGATGACTTCCCACTCGTCGTCATCCGATTCGTGGCCGCGGACGGAGACAATCTTACATTCTAGCGCCTCGTCCTTTGTGGTCTCGAATACAGAACCGATGTTGACGTTGACCTTTCTTCCCGGCCACAACGGTTCCTTGAACTGGATCCGGCCAAACAGCATAACAAAGGAGTCATTCTCAATGCGAATAACAGGTTCCCCAGGTTCAACGCTTTCACCGACGTCCTTGTAGATGGCAGTGACGATACCATCGATCGGCGGCATAAGGTAGGTGTGGGCGAAGTTTACCTGAAGGGCTCGGATCTCTAGGTCCATCGACTGCAATTCTCTCGCAAGAATTCGTTCCATATGCGGCAGCTTGAGCGCCAAAACTTCATTCCGCAATTTTTCCTCGTTAACGGCGACCCTTTGCTGCCGGCTGGCGATGACGTTGTCCAGGATGGGATGCATGTAGGCTTGGTACGGTGTAACCATCCTCTGGTCGTCGGTACTGGACGTTCTTGACACGGCGTGCTGGCTGGCGAAGAAACCGTCAGGAGTGGCCCAGCCATCTCCGCGTCTCGTCATCGGCACACTAGCGGTGCGGTCGGACTGGTGCGTCTGCGCAACGTTGGTCCCCGATCCCTCGAGGATCTCGGTGCTGATCTTGCCTGGCTGCGGTTGCTCCCCGTCAAATCGAGTCGAGACCATCGCGATCGGCAGCGATTCGCTGTTGCTCTCGGTTTCTTGTGTAGGAATTCTGGTGAGAATGGTTGACGACTTTTCGACGCCAATCTTGCCGTCCTTCTCGTATGCCTGTTGGATTTCTTCGGAACGTTGAATGATCGCCGACCTCATGCTGTCGAGCGATTCAATGGTGTCCGGAACGACCGACTCCATCAGAGCCTTGATTCCTTGGTGATGCATGAATCGGTCAAGCACCGCAGCTTCGCGACGCGCGATCATCTGGTCGAGAGACGCACCGAGTCCTTCGTTACGGAGCGCATAGAGGAAGGGCCAATGAGCTCCCCCGGACATCAGCTGGCGGATCTCAGCGCTGCGAAACCTCAATCGCACCGCACCGGTACTCTCGTCACGAACGGTGTCGCCTAGTTTGCCGTAGACCTGTTGAAAGTCAAAAGCCTTGACGCGCTCTCCAAGAAACGCCGGACCCTGTCGGCGGTTCTGGTCGAAGTTGTGGTGGGAAATGATTCCCGGCATGTTGAATGCGAGGTCCACTGTCTGCGTCGCTTGAACACGTAAGGACCGGATCTTTCCTTCCACTGACATCGCGATTACCCCCCTAAGACTATAGGTGCCGACGGGGTCAAGATCGTGCATTGAACATGGGTGTCCTCTACCGCTTCGGCAGTGACGCAGAGTACTTGGTCAAGCACTAGAGCGAAGGTTTCCCCGGGTTCGAGCGTACCAATCCTATCATACCCCCCATCCTCGAGAGACTTCATGTATAGCGTGATACTAGACCCGGACTTTTCCAGTTGAACGAGCAGTGTCAGGCTGGATATAAGTGGCTTGCATATTCCGGCACCGCCGAACAGTGCAGTCCGAGTATCATCAGGCTTTGTTGGTAAGACTTTCACTCGATAACTTGTCGTCATCGGTTACTCCAAACGGCTCAGTTTCCCGAACGGGTTTGATGAGTTAGGACGGCTTCAAGATTAAAGTTGCCACGGATACCTTTCAACCACCCACTGTCCGGCAGTGAGTACCTCTTACCAGCCACGACGAGCTTGCCGTCGTCGCAACTCCCGGTTACCGTGGCCACGTCAGCTGGCTCGGACAGGCTGGTGGCGATACCGTCGATGATATCGTTGACGACGTCGCGGAAGCGAATATCGAACACGAGGTCGACGGCACCTCCTACGGAGACCAGATGTTGGGTGCCGAACGCGACAACTTTAACAGACTCGACTCGGAATGCCTGCCCCGCGTTCGGCCGGTCTGACGGTTCGGTGTTCCACTCCACGATCGTCAGCGGATATTGAATATGCGTGATGCCACCAATAACCATTCTTCCGGGTAACGTGGCTACTTCTTCCGGGACGTCGGTGGCCGTTTCGAATGGGCCAAATTCAGGAAGGCAGGCTTGCAGGGCTTGCTGGATCGACTCGTCCAGTCTACTAAGAAACATTTCTTGGTTTCCGGCGACTATGCGAAGACCATGTACTAACCTCCACTTGATTTCCGCGGTCCCTAGGCCGTAGCTCTTGTCGCTCGAGAAAGTGAATGCTCGATAGCTTATGCCATCGGGCGTGCTCGTCACCGTCGGACTTCTAGCATGTGCCCCATCGGCTAAAACCGTGTCGCCAGAGCTGACCTTTTTGCCTTCGAAGACAAAATACGAGGCACCCGGAAGATTACTGTTCGCTACGCTGCAGCCACCGAGAATGATCGCCGTGAACAGCGCAAATACAGTCCTCCCATGCCACACGTCCATGACCTCCTTGAGTTTCGACTAACGGTACCAGAGTGGGTGATCACTGTCTAGCTTCGGCAGGGGTAGGCCTGCCGTTCGGCGGGCGGTTTAGGACCGGCATTTCCTCAACTACCCTTACCATTGGCGGGTGCAGCAGAGCTACCGTTAAGTCCCGCTGATCGTTCGTTTTCCAGCAGAACTACAGCCTATCCGATCGAGCGAGGAGCAGGCAATCGAGACGCCGAAGGAGCATCGGCCCCTGCCGTGCCGCGCAACCTCCCCGCGATACGCCCCGGGCGCCCGAACTGAGCCAAGAGTACGGCTAGCCTCCGGTGGGGATGCGGCCGGACGGTCTCGAGAGAGGCCGTGCCGCGCCGCCCCATTCCCCGCCATACGGAGGTTGCGCCATGACGGTTCCCGACAACATTTCCGCGGACTACACGCTCCGCCCGAGCGAGCTATCCCAAGTCCTCGCGCTGCTGGTCGAGGCCCGCCAGCCGGTTGTGGTCTGGGGCCCACCGGGGGCTGCGAAAAGTCAGATCGCCCGGCAGGTCGCCGCGGCCTCGAACCGCCAGTACGTCGACGTCCGGGCGCTGCTCCTCGACCCCGTCGATCTCCGCGGCATCCCTTGGCGCGACGCCTCGGACCGCACCCGCTGGGCGCCGCCCGCCTTTCTGCCTCCGTCAGACGATCCCGGCCGCTGGCTCATCAACCTCGAAGAGCTGCCCTCGGCCGTCCCGATGGTGCAGGCGGCCCTGTATCAGTTGGTTCTCGACCGCAAGGTGGGCGAGTACGAGCTTCCCAAGGGAGCGTCGCTCATTGCCTGCGGCAACCGGGAGACCGACCGCGGCGTCGTGCACCGCATGCCCACGCCCCTGGCGTCGCGCTTCGTCCACCTGGAGATCCGCGTCGATGTCGAGGACTGGCTCGCCTGGGGCGCGGCCAACGGCATCGTTTCAGAGGTACTTTTCTTCGTCACCTACGAGCCGGACCTCCTGCACCGGTTCGACCCTCAGTCCAGGGAACGGGCTTTCCCATGTCCCAGGACCTGGGAGTTATGTTGAGCTCAACATAACTCCCAATATGGTGACTTCGGGAA
>JAPPMC010000317.1 GCA_028819235.1 Bryobacterales bacterium
CCCCGCGCTCGGGCACAAGCCCGGGCGCGCACGGCCCACAGGGCGCAAGACGCCCCACGAGCCGCCGCTCTAAGGCTAGAGTAGCACACGCAAGAGGGCCCGCGCAATCATGCCGGCGGACAATCCGGCGCGAGCGCCGGCCCACGCGCTGGTACACTCGACTGCGAAATGACGAGACCCGCCCTGATGGCAGGCGCCGCCCTAGCCGCGCTCGCCGTTCCGCCCACGCTGCCGGCGCAGCTCCTCGCAGCGCGGGAGAGCCCCTTCGCCGTCGGCCACCATCACCTCAACGTCAGCGACGTGGACGCCCACAAAAAGTTCTGGACCATGCTGGGGGCAGCGATGGCGATGTTCGGCGACACGGACGTGGTCAAGCTGCCCAACACACTGCTCTTCCTGCGCCAGCAGGAGCCGACGGGGGAGAGCAACGGAAGCACGGTCAACCACCTCGGGTTCAAGGTGCCCGACCTGCACGGGCTGGTCCCCAGGCTCAAGGCCGCCGGCTTTGGGATCGTGACGACCGAGGTCGTGGCCGGCGCGACCTCCGACGTGCACTACAACGAGGGCCAGAACGTGCACATGGCGTTCGCCAAGGGTCCCGACGGCGTGCGCGTGGAAATGATGGAGGACAAGAGCCTGCCGGGTACCGACAGCCACCACATCCACATATTCACGGAGGACGACGAGGCCACCCAAGCCTGGTACGTCGAGCACTTCAGCGGCAAGCCCGGCACCCGCGGGCCGTTCCGCAAGGCGGATGTCCCGGGCATCGAGCTGACCTTCGCGAAGGTGGACTCCCCGGCGGCGCCGACGAAGGGGCGCGTTGTGGACCACATCGGCTTCGAGGTGGACGGCTTGGAGGCGTTCTGCAAGAGGCTCGAGCAGGCAGGCGTCGAGTTCGACGTGCCCTACCGCAGGATTGAGCGCATCGGGCTCTCGGTCGCCTTCCTGACGGACCCTTGGGGCACGTACATCGAGCTGACCGAGGGCCTGGACGACTTCGAATAGCCGGCCGCCCGGGAAATGGCCAGTTGCTAGGATAGGGATCCGTTGGTCTCGACCATATAGAAGGAGCACAAGAACATGGCATTCTCCGTACCCGACCTGCCTTACGACTTCGGCGCGCTGGAGCCGCACATCGACGCCCGGACGATGGAGATCCACCACGACCGGCACCATGCGGCCTACGTTGCCAACCTCAACGCCGCCGTCGCCGGCACGCCGCAGGCCGAGATGGACATCAACGACCTCGTCGGCGACGCGTCGGCCATTGCCAACGCGGCCGTCCGCAACAACGGGGGCGGCCACGCCAACCATTCCCTCTTCTGGACGATCATGAGCCCCTCGGGCGGCGGCGAGCCGGACGGGGAACTCGCTGCGGCGATCGACGACGCCTTCGGCAGCTTCGCCGGCTTCCAGGACAAGTTCTCGACCGCGGCCATCACGCGCTTCGGCAGCGGTTGGGCCTGGCTGAGCGTCGACGGCGGCAGTCTGATTGTCGAGTCGACCCCGAACCAGGACACGCCGCTGATGGACGGCCGCACGCCGATTCTGGGAGTCGACGTTTGGGAGCACGCGTACTACCTGAAGTACCAGAACCTCAGGCCGGCCTACGTGAAGGCGTTCTACAACGTGATCGACTGGGGCGAGGTCGCCGCCCGGTTCGCCGCCGCGAGATAGCCCGCCCCGCCTCATTCCGGCGGAGCGTGCGGGGGGAAACGCGCCGGCCGCATGGCCCGCGCTGGCTCCCACGGTTCTTCGCCCGCCAGTTCCCGGGCCAGCAGTTCCCCGCTCAGGGGGGCCAGCAGTATGCCCTTGCGGAAGTGCCCGGCAGAAACGTAAGCGTTCCCGCCGCCAGGGACGCGGCCGATGACAGGCTGCAGGTCGTCACAGCGCGGGCGGAAGCCTGACCAGCGCGCGGAGAATGGAACGTCGGCCAGCTCCGGGAATCGCTCGGCCCAGTCACGCTCGATGTCGGCCGCGATCTGCGGGCTGACCCCCCGCTCGAAGCCGACCTCCTCCTCGGAGCCGCCGCCCGCGAGCGGCCCGCGGGCCAGCTGCCAGTAGTAGTAGCGGTCGCCGACGACTACAGTGCGCAAGGTCCCGGGGAGGAAGGCCTCCGTGGCCATCAGCACGCCCCGAACGGGACGGATCGGGGGGGACCACCCGAGCACCCGCGTGAGCAGCGGCGTCCAGGCCCCGGCGGCGATGACGACCGCGCCGGCCTCGATGCGCGAGCCCCCAGCCAGGACCGCAGTCCCGTTCCGCGACACACGTTCGACGCGCTCCCCGAGGCAGATCCGCACGCCTCGGCTGCGCAGCCGGGAACTGATCGCGGCCGCCAGCCTCAGTGGGTGGATCGATCCATCGTCAGGGCAGTGCAGCGCCGGTCCGGCGTGGCACAGCTGGGGCTCCAGCCCCTGCACATCCGCCGCCCCGAGCAGCTCCGCCCGGAAGCCTGCACGCCGAATCCTGCTGGCACGTTCTGCGGCCGCGACGGCCTGCTCACCTGCGACGGGCTCCAGCAGCCCGCTGGACACGTAGTCGCAAGGGAACTCCTCCCGCAGGCGCGTGTGCATCCCCGCAGCGCGACGCGCCACCTCGGGGGAGTCCATCGAAAGGCATTCGTGGGCTGGCCACAGGCCGCCGGCGCTGGCACCGCTTGCTTCACCGCACACAGCCCCGCGGTCTAGAACGACCACCCTCCCGGCGCCCCGGCGGCGCAGCGACAGCGCAGCGCAAAGCCCGACAAGGCCTGCCCCGACGACCACTACGTCCGCCACGGCAGGCGGCGTGTCGCTCGCCAGCAACTCCTCGCGCTGGGCGGTCGCCAGCGTCCGCGACCAGACCGTATCCCGCAAGAGCTATCGTATCGCGCCCGCGGGAGTCTGCGGCCGTTCGCGACCGGCTTCCGCAAGCGGCGGCAGGCCCTCCAAAGCGGCCATGACCCATCCGAAGGCGACCCGCTCCTGCTCCAAGCGGACGCTCACCCCGAGCCGGTCCATACGCAGGTCGTCATAGAGCTCGTACTCATCGCGGGTCAGCCTTGAGAGCTCGCCCCGCGCTTGGGACGGCTCCCGAACCCAGAGGTGCTGAAACGCGAGAAGCGTGGCCCTGTCCATGAGGAACGACTCGGCGCGGTCGAAGACGCCTCGCAGTTCGTGCAGGATCGCGAAGCCGTGCGTGTCGATGTCGCCCCAGTAGAGCACCTGGCAGTCCCTCAGCCAGCCAGCCTTGGCCAGACTCTGGAAGCCGTAGCCCGATCCGAATACCGCGAGCGTGCCCGGCATGCGGGGCAGTGCGAGGAAGTTGATCTCGTTCTCGACGACGAACACGCGGGACGCCGGAACGGCCAGCCGCGCGAGGGTTCCGGCTCGCAGCGTCAGATCCTGGCCGTCCTCGTCGCTGCTCCACGGCAGCAGGGCACAGTTGCGGTCGAGAACGCGGACCCGCACCCGCTCAGGCTTGGCCCTGAATCCGTAGCGCGCGGCGAAGCCGGCGGCTCCGGTCTTGGAACGGTCGACCGACTCCTCCGGAAGCGAGAGGTCGAGCAGTTCCGACAGCACACCCCGGTTCCTCTCCACGAACTTGGTGTCGA
The DNA here is from genome assembly GCA_028819235.1 of Bryobacterales bacterium. Classification (GTDB taxonomy): domain Bacteria; phylum Acidobacteriota; class Terriglobia; order Bryobacterales; family UBA6623; genus VXMF01. Next base: position 3,599 of record JAPPMC010000317.1, read on the forward strand.
CGCCGGGCACGTCCATCTCGCGAACGTAGACGCCCGGTCGGCCGCGGTCGCGCAGCCACTGCACGACGCCCAGCAGCCGCTCCCAGTCTGGCTGCAGGTCCAATGCCCGCAAGGGACGGCGTGCCAGCCAAGAAAGCAGTTGCGGCTCGCGCAGGCGTGTAGCCTCCACCACCGCCTGAAACTTGCGCAGGCGGGGCCCTTGGCTGATCAGTGCCGCGGCGGCCTCCGCGCTGTCGACCCAGGCCCGGTGCGGAAGCTCGCTGGCTCCGAGCGCACGATGCCCGAACTCCCGGCGCTCGAAGCGGATCTGCGGCAGGTTCTCAAAGGACGCGACCCAGTCGCGAACCTCCACGTAGCGGTCACGCATCTCGCCAGCGGTCGGCCGCTTGAACACCAAGCGCTTCGGGAACACGTCCTCACCGCCGGCCAGGCCCCGCAGCACCAACCCGCGCCTCCAGAGCCGCCGGACCTGCTCGCGGAGATCGGCGGCCGTGGTCCACTTGCGCTGGCCGGTCGCTGAGGGCATCTTGGGCGAAGCGCCGCTCGGACGGGCGGGCGACCTTGCGCGGTGTCTCCCGACCGCTGGACGGGCCGGGCCAACCTCTCCCCTGGAGCGCCCCGGCCCATTGTATTGCGGCTACTGGGCAGGTGGGCGGACGACCGACGGCGCGCAGTCAGCCCAGAGGCGCGCCGCGGCGGTTTCCGGCCCGCCTACGCCCTAGGCGGCGCGGGAGTCGGAGCTGGTGCGCCAACGCTGGCGCCGATCTCCGGGACGCCGCCTTGGGAGATCGCAGCCTCATGCGCGCGGCGCTTTTGCTCCCTGTACTCCTCGATCGTCAGGTTGCGGATCCTAGAGTCCCGGCCGTCGCGGATCTCAATGAAGCCGACGCTCTCCACGAATGGCTCGATGACATGGATCTTCTGAAGCGGTGTCACGATCACAAGCTGCAAGTGCAGCCTCGTGAAGAGGTCCAGAGCGAATTGCGCCGATTCGTCGGAGGCGCGCCCAAACGCCTCGTCAATGACCACGAGCCGAAAGGCGCGCGAGCGGTTGGGGCCGGATTCCAGCCCGAACTGGTAGACGAGGCTCGCCGCCAAGATGGTGTAGGCGAGCTTCTCCTTCTGCCCGCCCGACTTGCCGGAGGAGTCAGTGTGGTGCTCGTACTCGCTGCGGTCCGCCCGCAAGCGCTCGCTGGCACCGAAGACGAACCAGTTTCGGACGTCGGTGACCTTCTCGGTCCAGCGCCGGTCCACGTCGGCCGAGTCCACGCGGCCCCGGAAGCGCCCGATGATCTTCTTGACCCTCTCGAACTTTTCTTGGGAGTACAGTTCCTCGGGCGACCCCCCGATCGTCCCACTCATGCAGTCCCTGAGGTCGGCCCGGAACTCGTGCAGCTCCCGGTCGGGGGCGTCTCGCCATTCGATCTTGATGTAGCGGCCCGGGTTGTACTCGATCTCGGAGAGCGACTCGTTGATCCGCTTGATGCGCTCCTTGATGGCCGTTTGCTCCCTGTGGAGCGTCGCACGGAAGTTGGCAATCTCGACGATCGTGTTGTCCTTCAGCAACCTCTTGAAGCGACGCTCGAATTCCGGCAGCCCGTCGCTCTCCAGGCTGGCCAGCATCTCCCTGTACTCCGGTGCAGCAGCGGGATCCGGATCCATCTCAGTAGTTTCGAGCGGAAAGTCCCGGTTGAACCGCAGCATGCGCCGCCTCATAGTGCCCCGGACGCTCTCCGCCGCACGGCGGGCCTTCCGGCGGCGGTCTCGCACGAGTCCCTCCACCAGCTGCGAGAGTCTGCCTAGCGTCTCAAGCGAGGGGGCTGCCTTGCCCGAGACCTCTTCGAGGAACGCCTTCAGGCGGTCGTAAGACCGGCGGGCCGTGTCGAGATCCGCCTTCTCGAGTACGGATTTTGCCCTGGTGCGACGCGACAGGAGGTCGTCGAGGCGTTGCTTGTCGCCTCCGATCTGCCCGACGGCGCGGTCGTGGTTCTCCCGGATGCGCCTCAGGTCCGCCTGCGCCTCGGCCAGTTGGGCGCGAAGCTGGCGCAGCACGTCCGAGGCCGACTCGATCCGGGACCGCTCCTGCCTTAGGTCCTCAATCTCGCCTGTGACCGACCGCCAGTCGACATCCTCATAAGCCGAGTACCCGCGCAGCCGCGCCAGGTCGCCTGTGCGCCCGAAGCTGGCTTCCTGAAGTTCCGAGAGCTCTCGACTCTGGTCGCGCATCGCCCCCACAGAGGACTTCAGCTCGTCCGCCTGCTCCTGCAGAACCCCGATCTTTGCCTCGTTCGTCCAGCCCAGGACGTACCGCGCCCGGTCATGGATGCAATGGCGGTCGTCCTTCCGGTGTTGCTGCCCCTGAAGCTTTACCTGACCGGCTCGGGTGATTGCGCGCGGCTCCTTGTGGAACTGGTCTAGGTCATCGCAGCAGACGACGTCGAACCGCCGCGCCAGTTCGCGGAGGATCCAATCCTTGTGGGGCGAGTCGGGCTTGACGGAGAGCTTGGTGAGCAGAGAGTCCTTGCGCATGCCGTGCCGGCGACCTCGCAAGGGAAGCACACGGAAGTAGGTCAGCCGCCCTTTGAGGTCGCTGCGGTCGACCCAATCGCTGATGCGGGCGTACCGACCGCCGGAGACGAGCACGGCAAGCCCGAAGGACCGCAGCAGCCGCTCGGCTGCGCCTTCCCACTCCGACGCCTCACCGCGGACGGCGACGAGCTCGCCGACGAACGGGAGGGAAGACTCGTCGATACCCAACGCTTCGCAAAGGCGCGCCCGCAGCCTGAGCTGGCTGGCCGGGATGTTGGACCGCCGCGATCTCAAGCTCCGCAGCTCGTCCTCCTGGAGGCGGAGATCGCCCTCCTTCTGCCGGATGTCCGCGGAGAGTCTTCCCATCTCGTCCCCGAGCTGTGCGAGTTCCTCCTTCTCGCGCTCGTATAGGTTCCGCAGCCGTTCCTGTTTGGCTGCGAAAGAGCGAGCGTCGTCGGGGACGGTCTCCTTCAAGCTGCCCAACAGGGATTCATAGGCCTCCGCTCTTGCGCGGCGCCGACGCAGCTCATTCTGCTTCCCGGCGATCTGCCGGGCGAGCTCGTTTAGGTGACCGCCGCCGCTGGTCTCAATCTCCCTCTCAAGGGACGAGATCTTGGCCCGTGCGGCTTCGTGAGCCGTCGCCAGCCGACTTCGCTCGTCTTCGAGTCTAGCGAGGCGATGCCGGACCGCCTCGGCGCGGTCGGCCAGCAGTCCATCCTCCAGTCCCGCAAAGTACGTGGCGAGCGCCGTCTCGCACATCTCCAGGTTGGAGATCTCCCGGTCCAGCACATCGTGACGGTCCGCCTCGGCGGCGATCGGCCTGAGCAGCTCGATCTGCCGCTTGGCCTTCAGCACCGCTTCGTGGGCTCTGCTGAGGTCGTCGAAGTGGTGGATGAGAGCCTCGACCCTTGGACGGGCGTCGAACCGCTCCAGCATGTGCGTGCGCACGAATGATGTAAGGTTGCCCACGGATTTCAGGGACACCGTCTGGTGGAAGAGGTCGAGGGCCTGCTCATTGTGGATGCCGAGCCGGCGCCGCATCCACGCGCCGTACTTCGGGAAGGTAGTCCAGACGCTGGCTCCTTTCGCCCTCAAACGCTTGCGCAGATTGCGCATTTCCCCGCCGAAGCCCGAGAAGTCTTCCGCAATGGCGAGTCCCTCTTCGCGCGCCTCCCAACCGATGTAGAACCGCTTGGGCTGGCCCGCCCCGGACACTGGCCAGTAGACCTGCGCCAGGGTGACCGTCTGCATGAATCCAGCGTTCGTGAATACGCCCACGATGACTGAGTAACTGTCCCTGCCGCGCAGCGCCACGGGACGGGCGGAGGCGTCGGAATACTCGCTACGCTCAGTCTTGTAGTGCCCGAGCACGTAGGAGCGCAGCGTGCGCTCCCGGACCGCGGCCCCGGCGGCCTTGTTGTAGGCCGCGCGGTGCGACGGCACGAGCAGCGTGGTGAGGGCGTCGATCAGCGTGGACTTTCCCGTGCCGATGTCGCCGGTCAACAGGGCGTTGCGGCCATGCGGCCGGATCGACCAGACCTTCTCGTGGAACGTGCCCCAATTGAGGATCTCGAGGCGATCCAGCCGGAAGCCGGTGACAGCGTCGTCGCCGATGTAGTCGAACCCGAACTGCACGCCCTTACTCTCCCTCGGCCCCCGCTGGTGTGGACTGCCCGGCGACGCGCCGAGCCAATTCAGCGTCAAGGTCGGCTAGCCATTCCGCCGTGACGAACTCCACGAGGATGCGCTCGACCTCGTACGTCTCCCGCGACGATGAAGCCGCCTTCATGAGCCGCAGGAATCCCATTCTCCCGATCCTTCTGACCTGCCTCTGAACGAGCCTTCTCTGCTTCGGCTCGTTCCCGGTGTCGGGAAGGTAGACCCTGACCATGTCCACGAATTCGTCAAGGGTCATCACCAGCCTAGCGGCACCTTCGGTTGCATCGAGCTCGGCGAGCCTCTTCCGCAGCAGACCCAAAATCAGGCTGGTCCAGTACGACAGCGGCTGCCTGGCGACCAGCGCATCGGGCTTTACCTCGTGCCGATCTCCCGTGTCGGGGCGGGAGCGCAGATAGGCGAAGCCTTCCTCGTGCTTGACCTCCAGCTGCAGGTTAAGAGCCTTGAAGAAGTCCCTCACGTGGGCGTCCTGCTGCAGCAGGGCGTTCCAGAATGTCTCGTCGTCGCGCCCGTACACGACACCCCTGCGGAGCAGGCGCGTCGCGAGGTGGGTCAGCGCCGGACCCGACGTCGCGTCAGACTGCAACGACCGCCGAAACCGCACCGTCAGCTCACGAAGATGACCCGCGGGACGCGGGCGGCGCGGACGACCGGGCCGCCGTCGCGGCCCGTCGTGCGCCAAGTTATGGTCTCGTGGTGGGAGTCGTCGATCGCCGCGGGAAGGGAGTCGCCAGCCAGCTGCAGGTAGGCCAGCACTTCAGCCAGCCCCTGTTTCGGCGGTCGGATCTCGCAGAGTTCGCCCAGCGTCACCTGCGGGCGCGATTCGAGCGCACGGCGAACATGGGCGACGAGCGCCTCCTTGTCGATCACCGATTGACAGTACAGCGCGGAGATGTCGACATTCTCATCACCGGCCTTCAACTCGACGTCCCGGATGGTGACGGTGCGGTCGAGCGGTTGCAGGGGCCGCTCAAGCAGCAGCCGGATGCTGGGCGCGACCCGGTCAATTTCGGCGACGGGATCCTTTGGCGTGGAGGCCCGGAGCGCAAGGGCTTTCTTCTCTATGCGCTGCAGCAGGTCCATGATCCGCCGGTTCTCAAGCTGAACGCGGTCGTCCAAGAAGCGGCGCAGCTGTGCCGACAGGCGGCGGACGGTGCTCTGCACGTGCTCCGCGGCCGCCAGCCACTCATGGTGGATGCGGCGCAAGCGGACGTCCGGCTTCATCTCTTGGACGGCGGGCACGCCGAGCACACGGTCCAGCAACCCGCTGAACTCCTCAGACCGGTCGTCCGCCGCCAGAAAGTCCCAGAAGGCCCTGAGGCTGCGGCCCTGGTCGGAGTCGGAGATCTCGTCATGGCGCCCAAAGGAGGCGTTGAGCAGCTCCTTCTTGGTGTCGGACCCGCCGGCGACGCTCTCGCGAAACTGCTGGTCCAGCGCCCGGAAGTTGTGCTCCACCTCGCGAAAGTCCGAGAGAAGCCGACGTGACAGCTGGGTGACCTGGTGGAAGCGCTCCTTGATGGCAGTTGCATCGAGCGGCTTGACGTCGCCGCGCTCGGCGCGCTCGATCTCCCGCTCGATCTCCCGCTTGCGCCGCTGCAGGTCTTCGACGCGACGCACCGGGTCCGCCTCTGCGCCTGCGGCGATCTGGCGGAGCAGGCCGAAGACCAGGACGAGCCGGGACTCTGTGCCGACGAAGCTGCGCTGGGAGAGGGAGCCCAGCCAAATGATCGCCTTCTCGGTGGCCGGCGTCAGGTCGAAGTGCGGCTCGTCCGTTCCGTCCTGATAGAACTTGCGCAGCCACGCTCGGTCGGGCAGGGTCCAGTCGTCGAGGTACTCGGCGGCTCGCTTCGGGAACTTGTCCTCGCCGTAGATCTCCCTGAGGCCGAACAACTCGTCCTCGAGCCTCTCCGCTAGCGCGCTTTCCGGCAGCACACGGTTGTTGTGCTCGACGAAGGCGCGGTACAGGAATCCCGCCACGAGCGGGGCGTGGTCGGAGCGCAGGAGGCGCCAAGCAGGGTGGTCACGGCGCAGTCTCTCAAGAGTCCCGTAGTCCCAGTCCATCGGCGCTCAGCGTCTCCTATCATCATGCCCGACCTGCCGCCCAAAAACGGGAGAACCCTGGCGCGCCGGTCCCGATGCCAATCGCCCCGGAGAACCGCATGTGCGCAACCTCGGCCCTGACCCGACAGCCACCGGCCTGCGCGTAGCCCGGCTTGAACCGCCCGGAAGCATCCAGCTTGGCGGCTGGACGAGGCCCCGAAGCCCCGGAGAGCCTAGAGCAGCGAACGGCGGACGTGCGTCCAGCGCGGGGGCTGAGCTGGGCGGGCAGACTCTCTCACGGCGCGGCCGAAGCTCATGGACCCTTGCCCCATCGGCTCGACGCGCCGCAGTCCGGGGTCAGAGCCCACAGGATTGCCGATGGTACAGGACGTTCCGCGCCGTATCGGTTTCTCAGAGATGGTTTGAACTGCCGCGTCGAGCGCTCTGCAACGAGAACTCCGAGTCCCGGAGTGCAGGAACGATGCCGTCCAACACGCTAGATTCGACTTTGATCTGATGGTCTCGACCATCTGCTAGGCCCGTGATCGTGATGCCGGCACGCGGGGCATCCGAGGTGAGCAGCGCTACCCTGATTGTCACGATCCGGTCCGCCGCTGCGGCGCGGTCCCCCACAGGTCTTAGAGCGCTGTTCCTGGTTCGTGCGAGCCTGACCATGCGAGGTCCGGCGGAGCCGTTAGGGTGGCACGGGTCGGCACGGTCTGGCGGAGCCAATGCAAGATCGGCCCCGATCTTGGCTTACGGCCGGAGAGTCATCGCAAGAGCTCGTCGAGAACCCTTGCGCACCAGACGATGACGACCGGCAGGGACTGCTAGCCCCGCCCCCTGAACCGTCCCCGACCGAATCCCCTGCGGGAGTTGGTCCCCGCTTGCGGATCAATGACGAGGTCGAACGCTGTGGCGACCTCCCCAATCTTGGAGCCCGGAACAGGTTCGAAGTCCACGAATAGCGAGGAGGGTTCCCCCAAACCTGCTGCCTGCCGGATCACCCTGTCGGTCTCGTTGCCGTCATGGCCCTTTAGGAAGAGTTGCGTGGTCAGGACTCGGCGTCCGCTCAGGTTGACGGCGTAATGGATGTGCGGAACCCGCCCCTGGCCGAAGCTGTACCGCACGGGTTTGATCGTCCGGAACCGGTATTCCCCGGTGGATCCGGTTTCAAAGCGTCCGAAACCCTGAAAATTCGAATCCCGACGATCCTTGCCCGGCGCGGCGCTATGAATGTACACACCGTTCGCGTCCACCTGCCAGATCTCCACCGTCGCGTTCCGCACAGGCTCGCCGGCCGTTGTCATCACCTTTCCCGTCACGTGCGCGATTTGGCCCAAGGAAGGTGTCGCGGCGTCGTTGATGATTAGCAGGTCGTTGTCGGTGTCCAACGGCATCTCGTCCGGATAGTACGGGCCCTCCGTCACTGTGGGGGTCAGCGCGAGTTGCTCTGCGAAGAGCCCGGGGACTGTGTAGAACGCCGTGGAAGCGGCCACCGTCCTGGCGAACGCGCGCCGTGAAGTTGAAGACTGGAATCTTTCCCGCATGCTTGCCTCCTGATTCAAATCGTTCCTCCGGCGGGACAATTGCCGTCGGCTGTCGGCCTGTCACCTTGCCTGACTGACTAAGGCGCTAGGCGATCCTGCCGGTTACACAGGACTCGTCCGGCATGCAAAGCCTGCGTAATCTCGCTTGCTGGCGGCTGCCAGAGAAGGTGTGGAGCCTTTGCAGGAGTTGCATCATCGCCGCGACACGGTCCCGGTCCTCGGCATGACCGATCCGGCATTCGCACGGGTCGTCGCCGAGTTGTACACCTGCCCCCATGCCAACACACCGGTCCCACGCAACGGGTCTCCAGGTGCCTGCGCCCGTGTTGCGGCCCCGTCGCATTGGAAGGTCAGGAGCTTCCAGTCTCCTTCCCGGATCCCGAAGCCGCCACGGTGCGCGCTCTGGACGAGTGACGTGACGTCAGGGAGCCGCTGGGCAGTTCCCGCAAGTGCGGAGAGAAGGCCCAGGCTGTCGAGTTTGGTGCGATGAGGTAGCGAATTTCGGAGCAAGTCTGCAAGGGTCGACAGCGGGTTCGTGAGAATCACCTGCGCACGGCATCGCGGGGTCGGCCCCCCACTACTAGGCGATATTCCCAAGAATGGCACGCAGTGCCCCGTCTCGAAGAGGCATGGTCTCAAATTGTCCGCAGGGCTGTGGAGCCGGTGTTCCGGAAGGTCGCGAAGCACAGCGCCGATGCCGGTGGAGAACAGTGCTGGTGTGCGTCGGCCACTTCCAAGATCATCGAGAACGTCCTCTACTGGCCTGGAAGCCCCGCCCAGAGCCGGCTCGGCACCCGACCCGCTTCGCTCATAGTCATTGAGCGGCTGTATTGTCGTCGCCTAGCGCATCGATGCCGCAGTCTCAATGTTGGGCTTCTCGACTAATGAGCCTACTCCGTCCGGACTGTATCGCATTGGACAAATCGGACGGGGACACCTCCTTGACACCGTGTCTCGCCTTACGTATAACTTGTCACACGTAACGCCGGAGAGGATTCCGCTAAGTCGGGCCTCCTGCTGAACGCAACCCCAAATACCGTGCGCGGGAGCAGGTGGGCAGTCTTCAGGGGAAGCCGCGACTTTCTGCGGCTCTGGCCACTGCAACGGTTCGGAGCCAGTCCCATACACCACGGAAAGAAAGAGACGCATCCATGAGAATGATCGCCGCCACCCTTTTCGGTGTGATATCCGCCCAGTTACTCTGGGCGGAAGACTTCGAGCCTCGCTACCTCATCGGTGGGCAACCTGCGACATTCTTCGAGTTGCCATTCGTAGTCTGGATCAACGACTTCCCGCGAAGATGCTTTGGATCGATTCTGTCAAGAGAATACGTGGTCACGGCGGCACACTGTGTCGATGGAGCAGGCTCCACCATTCGGGTGACTCATATCTCGTGGCTAATCTATCGAGGACACGCGGGCGGGGTTAGCACTGTGAAGGCAGTGATCAAACATCCAGATTATGATCCGAGTGCCGGAGGATCCGAAGTCGCAGACATCGCTCTGCTGAGGTAAGCATTCAGTCCTAGGAGTATTCGTGGCCTAGGAGACTGGCCGTTATTGGGGACCAGAGGGAAGGCGCGGATGTTTGCATGTGAGGTTCGTGGGGT
>JAPPMC010000007.1 GCA_028819235.1 Bryobacterales bacterium
AGAGAGGATCATGGCCATGCACGACCCGCCGCATCCGGGCGGCATCGTGAGGCGACAGTGCCTCGAACCGCTGGGGCTGACGGTGACCCGCGCCGCCGAGGGGCTGGGGGTCACGCGGCAGGCGCTGTCGGAGTTGTTGAACGGGCGGACGAGCATCTCGGTGGAAATGGCGATCCGGCTGTCCAAGGCGTTCGGATCGACGCCCGAGACGTGGCTGGGGATGCAGATGGCCTACGATCTCTGGCAGGCCCGCAACCGCGCCACGAAGATCGCCGTCGAGCGCTTTGTGACGGCCTGACGCTCTTGATGCCTCCACCTCGTTGGTGGGAAGCCAGCAACCAGGCAAACCGGAAGCCGGTGGGGATGGCCGTCACCTCCGCTGCGGCGGCGGTCCCGTCGACGCCGTCGAAGAGGGAACCGACCAGGATCCGGATGCCGCGATGATCATTGCCCCAGGCACGTTTGTCCGTCTCAAGCGAGATCCCGAACGAGCCGGCGTTCTCTTAACGGGAGAGAAGCATGCTGCGGGCACGCGGATGGTGAAGGTACGCTTCGTGGACGGGCAAGAGAAATGGATTCCGAACTCTGCACTGGAGCCAGTTCCAGCGTCGGTCGAGTCCCTCTCGGAGAGATTCTTCGGCGGTCGATTCGTTCCACCAGATTGGTTGCGCCGTACACTGACTCGATTGCGGGTAACGGGGAGGCTCAGCGAGGTCGTCTACAGCATGGAGGCAACCGAGACCGACTTCTACGCCTACCAGTTCAAGCCGGTCATCAAACTCATGAGTTCGCCCACCGACGCCCTGCTGATTGCGGACGAAGTGGGCCTCGGCAAGACCATCGAAGCGGGTCTCGTTTGGACTGAACTCCGCGCCCGCCTCGACTGCGATCGTCTCTTGGTGGTCTGCCCCAAGACTCTGTGCCAGAAATGGCAGGACGAGCTTGCGATGCGCTTCGGAGTCGAGGCGCGGATTGGCGACGCGAAAGCGGTTCTCGACGCGATGACGAGGGCGCGGGAAGCGGGCCGGGGCTACGCCCTGGTGTGCAGCATGCAGGGGCTGCGTCCGCCGCGGGGATGGGATGACCACAACACCGAGAATGAAGTCAAGAGAGGGTCCGCTCGACGCGATCTTGCGCGATTCCTAGACGAGGCAGGCGACGGCGAACCACTGATCGACCTTCTGGTGGTTGACGAAGCACATCACATGCGCAATCCCGAGACCTTGCTTCACCGCTTCGGTCGATTGGCTAACTCGGTCGCGAGCCACCGCTTGTTCTTGTCCGCAACGCCAATCCATCTCCGCAACCGCGACCTTCATTCTCTTCTCTCGCTGGTGGACCCAGATACGTTCGAGTTCCAGCGAACACTCAGTGAACTGATCGAAACCAACGCGCCGATTATCGCGGCCCGCGACCTGCTTCTGAGTGCCAACGGTTCAGCGTCTGAGATCCTGGATCAGGTAGCCAAAGCCCAAGGCCATGAGATCCTGCGGGGCAGCAAGTCCTTGGCGCAGATTCGGCGCGAACTGACCACGACGAACCTGGATCGCTCCAAGCGCTCCGAGTTGGCGGCTCGCTTGGAGCGGGTCAATCAGCTTGCCAACTATGTGACCCGAACCCGGAGGCGTGATGTTCAGGAATTCGGTGTCATCCGGGAGCCGAAGGCTCCGGTACTGGAGATGAGTTCCGACGAGCGGATCTTCTACGACGAGATATCTGAGGTCGTGAGGGAATATGCTTGGGACCGAGCCGCGAATGAACGCTTCTTGCTGTCTACGCCCCAGCGGCTTCTTACGTCGAGCTTGGCCGCTGCGTCGGCATACTGGATCGGTCTGGCGGTTGCCGACGAGGAGGAGGAGATTGAAGAATCCGACCGGGATCTTCACGAGGGCTTGCTCGACCGACGTCCCCTCGTTGGGCTCATCGCGCGCCGCGCGCGGTCTCTCGACATGACGGCCCGTTTGACCGAGGTTGACACGAAGTACCAGCTTCTGCTCCGCGAGTTGCGGAGGCTCTGGAAAACGGAGGCCGACGCAAAGGTCATCGTGTTTTCCAGCTTCATCCCGACGCTTGCGTACCTCCAAGACCGCTTGCGCGAAGACGGCATCAGACCCGAGTTGCTGCATGGTCAGGTGAGGCGGCCGCGTGCAGAGATTCTGGCACGGTTTAGAACCTTCGATTCCGTCCGGGTTCTACTGTCTTCAGAGGTCGGGAGTGAGGGCGTGGACTTGCAGTTCAGTGCGACCCTCGTGAACTACGATCTGCCATGGAACCCGATGCGTCTTGAACAGCGTATCGGCCGTGTCGACCGATTGGGTCAGACGAAGGACAAGGTGACGATTCTCAACTTGATCTACGACGACACGATCGACAAACGCATTTACGAGAGGCTGTACCAGCGGCTGCAAATCGGCGAGAGGGCTTTGGGGGAAATGGAAGCGGTGCTTGGCAAGCCGATCCGCGAACTGGAAAAGAAGCTGCTTGACCCGAAGCTCTCGGATCAACAGAAGGAACAAGCGATAGATCGGACAGCTCTAGCGCTTGAGAATCAGCGGCGGGATGAGGAACAGCTTGAGGCGGATGCGGGATCACTGGTACAGCACGGCGACTACATCCTTGCCCGCATCACGGAGAGCCGCGGGCGGAATCGCTGGATCAGTGGAGACGATATCTTGACCTATGTGCGGGACCGCGTGATTCGCGACTTCCCGGGTAGCGTCATTGAGACGAGCCCGATCGGATCGGACACCTATCGCATCAGCCTTTCGCCCGCAGGGCTCATGGCCTTCCGCGCATTCGTTGCAAGGGAGAGGGTCAGGGGCCGAACCCGTCTTCCCTACGATGACGCTGAGCAAAGATACCGCTTCACCTCCTCTGTGGTCCAAAAGGACGCAGGGGTTGAGTGCATATCGCAGTTGCACCCGCTAGTCCGGTTCGCTGCCCGCCAAGACCTTGACGACCCTGCCGTTCGAAATGCTCAGGCTGTGGCGGCAAGGCTCAGGGCGCGGGAGTCGTATTCCGACTGCACTCCGGGACTCTATGTGCTCGCTGCTCGCCGCTGGTCGAGTGGAACCGGTGGGACGGGGTTCACGACGACCGCTCGGATTGGGTACGCAGGCGCCGATACCGTGACGGGGATGCTGATCGGGGCTGATCTTGCTGAACGGATGATGGGTGCCGCCGCGCAGCACGGTCAACCCATTCTGAATGCAGCGATGCACGAAGGACTCGGTGCCGCCAGCACGACACTAACGGATGTGGTTGAGCCCGAGCTTGACCGGAGGTTCGGCGAGTTCGTTGCCCAGGCGACGGCGGAAACCGCAGACCGTGTCGAGATCAGACTACGATCTCTGGACCGGCACTTCGAGAAAAAGATCGAGTCACTGCGGGAGCACCGGAGGAGACTGGAAGAGCAGGCAGAGTTAGCTGGACGACACGGTAATTCGCGTAGAGCCACGAACCTGAAGAACCTCGCGGGTGCTCAGGGAGTCAAGAAGGAGAGATTGCACCGCACATGGAGATTACGAAGAAACGAATTGGAAACGCAGCGATCCGCAGTCCCGGAGGAATCCGACGTAGCCTGCGTCTTCCTGCAAGTGGACGCCCAACTGTTTTCGGAGCACTGACTTAACATGACACAGGAAACCTCTCGGCCATCGCGTGAGGACGCGAATACAGGGCGACCGCCCGTGAGACTGGTGAAGCAGCTATGGTGGCGGATCCTCAGGGCGTTCTCTCGGACCCCTCAGGAATCTGCTGAAGGTCAAGACGCCGAGCCTAGGACGGCGAGCGCCCGCCAAGATCCAGAGCGAGAGAGTGCTCCCATCCAGCCATCCGAGCAGAATGACGGGCCAAGTTCCGCGTCTGACACCGCGACCGAAGCCGAGCCTCAGGTACATCAACCCCGCGAACTGCTCGGCCAAGAACGGCATCGAGGTGTGGCCCCTGTAGTTCCCGATGCCCTGCGGGAGTCTTCACGGAGGCTCAGCAAGCCGAGCGGCGAAGAGAAGACGGAGAGGATCCGACACGGGGCGGCTCGCCGGGCTCGCTCAAAGGGGTTCGAGTATTGGGATCTCCCCGCCGACGTTCGGGTACGCGAGCGGCTGCCATCCGCGATTGCGGATTCCGAAACAGCACGCTTGGATGCCGTGCTCCGAACCGCCCCTGATTCGGCAAGCGCCGACGCCGAGGAGTTGTTCATGATCCTCGGGCTCGATATGGGCACGAGCTGCACCAAGGCAATCGTTCGTCTGCCATACGAAGCGGGCGAGCCCGCGATCGCAATCCCTGCGCCCAGTCCGTGTCGAAGCGGTGACGATTCGTACCTTTGGCGGACGGTGCTCTGGTTGCAGGAGGACGGGTCCTTCCGTGCATGGCCGACGACTCGCGCGACTGTCCTGACCTCACTGAAACAAGGACTTATCGTCGCACCCGTGACGGCCAGCCGCGCCGAGGCTGTTGTCGCTTATCTCGCCTTCGTAATTCGGTACGTGCGGGGTTGGCTCTTGCTCAATCGGGCACACCTGTTCCGCGGCCGAAAGCCCGTCTGGTTGGTCAACCTCGGCATGCCAGCGGCAAGCTACGATGAAGTGAGAATCGCCGAGCCCTATAGGCATGTCGGGGCCGCTGCCCTGAGGTTGGCAATGAGCGATGAACCTGTCACTGTCGAGGCTACGCGGCGCTTCTACAACGACCCAAGCGTAGCAGCGGCTGGGCCTTCAGAGGAGGCCGCCCGGGAGTTGGGGATCGCAGTGATACCCGAGACGGCGGCCCAGATGACGGGCTTCTCCAAGTCAACTCGTCGCGCTTCAGGCCTCTATCTCCTTGTAGATGTCGGAGCCTTGACCCTCGACGCGTGCATGTTTCACCTCAATCAGAACGGCAGCTCGGGCGATCATTTCGCCTTTATGGAAGCTGAGGTCCGACCGCTTGGTGTGGAGTCATTCTACTGGTTCCAGAGCGAGGGGAAGACGGAACCCGAGTTCAGGAAGCAATGTGACCATGCGTTACACAGTGTCGTTTGGAACACCAAGCGGTATCGCGATCCTATGTCCGAGGCATGGAAGCCGGGGAACGACGTTCCCGTGTTTCTCGCTGGTGGCGGGGCGGCGAATCACCTGCACCGGGAGATCGTAGAATCCCTCGGCCCTTGGCTGCGGCGATACACACCCAACGAGGGAATCCGCCTGCTTGAACTACCGGTTCCAAGGGCCATAGACCTTCCGGATCCCATCGGCGATTTCCGCAGAATGGCAGTAGCCTGGGGTCTAAGTTATCCACCAACGGACATCGGCGACATCATGACAATGAGTGAGATCGAGGATATCCCACCGCCCGATGTAGTCGATCTCAGCGGCCGTTTCATATCCAAAGACGAAGTCTGATAGACCAAGTCAGGTCACCCCGGTCGGAGACCCCGTGGAGTAAGCGGATCGCAAGAAGGGGCACGCGACCGGCGTCTCTAAGGAGATGGGGCACAAGAGAGCCCAGTTTACTTAGAAGACTCGCGGACAATCTTGTAGAATGGCTCTGCCTGCATAAAACGGCCCGGGACATCTAGTGTTTTGTAAAAGCACTGGTGCACATCAAGCGACTTGACCCGTTCAACCGTTGAGGAAACCACTCTGTTGAGGCCAATGGCCTCTAACTCTCTCGGCGTGACATTCGGGACCTTGTGAATGAACCATGTCAGCAGAGGCTGTGAGTAGTCGATCTCTCGCGTCTTGAAGTGCGAGAGGAACTGAGACGCCAGAAGGACGCCCACGCCGAATTCTCGCCCTTGGAGCAACACATGGCGCAGAACATCAAAGTTGTATTTCATGATGTTGTCAGCCTCATCGACGAGGAGCATGGAATCGATGAAGCGCAACTGTGGGTCGCTGCCGAGATAAGGCTGCTTCACGAGGTTGAGCATGTATTCGTAGTAGAGGTTTAGGAACAAAACGACAAGCATGTTCCGTTCCTTGTCTCCTATCCCGAGTGCTGCCAGATCAATGACCGTCACGCCTTGAAAGAAGTCCTCGAAACGCTGGGCGTCGGCGGCTCTGTCCACAAAGACCTCCAAGTCGACTAGATCGGAGAGGATGCTATAGGGGGCATCGACCTTGTCGCCGACGATACCAGAGTACTCGTGAAACACGTCCGTCAACGTGGGCGGATCTGGGGCCTGGGAAGCGTACGCCTGCATCACGGAGGTCTTCAGATGGTTCCGTTGCTTCGGGCCGATTCCTCCGTAGATCTTTTTCAGCACGTCGCTCAGAAACTTGAAGCGAGCGAGCCGAGCGGGCAGTAGCTGTCCGTGAGCACTCGGTACGCGGAAAACGTTGAGAGGAATGCGGTGCGGGCTGACAACGCGAGCACCGACCGCTTTCACGAAGTCCGGCTTGGTGTAGTCATGTTTGTAGTCGAAGATCAGGAACTTGGGCGTGTGGCCACGATTTGCCGTGGCACGGCGCGTGATCCGGTAGATCAACGCCTTCGTAAGTTGGGTCTTGCCGGTTCCGAGATCGCCGACGACACCGATGTTCAACTGGTTCAGCTTGGTGTTGCTGGGGTGCAGGTAGTACGGCTGCCGGTTGCTCGCGGCGAGGCTTTCCCCTACTTGGAACCGAATGCCCAGGCCCGGCTCTTCCTGCTCTTGAAGTATGGCACGCGGGACTGTGGGAGCTTTGGACGCAGGGCTCCCGGAGACAGGGCCGCTCGGTCCTTCCTCTTGGCCCTCACGTGTTGACGGTCCCTCAGGTGGAGATGTGGGCGGCGATGGTGGTGGCCGGCCATCCCCGTCCGCTCTTGTGGGCAACGTTTGCGGAGGGGCATCGGAGACCAGGGCCTGGATCCGCTCCTCTCGCAAGTGACGGAGGACTACCTCGCACGGATCATCGGCGATTGAGTGCTCGCTTGACCGGCGGTTGTTGCTCAGTTCGACCGCGTAGATCGTGCCGTGAAGCCTGATCTCTTCCGCTCCATCCGCTTCACGGAATAGCACCTTGAGCCATTCGGCCCACCGCTCACGGTCATCTCGCGAAGCGGTGAGTGCTTGGCAACCCGACACAAGAACTTCTTTCAGCATTTCTTGGCGGGGTGCCGCCAGCACGGAGGCCTCATCGCCTTCCTCCAAGCCGGACTGGATCGCCAACAGAGTGGACCGGAGCTGGGTGGTCGCACGTTGGATCTCCGTCGCCGGCACACCCGCCGCCGCCCCAGAGGTCTTGACCTCGATCGCCTCCACCGTCAGCACGCCACCCTGACATCTCAAACCGAAGAGATCGCATCGTTCGGCGCTGTCGGCCAGTCGGAGCCAAAGGCGGGCGAGCCTGGTGTCGACCGACACAACTAACGCACCGGGATAACGAGCACGGTAGTCACGCGCAGCAATGAGCATGCCTGCGAATCCCTGGACGCGCCGGTTGTCGGGTTGTGCGTTGGCCTTAAAGAGGTTGAGCAGACCATCTCCTAGCAGGGCAACGCCTTCTTCCAGGAGCTTCTCAAGCTGGGTCGTGGAAAAACGAAGATTGAATTGGTCCAGCGGGGACCGGAGCAGTAAGGAAAGGCGCTCGTAGCTGGCATCGTAACAGACGGATCGTCGCCGCCCTTCATAGCGCTCTCGGATGCGGGCAGCACGCACGCGGCCCGGCGTTGGGAGTGCGCGGTCAGCGAAGAAGAACCAGAGTGCAGCACGCCGTGAGTTGGTCAAGGCTGCATCGATTTGCTCCGCTACATGATCTGCGTCCGCAGCAGCCTGAGGAGTCCGGCTGGTGCGTGCCCCATAGAGTCTCGCCGCCACGTCGTAGAACGAGCGGAACACGGTCTCCTCTGCGCTGGGGAGCAACTCCACCCTCTTGTTGATGCCCTGGAAAGCAATTCGCCGACGGACCGCGAACGGGCTCATCGGCAGCAGGTCCGTGCCGCAGGGCTGGTGGCGCATCGCGGTGCTCGCCTCGTCGAATACCGCAACGATGTGAACTGGCTCGTCCTGCAGAGCCCTAACCCGCTGATCCAACGGAAGCACTTTGTCGTGGATGCGTAGCTGTAGGTGCCCCTGGTGGATCTGTTGCTCGATCAGGTCGCGATCCTCGGCCGAGAATCGGCGGGCATCAACAAGTCTGGCTTCGTGGTCGGGCGTTGCGTAGATCTCGACGAGCAGCGTCATCTGCGAGGTGGGTCTACCACGACCGCGTCTTAGCAGCGTCACCAACGTGTGACTCGCTCTTGGCGGGTTAATCAGTGCCAGCCGCAGAGGCCGGGTGTGGTTCACGTAAATTTGCGCAAACTGCTGCACACAGTGCTTCAGGGCATCGACCCCATCGCTACCGCTATAGGCATTACGCAGATTCTCGAAGACAGCAAGTCCGCAGTAATTGCGTGCGACCGGAAGAGCCTGACTCCCACCCCTTCCCCTTGGGAAGCTGGTGAGATAAATGACCCCGAGGTAGTGTTCGGGTTTCTGCAGCTGTTCGAGCACTGCGGACCGGTCCATTCCCTCTAGCCTCAGCCCTCGGGAAAGCGCGGCGATCCTCTCATAACGCCACAGATGCAGCGGATGGGTGGGGAGCAAAACGGCCTTCCACGATGTCTTTCCTGAGCCCAACGTTGTCTGGATTTGGACGACATCAATTGACAAGATTGCCTCAAAGAGCAACTGAGTCCAGGCGTGGTCGATCTCGTGCATGGCCGTGTACTGCCGCTCAAGTTCGGCGTACAACGCGTCCCACGCCTTCAAAAGGTCTGTCACAGAGCTGCGTAGAGTTGGTTCCCCGGCGAGTGCCAGCATCGGCTGGTGGACAAGGATGTCAAGGTGTTTCAGCACGGACCTGCGGGACGTGACAATACTGTCCCAAAGACCACAAAGGTCCACATCGGTCTCGCCATTGATCGTGAGCTCGCGCCACATTGCGTCGATAAGGGCTCGGAGATCGTACCGCGCGCCATCGTGGGCGATCGACCGCTTCAAAGGCTCGAAAAGTGCTGGCTCGCCTTGCCTGTATTCCCGGAAGGCACCCTCAAGGGACGGTGTCCTAGCCGCGAATAACCCGCCCCAAGCATCACTAGAGCAGAAGTATCGGATCCAGGTCAGCACATCGCGTTCGATCTCGAACTTGAACGGCTGGTCCTCATCCTCAAACTCGTAGCGACCACTGGCCGATTCTTGTTCCCCGTCGATGGCGTCGGTCAAGGCCGACTGAACACTCTCCACCAGTTGCTCCAGGGCGTCGTCGTTGCCATCGATGAGCAACTCGCCTCCGTCCCCGGCCACTGCGGGGCCGTCGCGCACCTCCGGTCGCCGCGGTCGGACTGGGGTGGGAGTCGGATGCGCGGGCGGCTTGAAGACCGCACGCGCATCTTCGTAGTCAAGACGGCTGTATGCCGCGAAGTTACCGACGCGCCGGATCCTGTCTGCGCGCTTCAGTACCTCCAGCCCCTTCTTTCTTTTCGAAGTCTCCTGGCTCTTCACCTGCCGACGGATCTTCTGAAGCCGACTGCCGGGCATGCTGGCGATCTCACGCGTCAGAGTGAAGTTCTTTAGGACGCGGCCCGCGATATCACCAGATGCACCCAATAGGTTCCGATCTGGTAGAACCCCGAGGTGCGGTAGCGCACGCCGGGGCGCGTCGAGTTCATTGTCCGCCCGAAACCCCTCCCACGTAGCGAGGAACTCAGCGACTCGAATTAGCGACACAAGCGGCGACAATGAGGAGTCCTCTGCTAGGACCTCCAAGAGGTCTCGCTGTGGCGGTGTGGCGGGTAGCGGGGCCTCATTCGTACCCGCCCACCTGAGGAGGGCCCGGGCAAACTCACGAGGGGTAGCCGTGCGGAAGTGCGCTAGTGTGCTAACGCCCGGATGCCGGCCCGTGGCGAGAGCGATGATCTTAGGGTGGCCGCTAGGGTCGTTGCGCCATTTGGCGGCGACATGAAGATCGGTTGTCACATGGCCTACGGGGAACTCATGGGCGTCGAGGCGCGAACTCAAGTCTGCTTCCGACAACTGGTCTGTTTCGGACAACTGGTAGCCGACAAGGGCTAGCGAAACGTCGCTTGGATCGGTGATCAGTTGGGCGAGGGCCACAACGAAGCGGTCGATGTCCATCGAAGGAAGGTTGTCGCAGAAGAGGTGACCGTTTGCCTGAAGGGCTGCTGCGGCCTGCAGCGCCGCAGCTTGGGCAATGTACGCTTCGGCTTTCAAATCACCTCTCCAATGTCACTCGAGCAGAGGATGAGCCCGTCCGACGGCTCTATGGCTAGATTGAGGCTCTTCAGGCGTTCGGCAAACGCTGCGGCATTGCGCCCGAGATCCGCCTCATCGAATCCGAAATAGCCTTTCGTTTGTAATGTGTCGGCATCGGTAGCAGAGCCGCCGACGATGATGTTCCAAGTCTCCCTGAGTCGGTCGCACACTTGATCGAAGCGAACGGCACTCTGCGCGTCGTGTCCTAGGATGCTCAGCATCAGCGCGCGGAGCGTGTCTGGCTGCAACTCAAGGTGTTTCTGGGGAACGCTTGAAGCCCGGGGCTGAGCGTAGCCCATACGCAAAGCCAGGCCCCCGAAGTGCTGTTCCAAAAACCGGAAGTCGTCCTCGTCCGTCCGGTTCTTCCGGGCGAACACCCTTTGCTCAATCGGATCCGCGCTGAAATGGCCTGCATCGGCCAGGTCTCGGTATGCGTGCCCAAGGGTATCCCGTAGGCGGGAGTAGCAGGTCTGGCTCTGCACGCGAATAGGACCATCGCTCCCGCCAACGAAGTCAAACAACAGGATCGGTTCAGGCGCGTGGACGGCCGCGGTCCTGATCAGATAGGCCATGAGCCAAGCCAGCAGGCCGAGAACAAGGTACCGAATTCTACGGTAATGGCTATAGTTCACTAGGTTATTGCAGAGGCAGGCCAGCGCCGTGCTCTGCGCCTCCATTTGGAGGGCGATGTCGTCAATCCGCTCAGTCTGCAACTCGCCGTAGTCGCGTGTGTACTTCGCCGTCAAACCCGAAACCTCGGCCTCACCGTCGGCCAGCAACGGATTCACGAAACGGTCAAGCGTACCCTGTTGCACTCCAGCGACACGGCGAGCGAATTCCAGCACCATTCTACCTGTTTCCGTCGCGCCGAGAACGGTGGCGACAAGGTGGCCCGCGTAGCCGTCCGTTCTACTGGCTTTGGTCAGCACCCGCGTGGAGATGAAAGTGTAGTCGTTGCCCTTCTGCCGATACGGGCTGAACGCCGGAAACATGGCTGCATCGTTATTGACGACGCCGTTCACCTGGACGCGGAGCGTTTCGACTTCGGGCTGCGTAACTGCGTCCGCAATAAGGGAATCGCTTCGGAGGCGATCCAGGATAGCTTCAGCGGTGTACCCGGCCCGCAGACCTTTGTTGGCCCTAATCACTGCGACCTTGTTCAAGACCTCGTTGGCGTAGACTTCGTCGGTGAGTGAAATAAAGAACCCTGACGCGAAGTGCGCGGGTTTCATTCGTAGCGGTTCGTAGCCGAAAGCCTCGAAATGGGCTCGCTTCTTGTCCTGTACCTTGGTCATGTCTCAGAGTCGCCTTACAGCCTGGTAGGCGCCAAAGTCCGGGGACAGCCTCACTGCGCTTGACGAGACGTGTTCTGTGTTGTGGATGATGAACTCTGACAGCTTCATCGGCCTCATGTGGCTGAGTCGGTCGACGAAAGCGTCGAGACGGTTCAGTTCTCCGTGATTGATAAGGTGCCGAGGCAGACCATTCCGCACCAACGACAGGGTGTGAAACAACGTCGCATCGACGCGGAGCGCCACGTCCGGGAAGCCCTGAGAAGTGGGAGCCGTCACGTGAAGGGTCAGGTGGTCGGGGGCATAGGCCAGTGCGCTCGCTAGGGCACCAGGAGGTTCGGGCCGCCGGATCTCCAGGCGGCTGCTTGGAATATACTCACCGGCAATGAAGCTCTTCGTCGGCTGCTCATCGAGCCGGTGGCCGATCCACAGGTAGAGATTGTCTTTGGCACCCTCGAAGTCGTGGGGGCAGTAGCTTCGGTTAATTGCCTCAACGAAGAGAGACAGGTGAGCGGCGTCGCTGGAGGGGCTCCGCAGTATTCTGTGGAACTCGCCGTGCGAGTTGAAGTCGAGCTCAAAGAGCTTGTTGCCGCCGTCCGGGTGCTCGAAGTAGAAGCGTCGTTTGAGGGCTCGGAAACGTTGCCGGTACTTGTCGCACGCACTCTTGCTTCTTATCGAGGCAGGCGATGGCAGCGGAACCGGGGGTTCGCCGCCGACACGCCATTCCTTGGACTGGGTATCATCAGGATTCTCAAGGTGCCAGTCAACGTGCGGATGAGAAACATCGGCCGGATCAGCGACAGTCTGTAGCGCCTGGCATAAGGGAAAACGCGGGTCGAGGGCAAACAGTCGTTCCGAGTACCAAGCGTCGGAGGTGCCAGGAGTATCTTGTGACGTGGAAGCACCGAAGAGCAACCGAGCGGTGAGGACCCAGAGTTCTCGCACGGTCGTCCTTCGTCCCGACGACACTACCCGGTCGTAGAGTTCGAGGAGCCTTTCCTGAACACCCTCGTCCGCGAGACATCTAAAGTTGAACCGGAAATCCCGGTCGATTCCAGCCGCCGCGTGTCTCTTGATGGCGGGGTCGGCCAGCATAGTGTTCAGGACGCGGCTAGAGAATTCCCGAGATAGGGGATTGCGGAGTGACAGATCCACGAGGATCAGCGAGTCTCCGGCGGGATCGCTACCTCCTAAGCCGGCAGTCAGTCGCGCCTTCCATTGTCGCTCGATCTCTTCGGAGATATCCGGAAGGGTCGCGTGGATCTTCTGGCGGAGCATGTACAGCGGATACTGGTTGATCGCGAGAACCATGCGCTTCCCATCTTCCTGCGCTCGCTGCCAGCACTCGACGATGGGCGTTACCCCTTCAGCGCTGTTCATCCCAGATCCTGCAAGGCGTCCTGATTTCGACCGATGCTTGGCTTGTTGACGTG
>JAPPMC010000179.1 GCA_028819235.1 Bryobacterales bacterium
TCGTGAATTTCAACAGCCTACCTAGCACCGCCACTGCCCGCTCGAACGTTTACGTGATAACGTCCGGCCTTCGACCGGTCCATGTCCTGCTGTCGTCGCGATCATCCCGCACAGTCTCACCCCGCAGTTCGCCGTCGGCGAACCAGGCCGCTGTGTCGCTTCCCACGGTCTCCCCATCGTCGAACAGCCGTTCGACGCGAAACCGCAGGGTGCCATCGACCAGCGACGACTCGAGAAACTCCTGCATTCGGCCGCCGACCGCGCCGACGATAGAGCCCGACATTGCCGACGTGCCGGCATCCGAAATCCGCATCGCCATGGGACCTGAATGGCTCTCTAGCACCCACGAGCCATTGAACCGGGTCGCATCAGAGTCTCGGGAAGCCGGTGAGCACGACAGGGCCGGGAGGAGCGCGAGCGCCAGGCGAATCAAGCAACATAGCCGCGATGGCCCACTGTCGCAAAGATCCTTGGCAGGTCCGCAGGCCGCAACCCGTGAGGACGGCCCTATGCTCCTCAAGCTGGCAACGGCGCAGCGGTTCAACGTGTTCATGCCGCAATCGATTCCACCATATTCGCGCTGCCGCTTGACGCTGCCAATCCACAGGGGCCACATCCGGGGCGCCGCGAGCCGCAGGCTGGGGAGCGCACAAGCGTTGAACACTTCGCCAAGAAGCTGCATGTCCCAAGACACGATCGCGGCACGCGCCATCCAGGGACGGTCGGTACAGTCGACGATGAGACACCGCTGGGGCTCGTCCGGGGTAGCGCCGTCACTCGTCCCGCGCCGCGTCTTCCGCTCCGGGTACAGCTCTCTCTCTGCTGGATCTGTACGCAGTTGCCGACGACTTTGCGCCTGCAGGTCACGTGAGTGCGTAAAGAGGATTCCCCGACCGTGTCGAGAGGACAGTCGCAAAGGTGCATGCGCGGTGACGGCCTCCATGCTAGGGCGACGATGTGCGACGATACGTCGGGACTATTGGTGGCACGCCCCCGTCTCCCAGACACCTCACGGTGCAAAAGAGTGACTCTAGTGCGGTCTTCTCAGGCAGATGCAAGCGGCGAATTGCCGATTGGGTTGGGCATTTTGGTGTGTCTTCGGACGGCGTTGCGCCTACTTCTCGGTCTGGTACTGGCGGTTCTCGTGGCAAGTCCCACCGCCGGCCAGCAGGGCCCGGATGCACCCGAAGTGCCCTCGCATGATGGCTACGTCGCTTCGCAGGCGTGCAAAGGGTGCCACGCGGACGTATACCTAGACTTCAAGGCATCGGCCATGGGCTCCTCAATGGCTCCGGTCGATCGATCGCTTCTCCCTCTGGTCACGTCCGCCGGGCCAGTCGTGAGCGAGAGGCTCAACCGCCGCTTCGTCATCGAAGAGCGCCACGATGGCTTCTACCAGAGAGAGTCCGAGGCCATGCCGACTGGCCTGCCATCATTCGACAGCGCCCACCGACTGGACTTTGTCATTGGCTCGGGTGTGAACGGCTTCAGCTATCTCGTTCGGCGGGACAGCCATCTGGTCCAAGCGCCCATCTCCTACTACACCAAGCAGCAGGCCTGGGGCCTCTCGCCTGGCTACGAGTTCGCCAAACCGGGCGAGGACTACGGCTTCAACCGCACGATTCACCCCGCCTGCTTGCAGTGCCATTCGGGGAGGCCTCGTCCAGCGGGCACAAGCCATGGCCGCTACGAAGACCCGCCCTTCGCGGAGGTTCCCATCGGCTGCGAGAACTGCCACGGCCCGGGCCGCGGCCACGTTGACGCGAGGCTTGCCGAGCGGGAGTTCGCCGAAGGAGAGATCGTCGATCTGCTGAGCTTGCCGCCGAGGCTCGCCGAGAACACGTGCATGAACTGCCACCAAGGCGGCGATGCCCGGATCCTGCAGCCGGGGCGCGGCCACTTCGACTTTCGCCCTGGGGAATGGCTGAACGAGACGATCGCGATCCTCAAGCTGCCGCCGGACCCGGACAACCCCCGAGAGTCGGACCTGCTCGAGCACAACGCTTCGATGGAGCTCAGCAGGTGCTATCTGGCCACCGGGGGGGACCTCAGCTGCTTCTCGTGCCACGAGATCCACAGCACGCCGACGGCCGGCAGCAGGGAGTCGTACTACCGGGAGAAGTGCCTGCAGTGCCACGAGGATTCCTCGTGCGGACTGATCGCATCGGCTCGGCCCGCGAACAACTGCGCCACGTGCCACATGCCGAAGCGGAACATCGCCGAGATCTCGCATTCCTCGCTCACCAACCACCGGATCGTGAAGTCCCCTCGGCAACCATTGCCGGCCGAGGCCTTCTCCCAGACCACGCCGGACCTGCCGGAGCTGGTACATGTGAACCGCCCCCCTGGGGCTGGACCAGAGTCATTGCCGCTGATGGTGCGGTTCCAGGCATTCGGCGAGCTGCTCTCGAAGCGCCCGGAGTTCTCAGCCCGCTACCTCAGCCTGCTGCTGCAGGTCGCCGAGGGGCACGGGGACGACCCGTTGGTGCTTGCGGCCTTGGGCCGGAAGGCAATGCTTGACGGTCGCACGCAGGAAGCGATCGACTACTTGGAGCAAGCTGTCCAAGCCGGCCCTCAGCCAGCCTCAACGTTCGACGACCTTGCCTCCCTGCTTGTGAGCCAGGGTCGCGAGGACGATTCTGCGGCGGTCCTGGCCGAGGGCGTCCGTGCTTGGCCGTTCAATCCCCGGCTGCGGAAGATGCTCGCCCTGCGCTATGTAAACCTCAAGCGATTCCGCGATGCGTCGCAGACCATACGACGGTTCGTGGACCTCTTCCCCGAGGATGACTTCATGCGGGGGCTGCTGCGACAGATTCAGGGCTTGCCGACAGCTCAGTGACCGCCGAGCCTGGCCAGGAGGGCGGGAGCCACCGCCATGCTGCCCAACTGGCGGGACGGCGCCTCAGACGTCGGTTGGCGCCTGTTCGGTCGGAGGCGTCTCCATCCCCTAGCCTGAACTTTACTCATTGACACGTCATATGTGAAGACGGGTTAATGTTTCCATGTGAGTGCCAGTCGCCACTGTCGCTCTGCAGCCCGACTTTCCTCCGACTTGGCTCGGATTCGGCATTGACAGCCCCGCTTCGGCCCGGTATACTGAACATCCTGAGACGAGTGTGTTTCCACGTAAACGGCCATGGCAATCTACGTCGAGAAAATCCCCAACCGCAGCAGCCCCCCGGCTGTCCTCATCCGCCAGGCCTGGCGCGAAGGCAAGCGCATCCGCCGCAAGACCCTTGCCAACATCTCCAAACTGCCGCCCGCCGCCATCGCCGGCATCCGTTCCGTCCTCAAGGGCGGCGTTGTCTTCGACAGCCTCGATCAGGCCGTCTCCATCCGTCGCTCCCTGCCTCACGGCCACGTCGCCGCCGTCCTCGGCCTCTGCCGCCAGATCGGCCTCCCGCGCCTCCTGCACCGCAAGCGCTCCCGCTCCCGCGAGCTGGCCCTCGCCTGTGTGGTCGCCCGCGTCCTCTTCCCCGCCTCCAATCTGGCCAGCGCCCGCTTCCTCTCCACCGACTCGCCCGGCTCCAGCCTCGGCTCCCTGCTCGGCCTCGGCCCCGTCTCCGGCAACGAGCTGCTCGCCAACCTCGACTGGCTGCGCCAGCGCCAGCCTTGGATCCAGCGCTCCCTGGCCCGCCGGCACGTCCAAGACGGCTCCCTGCTGCTGTACGATGTCACCTCTTCCTACTTCGAGGGCAGATGCTGCCCCCTGGCCGCCTCCGGCTACAACCGCGACGGCAAGCGCCAGCTGGTCTGCGGCCTGCTGTGCGCCGCCGACGGCTGCCCTGTCGCCGTCGAGGTCTTTCCCGGAAACACCGCCGATCCCGGCACCGTCGCCGCGCTGGTGCGCCTCATCCGAGAGCGCTCCGGCATTGAGAGCGTGGTCCTAGCCGGCGACCGCAGCATGCTCACCACGGCGCGCATCCGCGAGGACCTCGGCCCGGCCGGCCTGGACTGGGTGTCGGCGCTGAAGGCCGCCGACCTGCGCACCCTGCTCAAGCAGCCCAAGCCGGACCCGAACAACCCCGCCCAAGACCCCCGGGCGCCGCTGCGCCCCGGAGAGCTGGTGCCCGACCAGATGGCCGAGATCCACAGCCCGGACTTCCCCGGCGAACGCCTGCTGGTGTGCCTCAACCCGCGCCTGAAGGCCGAGCGCGCCCGCAAGCGCGAGAGCCTGCTGCGCGCCACCGAGGAGATCCTGGAAAGGATCGCGGACATGGTGCGGCGCCGCTCCAGCCCGGTCTTGAGGAAGGGCAAGGACGCGATCAACCGCCGCGTCGGTCGCGAGGCCAACCGCAAGCTGGTCGAGAAGCACTTCACGATCGAGGTCAGCGACGAGGAGCTGCGCTGGTCGCGCAAGCAGGGCAGCATCGAGGCCGAGGGCCGGCTGGACGGGATCTACATGGTGCGCACCAGCGTGGCGCAGGACAAGCTCGCGGCGGGCGAGGCCGTGGCGGCCTGCAAGCGCCTGGCGCGCGTCGAGCGCGCCTTCCGCAACCTGGAGACCGACGGCCTGCAGCTGCGGCCGGCCTGCCTCTATGACGATGAGCACGTGCGCGGGCACGCGTTCCTGTGCATGCTGGCGTACTACGTGGAATGGCACTTGCGGCGCAAGCTGGCGCCGCTGCTGTTCGAGGACGCCGGCCGGGAGGCGGCCGATGCACGGCGGGAGTCGCCGGTCGAGCCGGCGCAGTCCTCGCCGGATGCGGAGGCCAAGGCAGCCGGCAAGCGAACGCCGGAAGGGCTGCCGGCGCAGAGCCTCGAGACGCTGCTGGAACACCTGAAGACCCTGACGCTGAACGAGGTCACATTGCCGGGCGGGGACGGCAGCGAGTTCCCGCTGGTGTCGCAGGCTTCTCCCCTGCAGGCGAAGGCCCTGGAACTGCTGGGCGTGGACCCGGAGAAGATTACTTCCAGTGGGAAGCCAGCTTGAGAGCGGGCCAAAGCAGGTGCGCACAGAGCGGGGATCGTGCTCCGCAAAGTGCCTGGTAGCCGTCCGTCAACGAAATGGGCCGGAGGAGCAGTTCGTCGCACACACAGGGCCAGTGACGGTTACCTTCCGGGAATGCTCCCTGCTCATATCGGATCAATGTCACACCACTGTGCCCGAACCAGCCCGATCCGCTGAGTATTCCCGCTGGCGAGACAACTGCCGCCCCCCGGCAAGCATCTGGCCGCCTCGAAAAAGACCCAAAGTCCATGCAATCCTGACCCTTGCCGCCGGATGAAGTTCAGCTTAGGCGAGCGCCGCCTAGGCTCTCTGACGCTGCTCCGAGGCCTCCCTGCTCCACCGCGAATGCCGCCCACGCCGGTCAGGCGAGCACCTTCCGGATCAACTCCCCACGGACCCCTGTCAGTCGCTGCTCAAGCCCTTGGTAGAAATATGTCAGCCTCGTGTGATCAAGCCCCATGAGGTGCAGGATCGTCGCGTGAAGGTCGGACACGTGCCACGGATCCTCGACAGCCTTGAAGCCCAGCTCGTCGGTCGCCCCAATCGACTGGCCGCCCTTCACACCGGCGCCGGCAAGCCACATGCTGAATCCGTGCCAGTCGTGATCGCGCCCCGGCTTGTCGAGTCCCTCGCTTGTCGGCGTGCGACCGAATTCCCCGCCCCACACCAGCAGGGTCTCTTCCCAAAGCCCGGTCCGCTTCAAGTCGGTGATGAGCGCGCCGATCGGCTGGTCGGTCTCCCCAGCGTGGAGCGTGTGGTTCGAAATGCAGTCGACATGGCCGTCCCAAGTGTCCTCGATGTGACCGCCTCCCGAGTAAAGCTGCACGAAGCGGACGCCGCGCTCGATCAATCTCCTGGTGATGAGGCACTTCCTCCCGAAATCCTCCGTGAGCTTCTGATCCAGGCCGTACATTTCCCGGGTCTGCCTGCTCTCTTTCTCGAGGTCCACCGCTTCCGCTGCGGTGGTCTGCATGCGGTACGCGAGTTCGTAGGAATGGATCCGCGCCTCTAGCTCCGAATCTCCGGCATGGCCGCTCTGGTGCATTTCGTTGAGCTGCTTCAGCGTATCGAGCGATCGTCGCTGCGTGCGGTCGCTCACGCCCCCCGGAGTCTGCAGGTTGAGCAGGGGCGACCCGCCGCTCCGGAAGAGCGTTCCTTGGTAAGCGGCCGGCATGAAGCCGGCGCTCCAGTTCGACGCGCTACCGATCGGGCCACCGCGCGGGTCTGTCATGACCACAAAGCTGGGCAGGTCCTGGCTTTCCGTACCCAGGCCGTAGCTGAGCCAAGACCCAAGACTCGGCTTGCCGATCACAACGTTGCCCGTGTTCATCTGGATACAGCCCGACGCGTGCGCGGCTGTGTCGGTGTAGAGCGACCGAATCACGCAAAGGTCGTCGGCGTGCCGCGCGATATTCGGGAAAATGCTGCTGATCTCAAGGCCGCTTTGGCCGTGCTTCCTGAACTCGAACGGCGACTGCATCAGGTTGCCGATCGGCCGACTGTTCGAACCGACAGTGAGATCCCCGTTGTAGGGCATTCCGTGATACCTGGTCAGGGCCGGCTTCGGATCGAGCGTATCCACCTGGCTCGGGGCACCGTTCATGAACAGAAAGACCACATGCTTGGCTTTGGCCGGAAAATGCGGTTCCCTTTGCGCAAGCAGATTCGTCGGCCCTGCTGCCCTAGCGCGAGATTCGAAGAATCCGTCGCCGGATAGAAGGTCAAGGAGGGCCAGCATCGGGAAGCCCGCCCCCACATGCCGCATGAACCCGCGACGGGATTGCGGCGACCGATTGATTCCGTTCATTCCGTTCCCCCGCTAGTCGGCGAAGCTGAACTCGCTCATGTTGAAAATCACCCGGCACAACTGCACAAGAGCATCGATGCGGCCCCCGTCTCCAGCCCGGCCTTCTGCCTCTTCAGCCTCCAGGAATGCCTCCAAGGCGCGGCGCTCCGGTGGCGTCGGGCTCCTCGCCAAAGCCAAGCGAAACGCCACGTCGATCCGGGACGGCGTGTCCGGCCCCGCCAGGTTCGCGACCCGCCGGGCGAAATGCCTTGCCTGACGATTCACGAATTCGCCGTTGAATAGCGTCAGCGCTTGCGTGGGCACGGCCGTGTTCTTCCGCATCGCCGACGACTTGGTGGTGTCGCACAAGTCCAGCACTTCCAGCATCGGCACGATCAGCGAGCGCTTCACGAGGGCGTAGATCGTCCTTCGGGAGGCATCCTCTTCATCGAATTCCTTCCATATCGTGTCGGGATCGCTGGAGCCTTCCAGTGCGGCCCGTGGGACGTAGGGGTACATGCTGGGACCGAACATCTGCGAATTGAGACGCCCGCTCACCGCCAGCATTGAGTCGCGGATGGCCTCGACCTCGAGACGCCGGTAAGGCACTCGCCAAAGCAGGAGGTTGGCTGGGTCGGCCTCGCCGTAGTCCGGGATCCACTTCTTGCTCATACGGTACGCGCTGCTGGTCATGATCAGCCGATGCAACGCCTTGATCGACCACCTCTTCTCGATGAACCAACTTGCCAGCCAGTCAAGCAAATCGGGGTGCGTAGGCGCCTCGCCCATGAGGCCGAAGTCACTGGGCGTTCTCACGATGCCCTCGCCAAAGTGGAACTGCCACACGCGATTAACGATGACCCTCGCAGTGAGAGGGTTGTTCGGGCTCGCGATCCACCTCGCGAGTGCCATTCGGCGGAGGCTGGTTCGACTGTCGACATGCCATTCGGGGAAGTCTGCCTTGACGGACAGAATCGCGGGCGTGGCCGGCTCTACCCTGGGTCCGGGATTGGACGCACTGCCTCGAATGAGCAGGAAACTGGCAGGCGGCTCGCCCCTAGGCTCATGCAGGATGTACGCCTCTTCTGTGGTCGGTGTCTCCGCGTAGAGCTCGCAAATGCGCTCCTCAAGTTCTACAATCCGGCGTCTTGCGTCGGCTGGGAGCACGGTCTCCAGCAAGGCGGCGACCTTATGGGCGAACTCCGCGACGATCGAGACCTGGACTTGGTCCCGCTCTTGCTCGGTAGTCTCGAAGGCCGTGACCACACGCGCCGGCAGCCCCGATTGGCCCGAACGCAGGAATTCGGACCTCGCGTGATGCCGGATCGCCTTGATCTCGTCCTCGATCGCCCGGATCTGCCGGTCGCGCACTTCGAACGCATCCAGGTCCTCGCGGCCACCGATCGGGCGGAGCAACTCGGTCCGCCCCGCCCGAGGCCGTGTCAAGGGCGCGTAGATTGCCGCCATGCTGTAGTAGTCGGCCGCGGTCAGCGGCTCGAACTTGTGGTTATGGCATCGGGCGCAACCCAAGGTCAGTCCCAGGAACGCCTCGGAGGTCGTGCGTACCAAGTCATCTAGTTGGTCGTAACGGTCCGTGAGAGGGTCGGCAGGCTCGTCGTCCCACGGGCCCAGTCGATGGAATCCGGCCGCGACCATTGTCTCGGACGAGACATCCGGAAGCTCGTCTCCGGCGATCTGCTCTATCGCGAACCGATCGAACGGCTTGTCCTGATTGAATGAGCGGATTACGTAGTCGCGGTAGCGCCAGACCGAGGGCTTGATGGCATCCCGCTCGTAGCCGTTTGTGTCGGCGTAGCGAACCAAGTCGAGCCAGTGGCGCCCCCAGCGCTCGCCATACGTCGGCCTGGAGAGGAGATCGTCAATGACCCGGTCCAAAGCGAAAGGGCCCGGACGCGCCAGAAAGGCTTTTTGCTCTTCGATGGCAGGCGGCAGGCCGGTCAGGTCCAGGAAGACCCGGCGCAGCAGCTGGCGCGGCCCCGCCTCCGGCGATGGTTCCCAGCCACGCTCGTCCAGCTTCGCGAAGACGAAGGCATCAATCGGATTGCGAACCCGCGCCGCCAGGGAACCGCTCCGAATCGTCGGGGGCGACGGCCTTCCCAACGGCTGGAACGACCAGTGTGACTGAGCCTCCGCAAAGTGATCGGGTTCCTCGGCAGCAGTCGCGGAATCCTCACTGGGCCAGGCGGCTCCCGACTCGATCCACCCCCTGATTCGCTCGATCTGCTCGCCGGAGAGAAACGGTTCCACCGGGGGCATCCGCGTCTCGCCCAGACCGGCCACGTAGCGATAGAGAAGGCTGTTAGCGCTATTTCCCGGAACGACGGCTGCCACGCCGGAGCCTCCGCCGCGGAAGACGCTGTCCCTGCTGTCCAGCCGAAGCTCGCCCTGCTGCATCTGCTCGCCGTGGCATCCGTAGCAGCGTTCCTCGAAGATCGGCTGGATATCGCGGGCAAAGTCGTGGGCCTCTCCAAGCGCCAAGGACGGCGCGAATCCGCAGGCGCACAGGGCAGCTAAGAGGCTGTGTCGTGCGCCCTTGCTCCAAGGGGCCACGATTACTACGTAGAGTCTACCCGAATCGCGCTTTCCGCATCACCTGCCTGACGGTCGGCATCCTGTGCCTGGGAGGGTCACTTCAGGTCCAGGCCCAGACATCCTCAGCGGCCATCACGGGCACCATTCGAGACGAGGCAGGGGCAGTCATACCCGACGCCGACCTTGAGCTGACCAACATTGAGACCGGCATCACGGTGGGTTCCGCATCGAACTCGGTCGGCAAATACAACTTCCTCAACATCTTGCCCGGCAGCTACACGCTCGGTGCCACCAAGGATGGGTTTCGCCCGGCCGCTGTCGAGCCGTTCACGCTGCAGGTGAACCAGACTGCGACGTTCGACATCGTGCTCGAGGTGGGTGCGGTAACCGAGACCTTCACCGTGGAGGCTCTGGGCGCACAGATCCAAGTCCAGACCTCGGAGATTGGGAACGTCGTGGCTGAACGGCAAGTCGTCGACCTGCCGCTCAATGGGCGCAACTTCTTCCAGCCAAATGTCACGCCGTTCACCCAGTACTAGTTCGGTGTGGCCGGCGCCGCTCGGCGGCTGGCCGGTTGGCCACGATGTCTTCCGCGCGGTAATCACCCGGCGGGATAACACGTTTGGGAGGACAGCACAAATCGTCCCGCACGGCTGCTCACCCCGCGCGGGCCGCCTGCCGTGCGCAGGAGCGTGCGGCCAGGCTCACTCACTCCAAGGCCGGCTTTACTCCCTCGTTCCAGTAGATCTTCAGGTTGTGTGTCGCCCTGCCCGAGGCCACTAGGTCCGGACGCCCGTCGCCGTCGAGATCCGCAGCGGCCAGATCCTCGGTCGCCATGCCGCCCCAGTCGACAATCTGCACATCCCCATCGTCTGGGTCGAAGACCGCGACCCCCGGACGGTCATAGGGGGCGCTTCCCTTCAGTCGCCAGCCAAATGCGAGCTCTTCGCTGCCGTCGCCGTCCAGATCTGCCGTCCAGAGCGCATGCCCCCCACCGAGCCGCCTTACCGGCACAGTCCTTCGCCAAGGGGTGCGCGGGTCGGCCGGCTCGTGGTAGATCGCGATGTGGTTCGCGTGCCAAGGCTCCACCGTCGCGATGTAGCGCTTCCCGGAGGCCAGACTGCCGAGCTTGATCTCTCCCGCACCGCGAATGTCCGGCCCATCGTGCCCGGGTCCGAGGCGCGTCGCCGCCCAATTGCCGGAAGCGTCCCGGTCCAGCAGGTGCACGCCTTCGTAGGAAGCGACGAGCAGCTCCTCAGCCGGGTCATCGTCGAAGCTGGTCACCCAGAAGTTGTGGACGATGTGAAAGCCGTCATGGATCACCTCCGTGTCCCATGGTGCCGTCGCGTCCGGCTGGGCGGGCGACAGCGCCAGCAGTCGGACACCATTGCCGACCCAATGCTGCGGCCCGCTCGTCCCGCGGCCGTGGAGCGGGGCGACGATCAGTTCGCGACGACCGTCCCCATCCGTGTCTGCCCAGCGGATGCGGTGTGTCGTAGGCTCGCTTCCGATCGGGTGCAGGAGCCACTGCGCCGACGGGTCGGGCCGGCGCTGGATCCACTGCAGCGTTCCCCCTCCCTGGGTGTCGCTCGGCCGCCAAGCGGCCCCGATGGCGAACTCCGGCTTGCCGTCCCCCGTGATGTCGTGGGCCGCTATCGCCACATTGTCCGCCTCGGTCGCGCCGTCGAGGATCACGTGCTTCTCCCAGCCGGGATTGCTCCACCAAGCGACCTTGTCCTCGCTGAGGGCGACCACGTCCGTGTCCCCGTCGGCGTCGACGTCCACGCACAGGACCGCATACCCGATCCCCAAGTCCGCCTCAAGGACCTGATCGCGAAACTGGATCGCACCAGGGCACAAGCCAGCCGCTAGGAGTGAACCCGCAAGGAGTCGCCGCATGGCGATAGGGTACCAGCGCGGCACGGCCACCCGTAGGTCACTCGCGCGACGGCGCCTCAAGCACCTGGCCATCAGACAACAGGCGCTCGCGGAGCTTGGCGTACTCAACGTCCTGAACGTCAATCCCGGCTTCAATCGCCAAGACTGCGGCGGTCGCGGCGGATTGCCCCAGGATCATGAACACGGGTTCCATACGGATCGAGCCATATGCGATGTGGGTCGACGACACGCAGACGGGCACCAAGAGGTTCGTCAGTTCTTGACGACGAGGCGTGAGGGCACCGTAGGCGATGCCGTACGGGGCCTGTGGCTTGACACCGATGTCGCCCTCGTTCCGCACAAAGCCCTCCTCAGTGACGTACCGCTGGACGTGGTGCGAATCCATCGAGTAGGAGCCCATTCCCACCGGATGCGGCACGGCACGCTTCGCGAGGCACTCGTGCTCGGTCATCACGAATTCGCCGTGCAAGCGGCGAGCCTCACGAACGTAGAGCTGGTGTGGCCAGTTGCCGCCGTCAGTGAACTCATCGGCGGCCAAGCCCCACTGCGCGAATTCTTCGCGCACGTCCGACGGCACGCGGGCATCGTTGGCGAGGAAATGCATCAGGCCCTTCTGGTAGTTCTCGTGCTCGCGCAGGATCTCGCGCCTGCGCTCGTAGGAAGCCTCGGGGTAGTCGTAGTTCATCCCGATGTTGTCGGTGCTGAAGGGCCCGTGGTTGTTGGTGTCCGTCTTGCCGTTTGGGATCGGGTCGAACTTTCGGAAGGTCTCCCGCCAGCCCTTGCGGAAGACCCGCAGCAGCAGTTCGTATTGCCCGGGGTCGTACTCCGACGGGCGGGCGAACGGGACCCTATTGGCGGACACCGTGGTGAGGCACATTCGGAAGCAATAGGCCTGAACCCTTGAGTCGCCCTGTCCGTTGCGGCCCGGAGGATCAGGACTGATGCGAGGCAGCAGTCCGCTCGCCGGGTCGCCCGGAACAACGTAGGGATCGACGCCGGCAGGGAAGAAGTGCCGGTGATGGCGGGCGTCCTTCTGCACGCCGGCCCACTGCTCCCCGTACTCCTCCGCCGACTCGCGACCCACGCGGTAAGAAGCGCCCGCCGCAGCCAGCAGATCTCCCTCATATGTGGCATCGATGAATGCCGAAGCGGAGTAGGCGCGGCCCCCAAGCGTCTCCAACCGCTCGATGCGACCTTCCCGCGTGAGCACTCCGCCGTCGCGGTCGAGCCACTCATTCCTGCGCACTTCGACGCCGTGCTCTGAGAGCAGCTCTTCGAAGATCTTCTCCGCGACATGCGGCTCGAAGACCCACATGGTCCGCAGGTCCCCGTCGACCGCGGGCGTGCCCTGACCACGGTTGCCGTACTCCTCTGGGCGCTGCCATCTCCATGCCTCGGCGCGCTGGTAGTGCAGCCAAACGCGGTGGTAGAACTCGCGCGCCAAGCCGCCGATGACCGACTTGTCTCCGAGGTCGGTCCAGCCGAGGCCCCCCGACGAGAGGCCGCCGAGGTGCGGCTCCGGAGCCACAAGGGCAACGGACGCACCCATCCGGCTGGCTTGGACAGCCGCCGTTACGCCCGCCGACGTGCCGCCGTACACCAGCACGTCGAAGTCTTCCGAGGGCACCACCGAGGGCCCCGAGCAGGACGCGCCCAGCGCTGCAACAGCGCACAGCACAACCGCAAGAGTCGAGGGGGCCCTGCGGCCTGCCCATGCCCCATAAGCGGGACTTGACAACGGCACCCCTCGTGTGGCA
>JAPPMC010000286.1 GCA_028819235.1 Bryobacterales bacterium
CGATGGTTGGCTGGCCTTCCTGCGACTTCGAGTCGATAACAGGAGGCCTGGGTTCTCCCGGAGAGCAGGCACGATTCGGTGCCCGCTGCGGAGACCAGCGCTCCGCTCGCGAACAGGTCCGGATTCAGCCCGGGAGTCCGGGAGTCGGCGTTCGGCGTGGTGGCGCCGCCGTTCGGCGCGGTGAGGGCGTTACTTGGCGTCGTCGCGGTGGCGGCGTCGCCACTGCAGCCACTCGCTGCGGCCAGCGCGGCAATGGCGGCGGCAACCAGCGTTGTGCGGAACGGGAGGGTGGGCGCGCGCATGTGGCTGTGCTCCTTCGCAGGGATCGGACAGGGAAGGACCTGTCGGCTGTTGGAGCGCCTTCCGCATTCCTCATGCCAGCACGACCTGGGCGCCGCGCTGCCGAACCACTACGTCAACCGTTCGTTGTAACCGCCCGCGCGACCGCCTGCGCCAGCGCCCGCCGCTCCAGAACCGGTTCTTCGGGTCAAGACGGGTTGCGATAACATGCGTGTATCCACATAAACGCATATGCTCAAGGCCACTTCGGAGAACGACGGGCGCCGCACCGACAAGTCCCGCTGGAATCTTGTCGTGGGCGGCGAGACGGACCGCAGCGTTCGCAGCTATCTGGCGCGCACCGGCGGCAAGAAGGGCGATCTGTCCCGCTTCGTCGAACGGGCCGTGCGCCAGGCGATCTTCTGGGAGACCCTGGACTCGATCTGGGAACGCAACAAGCACCTGACGGCCGACGAGGTTCAGGATCTCGCCGACCGCGCGGTCGCGGAAGCTCGTGCGGATCGTCCTTGACACGAACATCCTCGTCAGCGCTCTGATCTCCCGGGCGGGTCCGCCGGGACAGGTGCTGGCGGAAGTGAAACGCGGACGCCTGACGCTGATCACCTCCGTGGCCCAGATCGCCGAGTTACGGCGTGTCCTCGATCGCCCGCACCTGAGGCGCATCATCGCCCCCGATGCTGCGCAGGATCTGATGGCGAACATCGACGCGGTGGGCGAGGTCGTCGGGGATCTGCCCGACGTCACGGCATCACCCGATCCGGACGACAACCTGATCCTGGCCACCGCAGTCGCTGGCCGCGCCGACCTGATCGTGTCCGGCGACAAGACCGACATGCTCGCCCTGGGCCGGATCGAAGGAATCCCGATCGTCACCGCCTCGGCGGCGGCGGAAGAGATGCGCCGCCGGTACTCGTAGTCGCCCGAGACCCAAGCGCCGGCAGCCGGGCTCGCGCCGCCCAGGGCTTCTCACGCTCGTGAAGGCGCCGGAAGACGCCACGGCTTTCTTCCGCCGCGTCGCCGCGCTGCTACCTCAATCGCTCACCGTAACCGTCCGTGCCACCGCTTCTGCGAGCGCCCGCCGTGCCAGGACCACGGGTTTCCCGGTCGCGCGCGCCACGGCCGCCTCCAGCGGAGCGTCGTAACCCAGGCAGTTCAGCCCGACGAGGTCCACCTCGCGAGACTCGTCGGCCAGCCGTTCTTCCACCCCGCCGTCCGAGTAGGGCGAAGCCACCCCGATGACTCAGGAGCTCCCCTCCGGCACTCGCCGCCGGACGTCCGCCTCCTGGCGGCGTTTCGGAATCAGCATCCCGACGGCAGTGCCCGGTGAACAGGCTTCCCGGAGCGTGCGGTCGAAGATGGGGCCCGCCTTCGCGAGGCCGGGCCGCTCGGCGATCCCGAAGAATGGTCCGGTGCAGAGGATTGCGGCCACGTCACTGGCCGGGATCTGTCCGGGGACCACCGTTGCCCGGTGCTCTTCCCGTCCTTCGTCCGGGTGAGCGGGACGGGTTCGCCGTTGGCGGGGGCGAGCCAGATCTCGCGGTCGAACCGGTTGCCCTCCCGGTCGGCCTAGGTGACCGTGAAGGCGATCATGCTCCAATCGGGCGAGATGCGCGGACCGCTCGCTGACTTCAGCGAGATCTGGGCCTTGAAGGCCTCCATGACGGGGGACGGTTCCTCGGCGATGGCGACCCCGGAGAGGAGGGCGACGGCGGACAGGATGATGAGTGGGCTACAGCGCATGACTTCCTATCCTCGCGAACAGCGGGCCGGTGGTGAGTCTTCCGATGGTGCCCGTGCAGACGGCGGTGCAGGCTTGGAACGCCGGTCTCCAGACCGGCATCGCTGGCCACAGGCCAGCGAGATGGCACGCCGGTGATGGTGCGGGTAGCGCGAAGGACGAGAGAGCCCATCCACGGCTGACATCCCTGTAGGCAGTGCGTGGGCGTGTCCGGTGCCAAACCACGCTTGCGTCGTTTGTTGGATCGCACGGCAGGTTACGTGTGGTGCTGATAGCCTGTCCGGCAAGCAAAGTCGGCTAACGCATGCGGCACCACTACATACCCAAGTTCCTACTACGGGCTTGGACTGGATACGATGGGTGCCTCGAATACATCCGGATCGACAAGGAGGAACTTCGGTCTCGGCGTCGACCGCCGAGGAGTGTGGCCTTTGGAGAGGATCTCTATGTAATGGACCTGCCAAATACAGACAACACAGACCCACAGTTTGTGGAGACAGAGTTCCTTAAACGTGTCGATGACCGTGCCGCCAAGGCGCGCATGAAACTGATGACTGGGGAGACATTGACCCCTGACGAGGGAGAGGAGTGGATTGTTTTTCTGATGTCCCTTCGTGTGCGGCACCCGGACGCAGTTGCGCTACTTCGAAGGGAGGGAGCTAAGGTAGCCCAAGAACTGGACGAAAATCCATGGGAGTACATGGCTTCGGCTGGCCCGGGAGACCCCCTGACACCGTCAGGCTGGGTACGACACAACGCTCCAGGATACCTCGAGAATATCGGCATCTCGCAGCTTCAGGCGTTGGCTACGGATGCAACGATTCTAGAGGCGATTCGCACGGTAAAGCACCACAGTGTGGTGGACCTTCGGAGCTGCAGTGGACACCTCCTCTTGGCGGACAACGCCTGCATTCTGGTCTATGGTGTAGATCATCCGAAGTTCACTCTAGCCTTACCTCTGAGTCCGCGAATGGCATTTGTTTCGAGTCGATCTGACGAGGTCACAAACACCCTCCAGCGCGCCCCTTTGCCAGCACTACTGAAGACAATGAACCAATGGTCCGTCGAACAAGCACGCAGACAGCTCTACGCCATGGACAAGTCGCTGCATTCCTTCATTGGATTTCATCTACGGACACTCCGCTCAAGAGAGGATCACGCTCCGCGTAATCCACAGAGGCCTCCGTCCGGTGCATCATGACCCGACCGCCGAATCCATCCGAACAGTCCGACCCTGCGAAGTGCGAAGCGCAGACATTCGATGGCCAGATCCACATGAACCACATTCGGGAAGCCCTGTGGGACGACTCGACAAATGGCGCGGTCGTTCTCCTCGGTGCTGGCTTCAGCAGGAACGCACTAGTCCGGCCTCCTGCTGAAGGCAGACTCCCGCTGTGGAGCGACATCGCGCGCAGCCTGAAGCGGAAGCTCACGTCCCGAGCCAGATGTGGTGAGGCGTCGGAGGCAGTGCCCGCAGAGGCCATTCCGCGCCTCGCTCAAGACTATGAGGCTGCTTTCGGTCGCCCGGAGTTGCACCGACATCTCCGCGACGCGATCCGGGACGACGAGTTTCTCCCTGGTCCAGTGCACGAGCGTCTAATGGCTCTTCCTTGGCGTGACGTTCTTACTACGAACTGGGACACGCTCCTCGAAAGGACGAACGACAACCTCTCGAGCCGACACTACCGCGTCATTAGTTGCGTGGAGGACATCCCGCTTGCCAGGTCTCCTCGCATTGTCAAGCTCCATGGGTCACTTCCGTGCCAATTCCCGCTAATCCTCACCGAGGAGGACTATCGCCGCTACCCCATAGACTTTGCCGCTTTCGTCAACATGGTCCAGCAGGCCATGTTGGAGTCCGTACTCTGCCTGATCGGTTTCTCAGGTGACGATCCCAACTTTCTCGCTTGGCATGGCTGGGTCCGCGACAATCTTGGTAGCCACGCGTGGAAGCTGTATCTGATTGGTTGGCACAATCTAACGCCTCAGCGGCGACAGATGCTTGAGGCAAGGAATGTAATCCCCATTGACCTCGCTAGGCACCCGAAGGCACACCTGTGGCCCGAACAGGATCGGCACCGTTTGGCAAACGAATGGGTCCTGAGCACTCTGGAACATGGCCGTCCGTACGATTTGAGTGATTGGCCGGAACCACGACAGGATTCGCCGGACATTGAGCCGGTTCTTCAGCCGGTGTCTACGAGCGTCAGCGCGACGCCCACACGTGAACCCTCTCCGTCACCCGGGAAGAGCGGGAACCAAGTCGCTACTCGGGAAGAGCTAGCGGAAGTTACGCGCGTCTGGGCCCACAACCGAGTCCTATACCCCGGATGGCTCGCCGTACCTAATTCCCGACGGTACTCCCTCCTGCACAGCACCGATGAGTGGGAGGGGCCGATGCTAGGAGCCGTATCGACGTCGATCTTCACCGAGAGGCTGCGCGTGGCTTATGAAATTGTGTGGCGCCGCTCGATCCTCTTGGATCCACCCTCCGATCCTCTCCGAAAGGCTTGCCAGAAACTCGTAGACGAAGCAGAGGCGCCTGATCTGTTTCGACACGGTATTCACGATGCTGATCCGCAGAACCCCACTTCGTGGGTCCAGTGGCGAACACTCGTGCGTTTCCTGCTGCCGGATGCACGGCTACGGTTCGATCAGTCCGAATTCGACCGACTACTGTCTCTGCTTGAACCATTCCAAAGTAAAGACCCGCAGGTTTCCCACATTTGGCACCATGAGCGAGCGCTGTGGGCGGCCTACTCGCTGGATCACGCAACCCTCGGGTCAGTGCTTGATGATTGGTCCGTTGGTGGCGCGGACCTTGTGTGGTCTATGCGGAAGGCAAGTCTGCTCTTGGAGATTCATGACCAAGACGCGGCTGAAGCAATGCTCGGAGAAGCACTCAAGAAACTAGCGGAGCGCACCGATCGAGATCAACACATCGCCAGTTCATCTCGAGAGGCGTGGCTACTCTGTACACTGTATGGAAGTGCGTATCGACAAGGTCGGCATCGCGCTTCGGACATGTGGCGGAGGTGGCGAGAGCTCGGCCGCATTCGTTGTGACGCCGACCAAGAACGGTCCTCCTGCCTCGACGCCCTTCGCCCGGATAAGGAAGAGCCAGAACGCACTCCGTTCGACCTAGACAGGGTCGAAGTAGCGGGATTCTCCTGGTCGTCACGACCCTACGAGCGATGGCGAGCAGCCCATCGCGCGATCCGCCTCTGTGATGTCGCTGCGCTTCCACCCAGAGCGTGGGGGTTTGCTATTGGCTCTCCACTGATGGAAGCCGCCATTGACGTTCTGGATCGAACCGATATCGAGCTGTCTGCAAGGCTCTGTTTGCGGATTGCGAACTACGACAAGGATGCAGCCATCACTAGGGTCTTCGCCCGGCACAGAGTTGCAACAATGCAGGATTCTGTCATTTCGAATCTCCGCGATATGTGTGTCCGATCGCTGGATTACTACACTGGGAGTAGTAGGGATGGCGGAAAACAGAGTCTATTCGAAGCCGAGAAGGTGCGCGTTGCGATAGAAGTCTTGTCGCGGCTCGTGGTTCGTCTTGATGATCGGGAAGCAAGCGAGGTACTAGAGCGATCTCTACGGCTCTACCGTGAACCGACCGTCGCAGCAAACCGCCTGCTGCATGAGCCGATGCGACACCTGCTCGCGCGAAGCTGGGAGGCGGTTTCCGACGGCCACCGACGCGACGCGGTCTTCTCACTCTTGCATGCGCCGATCCTGGGGCTCGACGGGTTCGTCGGTGGGGATGGACACCCCGACGCCTGTGTTGGGGCCCACTCGGATTGGACACCGCCGGAGAGGGACGGAGACAACGAACACGAGTGGAGGACGGCAGTTGATTTGATTCTGCGTGGTCTGGGCGCCGACGGAATAGCAAGAGAGCACGCGGCAAATCGCGGCTACCTGCTAAACGTTTGGAAGCGATTCAAGCCGCACGAGGCTGCGGCCATGGCCGACGCTCTCTGGAGGCGAAAGGACCAAGAAGCGGGAGCGCTGCCCGAAGGGACGGGCCTTCGGGATTGGGTATTCCTCTTCCTTCCGGAACCCGAATCCGGGGTTGCGCAAGCTCGATTCTGGACGAAGTGGGCTCGACGCGACGTGTCCGGCAGGGAATCTACGGTCGACGCTCTTGAGGAAGTGAATGGTCTGATTTCGCAGAGCCAGGATGTCCCGGGAGACGTTGACTTGCCTGCGCCGGGGAAGGAACGACTGATTGCACATGTTGAGGCGTGGGCCAAGGACGCACAGCAATCCACCTTTCCGTTCGACCAAAGTGACGTGCAGTGGTTGCAAACCAGGGCAGTCAGGGCCCTCTGCAATCTTCTAGTCGAGATACAAGTCCCGAATGGAACGGCGGACCTTCTATACGAGAGAGTGATAGCGATGAATCAGGCCGACGTCTCCGGGCTTCCGCTGATTGCTGGGATCCTCAACGCTAAGCCGGCGTACGCAGATGATGGGAGCGCCATGATCAAGACCTGCTTAGCTGCGGATTCGCCGCAACACTCCGAGGGAGCGATCTGGGGTGTGTATCAGTGGGCAAGGGCTGCGCTGGTACTGCCGCAGAGAATCCCAGAGCTACCAGAGGAGTTGATTCGTGAAATAGGCAACGTCGTCGCAATCCGGCGACGCAAGGTCCTGAGGCCGGCATTGGACATAGCAACGTGGGTCGTCGAGAAAGCGCCGCCGGTCCACGCTGACCTCGTGGTGCCCTTGGCGATTCAAGGTTTGGGCTTCCTAGTGGAAGAGCTTCGCTACGAGAACGAAGGTGAGGATCGGAAGGATGTACCCGCCCTACGTCGCAACTGCGTCCGGCTCGCGTTCGCTTTGGCGGACCGCGGATGGGGCGAGGGGAGCGCAGTTCGTGCGTGGATTTCTGAGTCCGAAACGGATCCACTCCCGGAGGCAAGGTTTGCTCGTCCTAAGGCAGAGAAGTGATCGCACGCAATAGCACACCGTTCCTCCTCAATCTGGATCCATCCAACGTGGAGGAGCCAGTCGTCTGTAACCGCGAGTTTCTGGACTCCCTCGATACGATCGGCGTCTGGTTGCGTGTACTTGCTGCATACGAATCTCTGGAGCGCTACACGTCGCCGGAAAGCTCGTCAGTCCAACGCCTCGCGGCCCTCTCGAACATCTATCTTCAGCTCGGCGCCCAGTTGGAGGACCAGGCTGTCTCGTTGATTGCTTTCTCTGTTTGGTCGAAGAACCGCAACCTGGTGCTAGCGGATCTTTTTTCTCGGATCTTTGTTACACGGCCGGGAATGGCCTCAGCCGGTTCCGAAGTCCAACGGGTCCATGCGAAACTGGCAGGCGATTGCCCAGCTACGGTACGCGTCGACCAAAGGACGTTCTTCGGGGAAGTAGCCAAGATGGACGACGCTGAGATCGTCGAGTTCTTTCTTGGCTATTGGCGAGTAGTACCAAGTGTGAAGTTGATTCCGAAGCGACACATACAGGTTTGGAGGAATCTGCCGGACGAGTTCCGCAGGATTTCCAGTTCGTTCCATAGTGAGAGTCAGATTCCGCGAATCACGGCGGCATACAACAAGCTCAAACACGGTCCCCAGCTCGTAATTCAGAATCCTATGGACCGCGCGAGACAATTTGGCAAATCCCCCGACTCGGCCGCCGAGTTGGCAAGATTTCGCGCGCTAGACAAGCCGAGTGTCCGGCTCCTCTTCGCTGGGGCCAGGACTTGCAGTGGTCCGAAGGACAGCGACGCAAGGTCGGTTGCCCCGTTTCTCATCGATGACGAGGGAGCTGTGAGAAAGCTCTTCTTTGGAACCATGGTCTATCACGCGAGTCTGTTCAGCACACTGGTCAAGATGCAAATCGCTCTTTACCGGCAGAGGCGCATCGATATCGGCGGCTTGGACGCAGGAGTATCGCAAATAGTCGAGGCGGGGGAACGCTACGCGAAGAGTCGGCTAGTCGGAAGTGCGGTCAGGTAGCGGCCGCTGAACAGCGGTCCGGATTGACCGACGTACCGCCTCCGCGAGCGCCCGCCGCGCCAGGACCACTGGTTTTCCGGTAGCGCGCGCCACGGCTGCCTCCAGAGGACCGTCGTAACCGAGGCAGTTCAGCCCGACGAGGTCCACCTCGCGAAACTCGTCGGCCAGCCGTTCCTCCACCCCGGCGTCCGAATAGGGCGAAGCTACCCCTATGACGCACGGGCTGCCTTCCGGCACTCGCCGCCGGGCGTCCGCCTCCTGGCGGGGCTCGGGGATCAGCATCCCGACGGTGGCGCCCGGCGAACAGGCTTCGCGAAGCGTGCGGTCGAAGATTGGGCCCGCCTTGACGAGGCCGGGCCGCTCGGCGATTCCGAAGAACGGTCCGGTACAGAGAATCGCCGCCACGTCACCGGCCGGGATTCGGCTCAGCAAAGCCCCCATCCGTTCCCCGACGAAGTCCTCCCCGATGATCACCTCTTCGCCGGATCGCAGTCGGGAGACCAGTGGCATCTCGCCGTCGCGGGGCGCACCGGCCCGGACTTCCTGCCGCGACAGCCCGTCCAGCGCCCCGGCCTCGACCGCCTCGATCCCCGTGGCCGCGTCCCCCAGCATGCCGAGGACCTCCGGCACCACGTCCGGCCGCGGCGACTGGCCGATGGTCAGGAAATGGACGGTTCGCACGGAGAACTCTGACGAACGACCGCTACCGCTCTCCGGCCACACTGGCGAGGGCTGCTTTCAAGACTTGGAAGCAGACTCTTGCTGTATGAGCATCCGGCGTGAAACTAGAGGCCAACTGCTCATAGGGATGAATGTAGTTTCGGAAGTCACGCAGGCCATGACTGAACTTCTGTACATCAGGCTTTAGGACGCCCACATCGGTCGCAACGTCAATCAGTTGGGCCAAGGTCCACTCTGGAAGGCGTTTGACCTTG
The DNA here is from genome assembly GCA_028819235.1 of Bryobacterales bacterium. Taxonomy (GTDB): domain Bacteria; phylum Acidobacteriota; class Terriglobia; order Bryobacterales; family UBA6623; genus VXMF01. The sequence goes on from JAPPMC010000286.1 coordinate 8,955, forward strand.
CCGGCGGAGTCTTTTGGACTGGCAGATGATCTGTTGAATAGGGCCGGCGACCTCTGCGCTCGCCCGAGGAGGATGGCTTCGAGGATGCTGCCACAAAGTACGACTACCGACAGGTGCGCTCCGACCTTAAGGGCTTTTCGGGCTTCATCCAAGCGGCTTTCGATGATGGGGAATATGGCCGCTTCTAGGGGAAGTTTGCGAACCTTGGGAAGACTGAATTCCTGGTCGAGGAAGTCATCCACACCCTTCGATGGCTCGGCCTTGGGTGGTTTCCCCACAAGACGATCCGCGATAGCGCGGGCCCTTGCCAAGATCGGCTCGTCGATCGGTGTGTGGTTGATCTCACAATTCGCCTGATAGAGATCAAGCATTTCCGAGAGCACTTGTCCGACCAGTGCATCGGATTCTTGTTCCCAAAAGGCCCGTAGCTTCTTGGCCTTGGAGGATCCGTAGGTCTGGTACTTGGGACCGTGAATGTTGACGCCGTGCCGCTTGAAGAATTCATCGAAGGTAGCGTCGCTGAAGTCCAAGACATAGCCATGACCCATCGCCAAGACCTCCTCTAGGTAGCGTTTGTCGATACCCGTGAGGCTGCTCATCGTGGCACGGCGGCCTTTCGCGACACCGGGGTAGACCGCCACACGCGTCGCGGCCGCGACAATCTGCCGACGCTCAGGAAGTGCACGGTCGGCTCAAATGACACTACGGATCCGGGAAATAGTCCGAATTCAGCTTCTTCAACACGTATGTAGCCTCGGTGGTAACTCCGACATCGTGATCCATCATGAACTCCACGAGTTCGGAACCATCCATCAACACGATCTTGGCGTCGATGTCCTGAACGTACTTTCGGGCCTCGGCGGAAAACTGGGATGTAGTGATGAAGACTCCCTTCTTGGCTTTCTGTCCCTGAAGTGCCCCTGCGAACTGCTGGACGTCAGGCCTGCCTACGGAGTGCTTCCACCGCTTCGCCTGGATATAGATGACGTCCAAACCGAGACGGTCTTCCTTGATTCTGCCGTCAATACCCTCGTCGCCGGAACGGCCGATGGCCTTGCCGGCCTCCTCGTGGGAACCGCCGTAACCCATCCTGACTAGCAGGTCGACTACCAGCCTCTCAAAGAATTCCGGAGAGGCCTCGCACACGGATTGAATGAGGTCGGTAGCCAGACTCTCTCTTTTCTCGCGATAGGCTGACTCAATGGCCTCCTCGGGGGTAGCGGACGAATCGCCGACATCCGTCTTGTCCGCTGCTTGCTCTGCCGCACGTACGGGTCTATTCCTCCGAAAACGATCCCTAAACTCGGGGAACTGCTCGAGGAACTTACGATCGATTTCTTTCGGGTCGCTGGAAAGGACAGTGTGCCCGCGTTCAGTGATCTGAAGATAGCCACGCTTGGGTGACTCTAGTAGTTGGGCGGCCTTTAGACCCCAAGCGGCCCACAGAACCCGATTGTGAAACTTGGTGCGTCCTCCGCTGGGAACGCGTTCTGTCCTTTCTTCCTTCGTCAGCTGGAATCGATCCGCGAGACTGGCGGTCGCTTCGCGAATGTGGCGTCGCTGTCTGTCTCCCGCCAACTTAAGGAGCGGGAGCCAGATTGTTGCGGTGGTAGGAACGGGCATGCGCTACGAGAGCCAACATTGATCTGTTGGGAGCGAGGCAGGCTAACAGACTTCCCAAGAGGAGCTGCCTAGCCCCCGATCGGGGTCTGTCTTAACGCCCAAGTCCATTGAAGATCGTCATCTCCCAAGGAGGAGCGCCGTTGATCCCCGATTCCTGTGGCCGTGCCGGTCTGGAGACCGGCGTTCCAAGCCGGGGGTGCCATCCGGAGGAGGAGCGTTGCGCGGTGCCGGCTGAAGCCGGCGTTCCAAGCCGGGGGTGTCATCCGGAGGAGGGCCGATGGCCGCGCGCGGTTCGACGCCAACCGATCCGCTAGCATCGCCCGCCGCATGACCCCGGCCGCCCGCGAACTTACGCCCACCGAGATCGAGGACCTCGCCGCCGGCGCCTGGATCCTCGGGGCGGGGGGCGGGGGGAACCCCTACCACTCGCTGCTGAACCTGCGGGCGGAGGCCGCACGCGGGTTCCGGCCGGTCGTGATCCCGGCCGAGTCCCTCGCCGACGACGACCTGGTGGCCGTGGTCTCGACCATGGGGGCGCCGCTGGTGGGCGAGGAGCGGCTCCCCGATCCGGATGTCGCCGCCCGCCCGGTCCAGGTGCTCGCCGAGCGTCTCGGCCGGCCCTTTGCCGCGGTCATGTCGCTCGAGATCGGTGGGTCGAACTCGCTCCAGAGTTTCCAGGTCGCGGCCCGCACCGGCCTTCCGGTGGTGGATGCCGACTGTATGGGCCGCGCTTTCCCGGAGGCGCAGATGACCACCTTCGCGATCGCCGGGCTCCGGAACTACCCCTTCTGCCTCGCCGACATCCGCGACAACGTGGTGATCGTGGAGCGCGCCGCGAGCTGGCAGTGGCAGGAGCGGCTCGGCCGGGTGGCGGTGACCGAGGTCGGCTCGATCGCCGCCACCGCGAAGGCCCCGCGGACCGGCCGGGAGATCAAGGACCACGCGATCCTGGGCTCGGTCACCCGCGCCATCCGGATCGGCGCCGCCGTCCGCGGGGCCCGGGAACAGGGCGACGATCCGGTGGACGCCGTCCTGGCCTCGGAGGGGGGCCTGCTGCTCTTCACCGGAAAGGTGTCCGACATGGAACGGCGCACCACCCGTGGGTTCCTGCGGGGGGTGGCCACCATCGCGGGGCTGGGAGCCGATCGCGGATCCACGATGAAGCTCCATTTCCAGAATGAGTTCGCCGTCGCCTTCCGGGACGGCGAGCCGGCCGGCATGACGCCGGACATCCTGACCGTGGTGGACTCCGCGACCGGCGAGGCGCTCGGCACCGAAGTCATTGCCTACGGCCAGCGCGTCCGGGTGATCGCGCTCGAATCCCCCAAGGCGCTCCAGACCGAGGCGGGGCTCGAACTCGTGGGGCCGCGCGCCTTCGGCTTCGATCTCGACTTCAGGCCGCTGTTCCCGTGAGCGGCCCCGCCCGGACCGCGGCGCCCAGCGGCGACGGGTCCGGTGGCGCCGCCAGGCCGGCCCTCCCGGTCACCGAGTTCGTCCCGCTCGCCGCCCTCCTGATGTCGCTGGTGGCGCTCGCGATCGACACCATGCTGCCCGCGCTGCCCGCGATCGGCGAGGACCTCGGGGTGGCCCGCCGGAACGACGTCCAGTTCGTCATCACCGCACTGTTCGTCGGTCTCGGCATCGGTCAGCTCGTCTTCGGTCCGCTCTCCGACCGGGTCGGCCGCCGGCCCGCCATCCATGCCGGCCTCGTCCTGTTCATGGCCGGGTGCCTGATGAGCATCTTCGCTCCCACCTTCGAAGTGATGATCGCGGGCCGCGTCCTGCAGGGTGCGGGAGCGGCGGGACCGCGTGTCGTGACGCTGGCCCTCGTGCGCGACCAGTACGAGGGACGCCGGATGGCGCGTCTCATGTCGTTCGTGCTGGCCGTGTTCATCTTCATCCCCACGATCGCTCCGGCCCTCGGGCAGGCGATCCTCTGGGTGGCGGGCTGGCGCGCGATCTTCACGATGTTCCTCGCCATCGCCGTGATCGCCTTCGGTTGGTTTGCGCTGCGGCAGCCGGAAACGCTTCCCGCCGCGCGCCGGCGATCGCTCGCTCCCCGCGCCCTCGGGAGAGGCATCCTCGAAGTCCTGAGGATCCGTTCGGCGCTTGGATTCACGCTCGCCAGCGGCTCGGTGTTCGCGCCGTTCATCGCCTACCTGAGCTCCGCCCAGCAGATCTTCCAGGAGGCCTACACGACCGGCGCGCTCTTCCCGGTCTATTTCGGAGGACTGGTGCTTGCGGTCGGAGGCGCCTCGCTCG
>JAPPMC010000068.1 GCA_028819235.1 Bryobacterales bacterium
CAGGGCGGATGGTGGCGGCGATCTCTGCTCCGTCACCCCTTCAACGAACGAATACACTCATACTCATAACCCGGCGCAACTGTGGCCCTCGATGGCACAGTATCGCGAACCTGCATCCCTTTGGGAGACGTGCGGATCAAAGAACATTGCGTGTGCGCTGGCGGCGGTCACGGCTCTCACGTCGCGCCCGTCGTGGGGTTGACACAACACGGCAAGGTAGGCGAAATGTCCAAGTTCGTCTGCCTGGACGACAAACCCTTGGCCCTACCCCGCAACAGGCTCAGCAACTCGACGAGAACAACGAGGCCATCCGAGTGCGTTGCAGGCCAGAGGGAGCGAAGAAACCGCAACCTTCCCATGAAAGACCGGTCGTGCTGCTCGTCGTGGTTGTGCTCGGAGGAGCGCTGTTCGATGGGTTCATGCGTGAACCTGGCGAAGTGAAGCAATCGGCGGTGGTCGAACAGATCGACGTTCCCGCGCCTCAGGGGCGCGAGACCAGTGGCACGGTGGATTGCAGCCTTCCCTAGGTGGGGTGGGAGGCCCGGCACCAACGGGCGCTTGCCCTCTACGATGGGTGCGGGGACCGGGATTGCAGAGGTGAGGCAGAGCGGGCCTTGTTGCTCTTCGAGGCCGAGTTCGGACGTGCTCTTGATCTCTGCCCGCGGTTGCGGGCTGGACAACGAGGCTGTGCATTCGGCGTTTGCGCTCCTACGCGGATTGCGGAGCGTCGGGGGTTGCCGCGCCGGGTGGATCAGGACGGTGCGGTAGACCCGGAAGAACGTCATGAGTGAGTTCTACGCGAAGTTGAAGCTGCCGGCAGCTTGACGGCATCGCGACATACGTGGTGCAGGGAAAGGATTGCAGCATGGCAGATATTGGGGACGGCACAACCTTGTATGACTGGCTGAACGGACAGCCTGTGGAGTTTGCGTGTGTGCTTGCCGCGCGCATCGCACTTCGGGTCGTGCCCGTGCTGGATCTCGCGCTTTACGAGGATGCGGAGGATAGACGCCGCGAGATCATCCTGCCGAGCTTTCGTGCGCTCGCAGCGTCCAGTTATGCGGGCGCGTGGCCGGGCCGCCGCGCGGGAGAAGTCCGCAAGGTCGCGCGGAGTGCGGGTCAGGAAGCTCGCGCTTTAGTCGGTGACCTCGCCAACGGCGCTCGAATTGGCGCAATAGAAGCGCAAGAGGCGATCCCCGATATCCACGAGGAGATTTGGCGGCTCGAAAGCGATGTCCATGCGTTGGAAGTCGCGGAACGCGCCGTGGATGCCGCGCTGGAAGCCACCCATTCAGTCACTGCTCTCGTCGATGCCGCAACGGGAATTGGCAGTTCGGCTGCGGTCTACGAAGCGGCAGTCTCTGGCGCTCGGATCGCACACCGCGCGATCGATGGCATCCACGGTGACACGGAATGGTTCGACGAGCCGGACGAAGATGAATCGGAGCAGGACGCTGCTCCGCATATTGCGGAGTTTTGGAATGCTGTGGCGCTGGACGTCGAGTGGCTGGGGTCGGCTGAAACTGCGGCCATGCGGCCCGAGGAGATGGTCGCCGGTCTGAGCGAGGAAGCGCTTTGGCTAGGCGGCACACCGGTCTGGGCGAGTAAACGGTGGGCGGATTTCAAGGACAAATTGCCCAACGCGGAAGGCTGGCAGGTCTGGATTGACTGGTATGAAACACGTCTCGCGGGCCGACAATTGGACGTATCGCTGGAAACCGACCTGTTGATGATACCGGGTGAGGAGGATTGGAAACAGGGCCCGGCGCATGTCAATGCAATCATCGCGAAGCTGATTGAGTCACGGTCCGATCCCCTGCTGGCTGCCTTGGCACGCGGTTTCGAGAAGTTGGAGGCCGTCAAGCAGATTTCCTCAATCGACCTGACACGACACATGGACCGAATCAGGAACGCTCTCCCGAATGATCCTTGTCTGGCGATCGGTGCGACGAAGGACATGCTGGAGACGACGATGAAGACCATTCTTGATAGTCGAGGGAATAGCGAATCCGACAAACTCAGCTTTTCGGGCTTGACTAACCAGTGCTTGACGGTACTTCGGCTCACGGGAAATTCTCCACCGGCGACCGAGGGCGAACGGCATGTGAGAAAGATCGTGAGCAGCGCTCAAAGGATGATTGAGACGGCCAACGAGCTCCGCAACCTGGCAGGAACCGGCCATGGGCGCGTGGCAGGCAAAGAGCCGGTCGTCACGGCCGCGGATGCCGAGTTCGTTGCATCAGCCGGCGTGATCTTGGCGGCGTGGCTGCTGCGTCATCACGAAGAGATCTGAGCGAAGAGTTCAGCGTCAATCGCTGCTACGCGCGTGGCCGGGCGTCGTGGCCAGGTATTCACCGGAGTCGGGCGACTACGGCGACACCAGCCGTGGTGACGGTGGCGATCCTCGATATAGGTTTACGGAGAACGTAAAATAAATTATTGAGACTCGTAAAATATAGTGACACAGAATAGGAATGATGGTATAGTGGCTTGATGGGGAATCCACTTGGAGTGCGACGAGACTTTGAAGCCTTGGAGCGGCGGCGGATGGAGGCGGGGAAGCTGTTGAAGCGAGGGCTGTCGGAGGCAGAGGTGGCGCGTCGGGTGGGAGTGCACCGGCAATCGGTGAATCGATGGGCGCGGCAGTTGGCGGAGGGAGGCCGAGCGGGGCTCAAGCAGGCGGGGCGGGCGGGACGCAAGCCGCGGCTGAGGGCGGCGGACGTGAACAAGATCGAGGGAGGCTTGAAACGGGGACCCGAAGCCCTGGGGTACGACACCAGCCTGTGGACCGCAAGGCGAGTGGCGCACTTGATCGAGGAGGTCTGCGGGGTCCGGTACCATCCTGGCCATGTTTGGCGGCTCTTGCGGCAGTTGGGGTGGAGTTGCCAGCGACCGACGGGGCGTGCGTTGGAACGGGATGAGGAGGCGATCCGGCAGTGGAAGAAGAAGCGCTGGCCGGAGCTTAAAAAAAGCCCGTCGCCGCGGGGACAGACGCCGGTGCTGCAGTATCACTTCAACTGGAAGAGCCTGTCGGCCATTGCCGGAGTCACTTGGTGGCGTTTCTACTTTCGACTGTATCCGGGAGCCTGTAGCGGGCAACTGTAAATGTCCCATTTGTGGCAATCGAAAATGTCGCACATTGAAGATTGCAAGGGAGTGTACGTCGGACCAGGCTGTTGGCGAAAGCCAACAGGAATGGAGCGACGTACCGATGCACGGATGGGAGACCCGGATGCTGTTGAAGCACGAGGACCTGGCCAAGGCTGACAAGAAGCGAGACAAGCAAATCGCGCGGCACCTGAAGGAGATGGACAGGAAGGTGTCGGCGGTAACGAAGGACATGAATGACTTGGTGAGGGACCAGCAGAAGGGCATGTATGCCTGGGTGAGGAAGAGACTGGGGCTCGAAGATGATGGCCTGCTATGGCGTACTGAACCAACTGTTGCGCAGTGGGTCAATCGCAGGTTGAACCGGGAACTGTTCGAGCATGAGATCAAGCACCACGGCGCTTCGTACCGCCGCCCTTGAGGGATTGACCGCCTGGCGCTTGGGGGCATCGACGGGACCATCCGGGAAGACGCGCTCGGCCTAGACGAGGTCTATGTACAGGCCAAGAAGTACGCCGAGGGCAGGGCCGTGGGCGAAGGCGACTCCGCAACTTCGCGGGCGCCATCGATGCAGCAGGTAGGACCAAGGGCGTATTCGTCGCCACCGCCGTTTTCACGAAATCCGCAAGGGACTACGTAGAGCGAAGTCCCAAGCGGATCGTCCTGATCGATGGCGAAGAACTGGCGCGTCTCATGGTCCAGCACGATGTCGGCGTGCGCACCCGCGACCGTTTTGAGATCAAGCGGATCGACCAGACTATTTCGATCAGGACAGTATTTGGCCATGCGCCCTCGGAACCACGTGACCCTCCGGACAACAGGATTGGCCTGTGGAGACGATGAAGGAACGATGCGTGGATGACTTGGCGATATCGGAACTCCTTTCAAGGCTCGGCTTCGACGGTGAAGGCGCCGAAAGGGCGCTCGTGCGGCTTTGCAAGGACGGCCTGACCCGGCCCGGCAAGACCCGGATCGCTACGGTGAAGATCGAGGCCGTCGAACAGGCCCTCGGCGCGGCTTTCGTGCGGCACTGTCGAAAATCCACGTGCCTGCCGTCGCCCAGCGAAACGCGCGAACCGATACCGGTTTCCGCGGTGTATTGCGAGACCTGCGGGGGAAGCGACAACCGGCGCGCGGTGGAACAGATGCTGATAGCCATGCAGCGCGCCGGCTGGACGAAGCTCCTCGTGGCCGGCGGCTCACCGGGGACGCGTCGCGAACTCGAACGGCTCTGTGCCGACCGTCTCGACCTCCGGTTCGTCACGAATGAGACGACCCCAAACAGGAAGACCGTCGGGCCGCTGCTCAACTGGTCGAATGTCGCCGTGATCTGGGCCTCCACTGAGATTTCGCACAAGACGACGGCCGTGCTGCGCGGGCCGAAGGTCCTAAAGGTGCCGAGACGCAGCGTTGTTGCGCTGGCTGAAGCGGTCCAGGGGCGGTGCGCCATTGTCGCGTGAGCGGCGCATGCTGAATCCACACGCGACGAGGGCGGCAACAACCATGCGCGTTCGCTGATTGGACCTGCAGTGTTGCAATCGGATGGACGAACTGGCACCGGTAGAAGCGGTTAGGAGTCTATGGCGGAGCAATGGGTTAGCGATGGTGCGGTCAACGGGCGCCGAAGCCTGACGCTGAATGCCGTTATCGGCGCATGAGTTGTCACGGGGCGCGGCAACGAGGAAAGTGATGTGATGGACAACGTTTTTTCAGGACGTCAGTTGGATTTGACTGTTGCCGTATTGTTGGAGCAGTCCGATCGGACAGTCGAACTCGAGAAGAGTACCCACGGGATGATGGTGGATATTTGGGCGACAGACAGGGATGGTGGAACGCTCGTGGTAGAATGCAAAACCTTCGGCAAACTTGTGGGGGAGGCAACGGCCCGCCAGTTCGCGCGTACTGTCGAGGTCTTACGTCGGGAGCAGTCGAAACTGGAAGCATGGCTCGTCACGACCTCGGGTTTCACACCGAACGCGCACGCCGTTCTTGCGTCGTCCGGTATCAAGGGGATGACGCTGGATGAAGTGTTCGCGCAATTTGGCAAGGACGAAGAAGAACTGGGCATAGACGATTCAATATGGACTGGAGGTGGCACCAAGTCGCAGTCGCGTGACACGCGCGTGTTTGTAATCATGCCGTTCAATGACCACATGCTAGATGTGTTCATGCTTGCAGTTCGTTGGGTGACTGAGAAACTCGGGATGGTTGCAAAACGTTCGGACGACATCGATCACAACGGGGAGATCATTCAGCAAATACAGGCTGCGATTCGCGAGTACGACATTGTTGTCGGGGACACGTCGGGTTCGAATCCAAATGTCTGTTATGAGATTGGGTTTGCACACGGACTCGGTAAACAGTGTGTTCTGATGTGCGAGAAGGGCAACAGCCTTCCATTCGATTTGCAGGGTAAGAATCACCTCATGTACGAGAACATCCTCGATCTCCGTGTTAAGCTGGAGAAGAAGTTGACCGAAGTCCGAGGGAGCTCTAGTTAACCGTCCGCGATAGTCCAAAGAAGCCCGATGAACGGAGGCACTTAGTGTCTGTTTCGGGTTGACAAGGTTCGTTCGATTCCCTGTCTCTTGCCCACGCGGTGGGCTCCGCCGTCGAGCAAGCCTATGCGCGGTCGAACCTGTTGGCGAAGCGCAGGACGTTGAAGGAGCGGTGGGCCGCGTTCGCGACGGCGAGCACGTCCGTAAAGGTAGTGAAGCTCCATGGATAAGGCCACGTTTCAGGAAGCCGTCGAGTTCGTCCGCGACATCAACCAGAAGTGCGACGAGTCCCACGGAGACCAGCCGGAAGGAGGCATTGTCTGTCTCTACGAGCTCCGACCCCCCGACTTGCGCGAGGACTTGGTCCACGATCTGATCTACTGTTCCACCGGGATCATGGCGGCGTGGGATGCCTTGGACATGCTTACGGGGAAGCTGCAGCGGGAAGGAAATACGTTGCCGCCCGATCTTGCTCGGTGGGTGGCCGACCGACCCCCGCGACCAACAAAGAGAGGCCCCAATCCCGACCGCGACGTCCTCCGGAACATTGGCATGATGATTGCCATACGAGCCCTTGAACTCCGAGGTTGGAGCACCACCCGAAGGGTGACACGAAACGGGAAAGAGTTGCGACATTGTTGCGCTGAAGGCGGGACAGCCTGCGATGTTGTCGGTGTGGCGGCGGGGATCGGTGGCTACAAGAACGTCGAAGGCATTTGGACCGGCAGCGCTGACCCCAAGTCCCCGATCTACAGGAATTCTTCTATCCCATCCTACGCGCGTCCTAAAAGTTTTTGACGACTCTCCAACACATCCGGAATTAGTGGCACCCTCACGGTATAGATCGAAAGATGGGGGTGGCAAATGGATGATCAACTCTTAACCCGGCCGGAAGTCGAAGCCCTTGTCAGGCTACGGCGGTCGGCGTTGTACCGCCTGCTCAGGGACCCGGCCAGCGGCTTTCTGTTGCCGTTGAGGATCGGCCAGAAGGCGGTTCGATGGCGTGCGAGCGAGATCCGCGAGTGGATCGACGCCCAACCGCGGGCGACCGGCCAAGCCGGAGAGGACGCCGCCTGACAGAAAGGGATGGGGCCGGCTGACCTGCCAGGTCATGCCGGCCCCTGGAGCGCGGCGGGGCTGCTACCCCACCCTGAGCACCCCGTGACAATGCTCAGGATGCCACAGCAGAGTCCCGTCGCGCAATCGCGACGTGGACAACATCCTGGACGACTTGTTCCTGCGCTACGGGTGGGTCCTACTCCGACCTGGAGCGTGGGCAGCGCCCTAAACCTGCCGCACCCCGTCAGTACGAGGCGCACCCGTGGTACTCGGACACGAGCACGCTGGCGCAACGGCGGCGCGTTGAAAAGGTGGGCCGGGTCCGGGGGCAAGGCGGCGCTGACGATTCACGACGCACGGGTCCGACACGTATGGAGATTGCACGATGAGGGGCGGACGGTTCGGGAGATCGCCGACGAAATGGGCTGGCGGTCCATCGGCACGGTGGCGTACCACCTACACCGGCGCCGGCCACCACGGCACGACATGGCCCTGTCGGAGATTCTCCAGCGGGCCGACGAAGCCGCCCGCTTGTTCGACGAAAAGGTGCCGTGTTCGGTGCCTATCTCTTCTAGGAGGGGACAGTCATCGAACGCATACCGGCCCTGGCTGGAAATCAACATCTGCGAGGAAACGGCGCACCGGGCGCGGGACGGGACATGGCGAATCGGGCCATTCCGATGCTGAGGCGCTTCGAGACCGAATCCCGCTCCATGCCCGGGACGAAACGCGAGCTGGTCGCAACGAGAGACGGTCGCGTCCTGTCGTGCTCGTGTCCCGCCTGGACGTTCCGGGGCCAGTGCCGCCACGCGACGCGGCTTGTGCTATTCCTGGACGAGTTTAACGAATAGGAGGCGGACAATGACTTCGGCGACACCACTCTTGGAGGCACTGGGAACGGGGCAGTCCACGTTGACCGGTGTGCCCCATCAACAGTCAACCGCAAACCCCGGCGGCCCGGTGGCCGTCGTCAAACAGAGGAAGGGGACAGAACATGAGTGATCGCCAGAAGATGACGTGGGTGCTGAAGCTCTGTACGGCATGTGACTACAGCAATCGCACCGGTACGGATTTCCGGGACATCGAGGTCGAACGGCGGGATGATGGCTCATTGCGCATCTCATTCGTGGCGGATGTCGAGGCCGTGCGGCGCTTGGGTAAAGGTGGCGACGAGGCATTGCAGGCACTGGTGGGGACGGCATGAACGGCGAGGACAGCAGAACCGCATGAGCCACGACCACATCATCAAACCGCGACAACGGCGAGTGCTCTTGTGGCGTGGACGACTGCCCGCGGGCCATCGACCCGTGCGACTGTGAGGAAACGGCGCACCGGACGCGGGACGGGACATGGCGAATCGGGCCGTTCCGATGCTGAGACGCTTCGCGACCGAATCCCGCTCCAATGCCGGGGAGGAAACACGAGCTGGTCGCAAGCTCCGATGGCCGGGTGCTATCTTGTACCTGTCCAGAGTGAACTAGGGGGAACTGTTCACATGATCCAGATTCAGCTTCAGTACGACAAGCCAGTGCCTCCAGCCATCCACCGGATCAAGCGCCGGTCGTCGGCCCGTCCTGACGTGGTGCATGAACTGGTGGTCATCGAGGGGAAAGCAAGCTCATGCTCGCGCGAGGCCGGGCAGCGCCACCTTCGCTGCCGTCACGCCAAGGATGTTGAGCATTGCTTCTCTCAAGCCCTTGGGGACCCCTGTGACCTATCGGACAATAGGGGGGACCGCGCCGGGGGTCATCTTCTGTGTACGCGGAGAGAGGGATTTCCCCATGACCCACTACGAATGGGCAATAACGCGGCAGGTGAGGTGGTTGATCTTGTTGCTGCTTGTGATTCTGACCGCGATTCTGGTCTTCCACGTAGGATTCTCCGAGCAGTGGATGAGATTCAAGGAGGAGTTCTGGACCGGTGATCGGGTGGTCGTCGCCATGTCGCGGCGTGATCGGGAGGCAGCGCTTACGCTGCTGTACCTACGCCGGATGCACCAGCGGCTAGCCGTGCTTGAGCGCGGCATCCAACTCTCGAAGGGTGTCTGCAACCTGATAATAAACTCGGTCAAGCCCAGCGAGTTGCATGAGGTCTCGCGCGTCATCGACTGCGCCCGCGCCCACGGCATCCCCGTGCCCCCCCTCAACCCCACCTGGCCGTATGAGGCTTGGCGCGACACGGTGAAGATCGTGTGCGAGAGGAAATCACCCGCTTGTCCGAGGTGGCGGCGGGTGCTGTCGAACGTAGGAATAGTGACCTGGTGAAGCTCGCTGGCTTTCAAAAGCGCTTCCTGGCCCAGGCCCTGGCCGCGGATGTGGACACGGCGGCGTTGTCGATCCCGAGGGACAACGGCAAGAGCTGGCTGGGGGCGCACATCCTGACCCGCTGTCTGACCCCTGGAGACCCGCTCCACCAGCCGGGCAAGGAGTACGTCCTGTGCGCTGCGAGCATCGAGCAGGCCCGGATCGTATACCGCTTCGCGCGGGCGGAGATTGAGGGCTCCGGGGAGTATCACTTCATTGACAGCCACACGCGCATTGGAATCACGCACAAGTCCACGAATACGAAGCTCCGGGTGATGTCGTCCAACGCCAAGACCGCGATGGGCCTTGTCGGGACTCCGATCGTCGTGGCCGACGAGCCGGGGTCCTGGGAGGTCAACGGCGGGACGCTGATGTTCGACGCCATCCAGACCGCACAGGGGAAGCCGGGCTCAAAGCTCAAGGCCATCTACATCGGCACCTTGGCGCCGGCGGAGTCCGGCTGGTGGCATGACCCGGTGGACGACGGCACCCACGGCTCCACTTACGTTCAGGTGCTCCGTGGGCGGATCGACAAGGACGATGAGTTCTGGTGGACGAAGTGGCCGGAGATCGCCCGCTTCAACCCGCTGACGCGCGTCGACGCCGGGTTCCGAAAGAAGCTGCAGGAGGAACGTGACGGGGGCCTGAAGGACTCCCGGTTGAAGGCGCGGTTCCTGTTCTACCGGCTCAACAGCCCGACCGCTGACGAGGCGAACGTCCCGCCGACCGTGGCGGACTGGAAGCTGGCCTGTCCCTTGGGCGACGTCGAGGGCTTTCCGATGGTAGGCATCGACCTGGGCGGAGGTCGGGCCTGGAGCGCAGCGGTCGCCGGGTGGCGGTCCGGGCGCATCGAAGCCGTGGCCGTGGCTCCGGGGATCCCAAGCATCGAGGAACAGGAAGTCCGGGACCGCGTGCCGCGAGGCACCTATCAGAAGCTCGTTGACGCCGGCGTGTTGATCCAGGACGAAGGGCGGCGGGTCCCGCGGGTGGAGAAGCTGATCTCCATCATCAAGCCCTGGGGGCCTGAAGCGATAATCTGTGACAGGTTCCGGTTTAACGAGCTGCAAGACGAAACCACGATTCCGATCTACCCCCGCGTGTCGCGGTGGAGCGAGGCTGCCGAGGACCTGCGGGCGCTGCGGAAGATGGCGAAGGACGGCCCGATGAGCGTCGGTATGGAGTCGCGAGCGCTGATCCAGGCATCCCTGGGGCAGTCCCGCGTCAAGAACGACGATCAGGGGTCCTTCCGGCTCGTGAAGCGCGACCCGAAGAATAACACCGGCAGGGACGACGTGGCCGCGGCCCTGGTGCTGGTGGCGGGCGCCATGGACCGCCGGCCGGCGCCGCGGCGGGCCTACCTGGGGGCGGCATGAGTCGGCATCACGACAGGGGTGGACAGAAGCGCTGGCTGGCGCTTCGGCGCTGGTGCCTGGACCGCGACGGCTGGCGCTACGTCAAGTGCGGGAAGGCCGGAAAGCTGGAGGCCGATCACATCAAGCGGCTGGAGGACGGGGGCGAGCGGTTCGATCCAGAGAACTGCCAGACGCTTTGCCGTGGTTGCCATATCCGCAAGACCCGCGTCGAGAACAGGCCCACGCCACTCCCGGCGGACGTGCGCGAGTGACGAGACTACATGGAGGGACGAGTATGAGAATGTTCATCGCGGCATTGGTCGCATTGGCAGTGCCCGCCGCAGCCGTCGGCAGCGACCTGAGCAGAGACCTGAAGCGGCTCCAGGCTGATGTCCGGAGCCTGGAGAAGGCCCACGATGAACTCTTGAGCACATCCGCGAAGGAGGTCGGAAAGAACCGTTCGAGGATCATCGCGGTCGGCGCGAGAGCCAAAGTGAACACCGCGGCCCTGAAGGATGTCGACGAGGCGCTGGGGGAAGCCGAAAGGACACTCAGAGAACTGCTGAAGCTCATCGCGGTCGTAGAGGACCACACCCTGGCGCGGTGCGCCGCCATGATCGAGCGGTATGGCCGGATCACCGGACAGTCGCAGCCGCGGGACATCAAGGACAGGTTGCTTCGCGGGTTCCGTTGATGTAGACTGGTCCGTAAACATATCTGTGCTTTATGCGGACGAGGAGGCGGCCTTGTCCTCCCTGGCGATGGCCGCGGCGATCTTCTCCTTCTCCGCTGCCCATTCCGCCAGCAACGGACGGACGATCACCGGCTCGACGATGGCCATGATCTTGTCGCGGTCCGTGTAGTGCGCCCCGAACTGCGAACGCTTGTCCGGGTCGAGGCCGCGCTCGAACAACGTCCCGAAGATCGACGGGTCGATCTCCGACCAGTCGAGCGCCGCCGCTCTGAGCGCCGTCTCGATCCCGTCCCGGTCCAGCGGCAACGCGGTGCCGTCGTCGAACAGCCCGCCGTTGAACCAGGCTACCGGCTCGAATCCCACATCACCGCCGGTGGCCATCGCGCCGAACAGCCGTGAGGCGTAGTCCTCGAACTTCTCTGGATCGGGGCGTGTGCGTTCCAGCATCCGGGTGAACATGTTGTCGGGCAGCATGCCCACATCCTCGGCGAACAGGCAGAACACCAGTCGGTTGACGAAATGCGCCACCATCTGCGGATCGTGGCCCCGGTCCCGCAGCGACTGGGCAAGTTCGGCGAAGGTAGCCGCCGCCCGCTCACCCCCTGCCGTGTCTCGCCCGGACGAAGCCGCTCCGGGTCCGACATCGCCCACTTGAGCTTGTCGCGTACCGCCCCGTCCGCCAGATCCTGCAGCGTGAACTCGTGCGCAACGCTCACGCTGTTCGTCCAGGCCGTATGGATGCGGAACCGCGCCATGTCCGAGACGATCAGCAGCGGCGGGTTCTCCAGCGCCAGCGCGTACTGCCGCAACTGCCTGAACGCGGCGTCGAGGTTCGCGTGCTTGCCCTTGTACTCCCACGCGAAGCAGCCGCGCTTCCACACGTCGGCCCAGCCGTCGCCGCCGCTGTCCTTCCGCGCTCCGCGCTCGAAACAGTACCACTCGCCCGCAGGGTCCGCGTCCGTCGGCGTCGGCTCGCCCAGCAGCTTGCACAGGTCGTTGAAGTGAGACTGCGACGCGGAGCGTTCCTTGAGTTCGGCCACGCGCCACTTGGCGATGAACTCCCCCGGTGTCATCGCGCCCACCGTTGCGAAGACATGGACGCGGGCCGACGGCTTCGAAAGGTCGCGCTGGATGACGTGGCTTCGTTCACTGAAGCATGACTCCTCGTTGCCATCATGTTCCCTTCACCATGCAGCGGCCTCGCGACGGTTGCAAGCCGCGGCCTCGGTCAGCTCTCGGTGTGGAGCACAGCGGCGCCGACGTCGTGCGGACAGCACTACAACCATCGCCGCGCCTGCCGCCGGCAGCACACTCCGCACTACCCCCTGCGGTTCTGTCCCTCCGACTGTCTCGCCACCGTGCAGCGATCCGTGCACGGCCGTGAGCACCTCGCCCCCGAAACTCCCCTGCGCGCACTTGCATACCCGCGCACTGCTTCCGTAAGCGATGCGAGCGGCCCATCTTCCTAACGGCGGGGATGAGGGGATAGGCT
>JAPPMC010000125.1 GCA_028819235.1 Bryobacterales bacterium
CACCCACCTCGACCCTCCACCCCTAGGCCCGCCACGTCGCGCTCGAACGTTTACCTTCGGGCAAGGTCTGGCGTCCCAGTGGGGCCTCAACGGAATGCCAAGCAATGAGTGCCCTTGGATCCAGCTCGCGCGGGCGTCAAGCTTCGGCGTCTCGATCTGCGCGAACGCGCCTTCGAACAAGGAGTCGAAGCTCATTCCGAACTGGGCCTACAGCACGCTTTGGAACAAAGGTCTGCACACGATCAAGTTCGGCTATCAGGGACAGTACTGGCGCATCAATCGGCACGATCAGGGCGGCGCTGCCGGCGGACTCACTGTCGGCGCTGCCGGCACGTACCTGTTCGGTGTCTCCGAGGGGAATCTTGGCAGCGAGACGAAGGACACCAACGGAAGCGGTGGCTTCCATCTGGCGGACTTCTTCCTTGGTCTTCCGAACTTCGTGGGGACGGCCGCCGGCCTCGCCCTCGAAGAGCGGGAAGCGTACCACGCACTCTTCATCCAAGACGACTGGAAGGTGCACCCGAGGCTGACGCTGAACCTCGGGCTGAGATGGGATCTCCAGATGCCGTTCAAGGAGAACAGTGGCCAGTTCTCGGGCTTTGACGAGCGGCTCCCCAACCCGGGCGCCACCGGAGTGATGGGAGCGATCGAATTCTATGGCACAGCCCAAGGAGCGAACGGGAAGTTCCGAGTTGGGCCTCCGACCTACGGCAACTTCGGGCCTCGCTTGGGCCTTGCCCTCCAGATCACCGACAAGCTCGTGTTCCGCGCCGGAGCGGGGATCCAGTACATGGCGATCCAGAACACCAATGTCCGCTTCGTGAACCGGGCCGGCCACGAGGCCCGCGGCAACCCGCCGCCGAGGGCCAGCCCGTTCGACACCTACTACGAGTGGGACAACGGCTTCCCAGCCTCGCAGCTCGGCACTCCGCCATTCATCGATCCGGCGTTCCTCAACAACCAGAGCTTCACGAACTGGATGAGCCCGTACACCATCGGGACCCCTCCGACTCTGTACATGATCACCGGAGGGTTCCAGCGGCAGTTCAAGGACTGGATCATGGAGGCCACGTTCTACTCGAACATGGGCCGCAACAACGCTGACCACGAGCGCATCAACGACCTGCACCCGGACTATTGGCATTTGGGCCCACTGCTGAACCTGACCATCAACGATCCCGCCGTCGCGGCCGCCGGCTACGGCAAGCCGTATCCTGAGTTTCCGGATAACCTGCCGCTTCACTCGGCCCTGCGGCGGTTCCCGCAGTTCGGCAACATTTCCAACGACGCCGGCATCAACACCGGGATGAACTACAACGCCGCCATGCTGAAGGCGACCAAGCGCTACTCGAACGGGCTCTCATTCTTGGGCCACTGGACGGTCGCCAAGCAGCTTGGCGACGTCGACTGGGCTCCAGGGGCCTTCGGCAGCAACACCCGCAACTCATACAACCGGAAGCTGGACAAGCGGGTCAACCGCTACGATACAACCCACCGGGCTGTCTTCAACTACTCGTACGACCTGCCGTTCGGGCCCGGCCAGCGCTGGGGCGGGAACAGCCAATTCAGCAAGTACGTGCTTGGCGGCTGGACGATCTCCGGTGTGCAAGAGTACGTCAACGGATTCCCGATCTCAACCGGCGGAGGCCTCTCGGTGGGGATTCCGGGAGGAGTGCGGAACTTGGCGAACCGGGCCGCTGACGTGCCGTGGCGGAGCTCCATCTCGTGCGGTGACATGGTCTTCGGCGACCCGAGCCGCGACTTCATCCTCAACGCCGGGAACCCGTCCCAGGTGTTGCCGAACAGGCCGCAGGCATGGGTGCCCCCGGGCGACTTCGTGGAAGGCAATGCCCCCGAGGTAGACCAGGAGACGCGGCAGTGCCCGAACTTCAATGAGGACTTCTCGATCGTCAAGCGCATTCCGATCGTCGGCGAGAAGGTGAAGCTTCAGATTGGCGCAGACTGCTTCAACTGCCTGAACCGCCACCGCTGGATCGCGGGCCGCTTCGGCAACAACATCAACAGCTCGGGTTTCGGAAAGATCGTGCCCGAGCAGCCCAAGGGCCCCCGGACGATCCAGCTCCGCATGCGGGTGGAATGGTAGCTGCGCCCGTGGCATCGGGCTGACATCAGGCCTGGCCGGAATCGCGCCGTCGGCGTGTGGCCCCGATTCCGGCCAGTCCCACCTCAGGCTAGGCTCGCAGGGCCCCATGCCCGGTCAGCTAACGCGGTCGTTGTCGCACATCAGCACCTAACGTCGCCCGGGCGGCTCTGGCTTGGGGCTTGCGGATGACGGATGTCCTCCTGAGGTTGCTGGAGGGTAGTCGCGGCACCCCTTGAGAGGCCATTCCCTGCCTCGGCTTCGTTCTGTGGTTGACCCTGAGCTCCAGGAGACATCGTTCAAGGCCTCGCCAGCGGCCAAGGCCCGGGAAGCGATGACCTTGCCTGCCCGACCCGTAGCTTGACGCGAGAACCTGTACGATCTGCCAGCGGGTGAGGATTGAGGCAACTGCCCAGGGAAGGCCGTCGCGACCCGACAGTCAGCTTCCGAACGGTCAGATCTGCAGGGCCAGTGCCAACCGGTTCGCCCATGAGATTCGCAGTGGGTTGGTGGCGCGGCATCTCGCCTCGGCAAGCGTTGACAGCACCCCGCACGGTCGGCGGGCCATTGATAGCCTCCCTGAGACAGTCTTGAAGAGTCCGTCCGCGGGCGCCACTGAAGCGAGTGGCCCTGTTGTTGGTGGCGTGGGCAGGATTGCCGCCGGCACGCCCCTCGGCGATTACGCCGAAACGCGGGGGGGTCCCGACGAGGGCTGCGGACAGCCCGAGAATCAGCGCCGGTGTCGCGAACATCCCGACAGGCAAGAGCCAAGAGTTAAGGCGTCGCGGTTCGGAGTACGGAGGCGATCACCGATGACCACACCGATGACCAAGGCGCAGCTGCTGGAACTCATCTGTAACGGCGAGAACTCCGCCGTCGAATTCAGGCGAGACGATCTGGGCCCGGAGAGCTTGGCTAAGGAGATCGTTGCTCTCGCGAATCTTCAGGGCGGTCGGATCCTGCTGGGCGTAGAGGATGAGGGAACGATCACAGGAATCCAGCGGCACGATCTCGAGCACTGGGTTATGGACACGGTGTTCGGGCATATAGTGCATCCGATGATCCTCCCCTTCTACGAGGAGGTTCAGGTTGATGACCGGCTCCGGGTGGCAGTGGTGACGGTTAGCCAGGGCGTGGCGAAGCCATACGTGGTTCGGCGGCGCGGTCGCGAGGACGTCTACGTCCGCGTCGGTTCGACATCACGTCTCGCATCCCGGGAACAGTTGGCGCGGCTGTTCGCGAACGGCGGCCTGCTGCGAACGGAACTGCTTCCAGTGTCTGGCAGCAGCCTGCGCGACTTCAGCTTGGAGCGCCTCTCTCACTACCTCGTGAGGATCGTGGGAGAAGATGTGGCACCGGTCACAGAGCAGTCTTGGGAAGAGCGCCTGTGCGCATTGGGGTTCATGGTGGATCGCCCGGGAGGTGCTCCGGTCTGCACTATCGCAGGTTTGGTCCTCTTCGGTCGCGCCCAACGCCGCCTGTTGCCGAATGCTGGAGTGCGCTGGATGTCGTTTCGCGGCAGGGACAAGGATTACCGGGCGCAGGATGACAGGCTCGTGAATGGCCCCTTGGTAGCCCTGTTTGGGGGGCTCTCCAGTGGAGTTGGGATGCGCCTTGAGAATGGACTGATCGAGAATCTTGTCGATGCTATGAGGCCTTTCGTGTCCCGAGATGACATAGATCCCGACGCTGGGATGCGCCGAAGGCGTGTTTGGGAGTATCCCTCAGACGCGTTGCGTGAAGGGATTCTCAATGCTCTTGCACATCGCGACTGGACTCGGAATGAAGAGACTGAGATCGTACGGTACTCGGATCGGCTGGAGATCTCCAGTCCCGGTGCTCTCCAGAATTCAATGACCGTCGAGAAGATGCTCGCCGGACAGCGGCCTGCCCGCAATCCGCTAATCGTAGAGGTCTTGCGGGATTACGGCTATGTGGACGCGAGAGGTATGGGTGTAAGAAGGAAGTTCGTCCCCCTGTTGCAGGAACAGGATGGTACGACGCCCGAGTACACTGCGACCGAAGACTACGTGAAGCTCGTCATGTACCGCGCTCCGCGCTAGTCCTTGGGGGGATCCGCACACTTCTCCCGTCGGGCGCTGTGCCGCAGGCATGGCTTCCCCCGGGGGAAGCCAGCAGACAACCGCCCCGGGGCAGAATCGGACAGGGCTCTACGCACCCGGCTTGCCGAATCTCTCACTGCGAGTGATGCCGCTGCCCTCCTCGATGTGTACCAGCTGGTCTGCGCCGACGGCCCCCACTTCTTCGGTCTCTCCGCTGGGCCACACGATCCGCACGGAATCCGCGCGCACGGCCCGCCCCAGTCCGAAGTGGAGGCGCAGGTCGCTCACGGACAGGTAGCTGTCTTGGCTGTGGACCTCCTGCACTTGCAGGTGCCTGCCCGTGCGGACGTACACCCTCGCACCAATGGCCGTGCGGTTCGACTTCACCCCGGCCAGCTTGACCTTCAGCCAGTGGTTGCGCGCATCGGAGTCGGCGCGGATCAGCGACGGTGGCTCGTTCATGTTCATCACGAGAATGTCCATGTCGCCGTCGTTGTCAAAGTCGCCGAAGGCGCAGCCTCGGCTTGAGTGTGGCGTCGTGAGTCCCGGCCCGCATTGCTCCGTCACGTTCACCAACGAGCCGTTCCCCAGGTTTCGGAACAGGAACCGGGGGCCCCTGTAGGGGTAGTCCGGGTTGACCGCCTCGACCTCGGGGTAGACGCTGCCGGTGACGTAGAAAAGTTCGGGATGGCCGTCGTTGTCGAAGTCGACGAAGCCCGTGCCCCATTCAAGGTGTCGCGAACTGGCGCGCAGGCCTGCAGTTGGCGACTCGTCGGAAAAGAACCCTTGGCCATCGTTTCGGTAGAGTCCCGGCACGTCGTCAGCAAAGTGCGTCTTGACGATGTCGAGCTTCCCGTCGGCGGTATAGTCACCGATCGCTAGGCCCATGCCAGCTTGAGCGACTCCGTCTGGGCTGTATGCCAGTCCGCGCTCCGTGGCGAGGTCGGCGAACGTGCCGTCTCGATTGTTCCGCAGCAGGATGCTCGGGCTTGAGTCGCAGGCGACATACAGATCCTGCCAGCCGTCCTCGTTGTAGTCCGTAGACATTGCGGTCAGCCCATACCCGAGCTTGCCCCGAAGCTCGGCCTCGTCGGTGACTTCCGAGAAGGTACCGTTGCCGTTGTTGCGGTACAGGGTCAGCGATCCCATCGCCAAGCCCTGCGGGCCGTAGGCCACAGGCACTCCCTTCCATGTCGACCGGCCCTTTGGCGGCAGCTCCCCAAGGCTCTCAGGACCGATGTAAGTGGCGACGAAGAGGTCCAGGTACCCGTCCCGGTCATAGTCGAGGAATGTGCACCCTGTGCTCCAATGGCCGGGGTCTCCCCCGACCCCAGCCTCTGCGGTCACGTCCGAGAACGTGCCGTCGCCGTTGTTGCGGTACAGGACGTTCTCGCCTCGGTAGGTGATGAATAGGTCGTCGAGACCGTCATTGTCGAAGTCCCCCACGCAAACGCCGTTCGCCCAACCCGTTCGGACTAGGCCTGCGTCGCGCGTCACGTCGGTGAACGTGCCGTCTCGGTTGTTCCTGTACAGGCGGTTGGTGGCGGTCTCTCCCGGCGGAATGCCGCTGCGGCGGGAGCCGTTGAGCAGCAGGATGTCAAGCCAGCCGTCGTTGTCGTAGTCGTAGAATGCAACTCCGCAGCCGTTTGCCTCGGTGATGTAGTCTGACGTGTCGGTTTCGCCGTAGTAGACGGTATGTGTCAGGCCGGCACCCTTGGCTACGTCCACGAATCGGACGGGGTATGGTTCGGTCGCCGGTCTGCGCTGGCCACGGACTGTCCGCAAGGCGATCGCATTGCCGCCTAACGCTGTGAGGAACTGCCGCCGTGTCACGTTCTGGGGACTTCGCGGACAGGCCGCCTTGCGGCGGGCCGACCCTCCGCGCGAGAATCTTGGGACATCTTACCCGTCCGGCCATGCGGCGTTGCGATCCAGAATGAACACTCTCCGTCTGCTGGCGGCGGCCCTTGCGGTGGGGTCAGTCGTTCCTGCCCAATCTCAGCGGCCCACTGCTGCGGACCTTGCCCTCCTCCGGGCTGCCGAGGCTGGCGCTGCCGACATGATCCGGCCTCTCATCCAGGAGGGCGCGCGGGTCGACGCCCGCAGCGACCACGGCACGACCCCCTTGATGGTGGCCGCACTGGGAGGCCACGACGCTGTGGTGGCCGCGCTGCTCGCTGAGGGGGCGGGCGTGCAGGAGTCCGACGACCGCGGCATGACGGCCCTGATGGCCGCCGCTTCGGCTGGCCACGAGGCGACTGTCTCCGCGCTGCTCGCCGCCGGCGCGCGGGGGAATGCGCAGAACGATGAGGGACGAACACCTCTGATGCTTGCCGTGATCGGCGGTCATTCGCGTGTCGCGCTGGCGCTCTTGCCCTCGGGGAGCGTCGATCTTCGCAGCCGCGGCGGAGCGACAGCGCTCCTGATGGCGGCGGCTAGCGGTCGCGCCTCGATGGTCGAGGGGATGCTGGTTGCGGGTGCTGATCCGGATCAGGGCGACGACTCGGGTCAGACTCCCCTGATGGCTGCGGCCTTCCGCGGCCACGTGACCGTGGTCGACGTGCTGCTTCGGGCAGGAGCCGACCCGGACAGGCGCGGCAACGAGGGCACTACCGTCGCAGCGGGCGACTTCGAGATTCCGCTGGGTGGGGTCACGGCGCTGATGCTGGCCGCGGCGAAGGGCTCCTTGCCGGCCACCGCAGCACTGTTGGACGTCGGCGCAAGCGTTGACCATTCCTCCGTGGACGGGAGGACCGCTCTAATGTTCGCGGCGGCCAACGGTCACACGCCCATTGTCAGGGCGCTGGTGGAGGCCGGCGCTGCTGTCGATGCGGTCGATTCCATTGGCGAGTCGGCGCTGGTGCAGGCAGCCCTCTTGGGGCGGTCGGAGACTGTCGAGGCTCTTCGTGGTTTTGGCGCCCAGACTACACCGCGCGAAGATCTGCTCTTCGCCGCGCGAGTGGGCCGAGTGGACGAGGCACGGTCTGCCCTGTCTAGGGAAGCGGACGCGAACTCGGCGGACAGCAGGGGCCTGACGGCACTGATGATCGCTGCGCTCCACGGCCATGGGTCCGTCGTCAGCCTCCTGATCGAGGGCGGAGCCGCCGTTGACAGGCGCAGCAAGCGGGGCGTGCCGATAGCCGTCCAGAGCGGGACGGTTGAGGGAGGTGGCGTCACCGCGCTCATGCTTGCCTCGACAGAGGGCCACTTGCAGATCGTAAGTTCGCTCTTGGATGCCGGGGCCAACACAGGACTGGCGAGCTACGTAGGCTGGACGCCGCTGCTGATGGCTGCTTGGGAGGGGCAGACCTCGGTGGTTCGTACTCTGCTCGCAGCGGGAGCCGACCCCAACGTGCGGGGGGAAGGGGGCAGGACGCCGCTGCTTCTCGCCGCCTCCAAGGGACTGCCGACCATGGTCCAGATCCTTGCCGACGCCGGCGCGGATCCCGACGCCCAGTCAGATGATGGCGCCACCGCCGCAATGATCGCCGTCTCGCAAGGGGACCACGCGATGCTGCGCAAACTGCTCGCCGCCGGGGCCAAGGCGGATGTGCGGTCGCCCGACGGCCGGACCGCGCTGATGCTGGCCGCCGGCAGGGGCGACGTCGTCGCGCTCGAGATTCTCGCCTCGGCTGGGGCCGAGGCAGGGGCCCGGATGCGCGATGGCCGGACAGCACTGATGCTGGCCGCGGCTGGCGGGCAGACGGGCGCGATCCAGTTCCTGCTCGACAGTGGCGCCGATGCGGGCCAGACGGACGGGCAGGGCCACACTGCCCTCGCCCACGCCGCCACTGCCGGCTTCGACGAGGCGGCCCTGCTGCTGGAAGGGGCAGGCGCGGTCGAAGATCTGGACGAATTGCTGAGGATAGTGGCCGCTACCGGCCGGTCAACAAGGATCGCGCCCTTGGTCGAGGCAGGGGCCCGGATCGACGGTCGCGACGCGGCCGGGAACAGCCCGCTCACCCTCGCCGCCACCAACGGGCACGCTTCCACGGTCGCCGAGCTGCTAGTCCGAGGGGCAGACCCGAATGAGGCGACCGCAGACGGCGGTACTCCCCTGATGCTGGCCGCCGGCCTCAACCGCCGCGAGGTCGCGTCTGTCCTGCTTGAGGGCGGCGCCCGGCCGAATGCCCGCACAGCGGACGGCCGAACGGCGCTGATGATGGCTTGCTTCAAGGGGCACTCGACAGCCGCAGAGACGCTGCTGGCACATGGAGCGAGCCACGACCTGCTCGATGTCGAAGGGGGATCGGCGCTGATGTTCGCGGCGGCCGAAGGACACGCGGAAACGATTGCAGTGCTCCTAGCGGCCGGAGCCGACCCGAATCAGACCCGACCGGACAGCGTCACGCCGCTGATGCTCGCTTCGGCCGCCGGGACACTTGCGGGCGTACGGCATATCGCCGATGCCGGTGCGGACGTAGACGCGGCGGACTCGCGGGGATTCACCGCCCTGCTGGTGGCGGCGACCCGGGGAGAGACCTTGGTGGTCCAAGAGATGCTGCGGCGAGGCGCAGACCGTAGCGCGCGCAACGCCGACGGGCTCTCGGCGATCGACATCGCAAGGGCGAAGGGGTTCGCTGGGATTGAGGCCCTTCTGAGTGCGGGGCCCTAACGCGCCTAGTCTTCAGCGGACCGCTGCTGCGGACTGTTCATCGGCGAGGTCGATCCGTGCCCTTCGGCGGCGAACTGGTCCGCATGTTGGCGCAGGACTGCGGCTGAAGATCGCAACGGTCACAGCTTCTGCGTGCGGATGACGCCGCGGCCCTCCTCAATGTGGACGAGTCGGTCCGCAGGGATGTCCGCGATTTCCTCAGTCCCGCCGCTTGGCCAGCGGACGGTGAGCTTGTCAGCCTTGGTCGCCTGGCCGAGTCCGAAGTGGAGCCTCAGGTCGTTGACGGAGTAGTAGCTGGTCTGGCTTTGGACCTCTTGCGTCAGCTGCCTCTCCCCTAGGTTCAAGGCCACCCGCGCGCCGATCGCGGACCGGTTGGACTGAACACCGATGAGCTTTACCTTGAGCCAGTGGTTGCCCGTCGAGACGTCGGTGCGGATCAGCGACGGAGGCTCGTTCATGTTCATGACAAGGATGTCCATGTCGCCATCATTGTCGAAGTCGCCGAATGCGCAGCCGCGGCTTGAGTGCGGGGTTGTCAGCCCGGGTCCGCAATCGTCCGTTATGTTCGCGAAAGTGCCGTCCCGAAGGTTCCGGAACAGGAACCTCGGCCCTCGATACGGGTAACGCGGGTTGAATCGCTCCACGCGCGGGAACAGGTTCCCGACCGAGTAGAAGAGGTCCGGCCAGCCGTCGTTGTCAAAGTCGACGAGCCCCGTGCCCCACTGGATGTGCTGCGTGACCTCGTGCAGGCCTGCCGCCACCGACATGTCGGCGAAGGTTCCGTTGCCGAAGTTCCGGTAAAGGGCCGGCATCTCGTCCGCGAACAGGGTCTTGACGATGTCCAGCCTGCCGTCGCCGTCGTAGTCCCCTGTGGCCAGGCCCATTCCTGCCTGCTCACGACCGTCCTCGCTGTAGGCCACGCCGCCCTCGACAGCGATATCGGTGAACGTGCCGTCGCGGTTGTTCCGATACAGGATGCTCGGTGTGGAGTCACAGGCGACGTAGATGTCCGGCCAGCCGTCGTCGTCGACATCCGTCACGATCGCTGTCATGCCGTAGTACCCGTTGGGGGTGTGGATGCCGGCCTCTTCGCTGATGTCCGAGAACGTCCCGTCACCGTTGTTGCGGTAGAGGTAGTTCTTGGTTCCTTGCATGCCGCGCGGGCCGCAGAAAACAGGCACACCCTTCCACTCGCAATTGTTGCCCTGGCCGGGAAGTGGCAGCTTAGCGAGGTCCACTTCGACGTAGTTCGAGACGAACAGGTCCAAGTGGCCGTCCCTGTCGATGTCGATGAAGGTGGCGCCCGCGTTCCAACGGTCCGGCAGGTCTCCTAGGCCCGCATCCTTGGTGACGTCCGAGAACGTCCCGTCGCCGTTGTTGCGGTAGAGGACGTTCTGGCCCCAATACGTGACGAACAGGTCGTCGTTGCCGTCATTGTCGAAGTCCCCGATGCAGACGCTGTTCGCCCAGCCGGTGCGAGTCAGGCCGGCCTCGGCGGTGACGTCGGCGAAGGTTCCGTCGCGGTTGTTCCTGTACAGGTGGTTCGTCGGCGCGGTCCCTCCCGGCACGCCATCGAGGCGCGTCCCGTTGAGGACAAACAGGTCCGGCCAGCCGTCGTTGTCGTAGTCGTAGAAGGCGACACCGCAGCCGTTGGCTTCGACAATGTAGCGGACCTGTTCGGGGCTTCCGTAGTAAACCGTGTCGTTCAGGCCGGCCTCGGCGGCGATGTCCGTGAAGCGGACTCCGTACGGCCCGCTCGGTCCCGTGGCGGCAGCCGTGCCCGGCAGAATGCGGGCGGCTGGGAGACACACGCCGGCCCCGGCGCCCAGCCGCAGGAATTGCCGCCGATCGAAGATCATGCTCATGATGCAGGAGCGGCGGCTCTCCGGCGAACACTTCCCCTCATCTGGTGGCCTCTTGCGGACGTGGCCTCCACACAACCGACGGCCCACCCAGGGGCGTGCTCGGCCATGCCCCAACGCCCCGTGTCGTGGTAGGGCGAAGCGGCGCGTCCCCGAGACGAACCGTCGCGGCGAGGCCGGCTCGGGTACCCGATCATCTGGCTTGGCAACACGTCAAGGCAGTCACAGTCATGTTAGTCTGCGCCGTCCGGAACCGGCGTGGACGAGTGCCGCCAACCCTGGGAACGGGCCGCTTTCCGAGCGCAGCCCCGATTTGTACTGGCGCGTGCGCCTCGACGGTCTAGGTGCCACTGCCACGTTTGGCACGGCGCTGGATCGCAGTGGGCAGAACTTCGCTCGGGTAGTCGTTCACGGTCCGGTGCCCTCCGGCTCTGCGACGCCCTCTTGGTCACCAG
Organism: Bryobacterales bacterium; assembly: GCA_028819235.1. Lineage (GTDB taxonomy): Bacteria > Acidobacteriota > Terriglobia > Bryobacterales > UBA6623 > VXMF01. The sequence continues at coordinate 11,097 of JAPPMC010000125.1, forward strand.
GAGCGGGATGGCCGTGTTGGCCGCCTTGGGCCATGCCGGAGGTTTGGCGGCGGCTCGCGCAGAGTTGCGCGCACAGCAGGTCCAGGCCATTGTGGGAGAGACCGCGGATCCCAGCCTGCGGCGGGGGCGAACAGGCACGTTCACAGCCGCTCGGCCCGCAGCGTTCGAAAGCGTTCGAAGTCGCGGTCTTCGGTCAGCAGGCAGGCAACTCCATGCTCCCAGCAGACCGCCACGATCTGGGCATCGAAGACCAAGTTCCCGACCGTGCCGCCATCGCGGACGGTCTCCAGCAGCAGGCGTGCGTACCTCCTTCCCAAACTGAGGAGGGTCAGGCTCGGAAACGACAGCAAGCGGGCTACTGCTTCGCATGCTTCTTCGGCCAAGTGCGGCGGATTGAGGAGACTTTGGGTGGTGACGACGCGCATGTACAAGCCCACGCGAGAGACTGGGATCCCCTACCGGGCCGCCGACCCGGCATGCTCGGTCAGGCGGGAGTGTGCGCCTCTGTCGGAAGGCAGTTTGGCGCGGTGGGCACAGACGAGGATATTGGTGTCAACGGCAGTCAACTCCGGCCCTCCATCCTCTCGTAGAGCGCGTTGCGATCGTTGACCGTGACGCCCCGCACAAGCCGGCCGCGCTTGACTAGCAACTCCAGCCGAAAGTCGGCCTCGCCACAGGAGGTCGAAGCCAAGTGATCGCGCAAGGCCGTCTCGGTCGGGCGCGTGAGCCTTTGTCCGGTCTCTGCTGTGCGCACCTCCGCGGGCCGCAGGATCTTGTCGCCAATGTTAAGCTTCTTCTTCATTTGTCTGCCCATACAGACTGTTCCAGATTCTTGGCCCATTGCAACCAGTGTCTTCCGCAGCCTGTGGGAAGGCGCCCTCCGCGGGCGCCTTTCACCCGGAGCGGCCCCTCGTGGTCCAAGCGGAGTGAGCTTGTGCGCGAGGCGGTTGCCCCCCTTCCGACACCGAGTGCGCCGAGAGGCGTCGGTTCAGTCAGGTCCACGCTTGGCTTTACTGGGCCGCGAGCTGCCCGTGCCACAGATCTTGGGGGTTGACAGGATGAGGTCCCTTGTGGCATTC
>JAPPMC010000190.1 GCA_028819235.1 Bryobacterales bacterium
GCCACACGAGGGGTGCCGTTGTCAAGTCCCGCTTATGGGGCATGGGCAGCTCGCGGTAGCGCTCAGCCGACGCTTCACTCGGATCCCCGCGCCTGAGGCTCACGCTGCAGTAGGGGGTGTCGTCCCCACTGGGCGACGCCGCAGGCTTCGACCACCACTCAGCGGTTGCCCGGCAAATCGCTCTTCAGCGGCTGCCCGTGTGACGAACTGCCGCACTGGCGAAAGCGTCTCGAGGGCTTCCGGTGCGGGATCAGGCCCGTTGCCAAGGCGATGCAGCCTGCAATCGGCTTAGGCCTCTGACGTCGTTTCCGCACTGGGACTCGATGGCTCGCTTGGTACCGCAGTCGCCCGACCTGCTCGGGCACCCTCCACGGGGCGACCGGCTGCGCTCGGCCACCGACGCGCGAAGTGCGGCAGTCCGCCCTTACGGGGATGTCGGGCCCGTGGGTGCTTTCAGGCCAAGGTTCGAATGGGCTGTGAGCAAGTCCTCGCGCGTTTTTTCCCGACCGAAGGCCTCGGCGACGTCGAGGAGCGTGTCGAAGGGCGTCACCGACTCCAGCAGCGAAGAAACGCACTGGGCCGCCTCGTCGCCGAATCGTTCTCGGGCCTTTCCAACCAGGATCGTGCGCATCTTGTCGAGCGCCTCACGGAGGCCAAGCTTGATCCCACGCTGTTCCCCGCGCTGCTCCCCACGGCGCTCCCCAAGCCGCTCGTACCTCTTCCTGAACGGCACCACATTCCCTCTCAACACAGTCTCAATCGTATCCGGCCCGCAGGCGCTCAGGATCTCTTCCGGCTCAGCGTGCGCGCCAGCCTCGCGAGACTGTAGCGACTCTGGTCGCCCGCGATTCACCGCCACCCAGTTCCTCGTCGATCACTTCGACGCGTCCTGCTTACGGTTGGCACGATCGCCGCATCGTGATGCTGAAGTGCGCATTGCGCGCGGGTCGACTGCGGCGTTCTCCAACGCCTACGGGATAGTTCGTGAGCCCGGACGTCCAATGCTCCGGAACCGAGCCAGTCGCATGCACTCTGGACTGGAATCACTGGGCTAGGTTGTACGCACGTCGGCCGCTCAGTATCCCAGGTCGCACGACAGGTCCCAAGCCGCCCTGCTGGGGGAGGTTGTGCCCGCAAGTCTCGTCAATTCACGACTCGTCAGGGGGGCGCGACAGAATTCTCCACGGTCCCTTCCAGGCCCAAGCTCTGGCCTACTTCCACAAGAATCTCGAAGGATGTCGGACACCAATCGGCCGCAGGGTGCTTGTCGGCCCGCAGACGCGGGTCGCCGACTGTTCTCGCTGCGGTCGTCGGCGATCCCAGCGCCTTCTTCGGCGCTCTCTGAGGCGTGCGGGCGCCGCAGCTCCCCTCCTGTGATAAACTGCGAATCCTTCGATTCCGGCTGCCGGATCGGATTCGCCAGTCTGCGACTTTGGGGACGCTGATGATAGGAATGGGAAGCGGTGTGAGTCGTTCCATCCAGGCCGCAGCAGCCATTTCAGCGGCCTGCCTTCTGCTAGCCGTGGCGCCAGCCGAGGCCGGCAATGTGCCGCGCGACGCACCAGACCTGACTCTCAAGACGACCACCGGCCGGTCGGTGTCGCTGAGCGACCTGCGCGGCAGGGTCGTAGCGGTATTGTGGATCTCCACCGACTGCCCGCACTGTCAGGAAACCTGCGAGGCCTTGGGACCGCTGTATCGGGAGTTCGCCGGCAAGGGCTTCGAGATCATGGCCATGGCCGTGAACCCGGGGGCACCGGGCAACATAGGGAGATTCCGGTCGCGGCACTCCGTTGAGTTTCCGCTGGGCGTCTCGACGCGTTCGGACTGGATGCGGTTCGCTGACCTATCCGTGATGGCGCGGGCCTACGTGCCGTACCTGATGCTGGTCGACCGCGCGGGCGTGATCCGCCACGAGCACCGGGGGATGGACGAGGCGTTCTGGAGCGACCAGATCACCAACCTCCGCAAGGAACTGGCCCCGCTTCTCGCCGAGCCGGCCGGTGCCGGTCGCTGAGGCCGGTCCAAGCGGGCTCGCCGCTCGGCAGCCGATCCCGCCAAGAGCCGATTGGGCCCTGCCATACGTTCCGCTCGTGCGTCTGGGCGACCTTCAGACGATCCTGGCCCACTATTGGCCACGGCGGCTGAATCCGCACGAGCGACTCCACGAGGAGCGTCTCTTCGACACGGAGCCCGGTACGAAGGTTCTGGCCCGGGTGCACAGTTTCCCGGCTCCCCGACTTGGGCGCGAGCGACCCACCGTGCTCGCCGTGCACGGGCTCACCGCCTGCGACCGTGCGCCCTACATGCTGACAACCGTCACGGCGGCGCTGCGATTCGGCTTTGACTGCGTACGGCTGAACGTGCGTAACTGCGGCGGAACCGAGCACCTGTGCCGAACGCTGTACCACTCCGGGCTTACGTCGGACCTGCGGGCCGTGGTTGACGCGCTCTCTCCGAGGCCCCTGTTCATACTGGGGTTCTCCATGGGCGGCAACATCGCCCTGAAACTGGCCGGCGAATGGGCAGCCCGCCCTCCCCCGCACGTGCGCGGGATCTGCGCGATCTCACCCCCGATCCGCCTCGACGTCTGCTCCCGGAACATAGGGCGGCGGCGAAACGCAGTCTACGAGCGCCGCTTCCTCCTCCAGCTGCGGGCCACGATGCGGCGCAAACGAGTGGCGATGCCGGAGTTCTTCCCTGCTGGCCCCCTGCCAAGGCCGGGTTCGATCTGGGAATTTGACGATACGATCACGGCTCCCGCCTTCGGTTTCAGCGACGCCGCCGACTATTACCACAACTGCTCCGCCGCGGGGTTCCTTGACGAGGTGCGCACGCCGGCATTGGTGATCCAATCTCAGGACGATCCGTTCATCCCGTTCGAGGCATTCGATGTCCCCGCATTCCGCAGCAACCCGTGGCTGAGGCTTGCCGCTCCTCCCCAAGGCGGCCATGTGGCCTTCTTGGCCTCCGGACGCGACCGGTTTTGGGCTCATGCCCAGGCGATGCGGTTCTTCGCCAGCCTCACAGGTCCCGATTGGGGTGCGGGCCCAGCTTCCCCCGGCACACCCGGCTAGCATTCCGGCCCGGGCTAACCTGGCCTGTCGTTCCAGCGGGAAGTCCTCAGGCCGTAGAGCTTCATTCGCAAGCCCTGGTAGTAGTCGGCGTCAAGCGGTCGCTTCACCGCGAGCCGGTACACATCTCCAGACCAGAGGTGCGAGTCACGTCCCCACAGCACGTGCGCTCCCACCCGATAGAGGTCGGAAGGCCACAGGGAGTCCACAATCGCGGGCGAGCCGCCCGGTGTGCGCCTCGCCCCGCGCTTCTGTCGAGTAGGCGATGGCCTCTGCTGTGACGTTGAGAATCCACTGGAAGCCGCGCAGGAGCTTCACCTGCTTGGCACGAATCGACACCTCAGCGTCGCTCAGCTACCGGGAAAAGCGGTCCGTGGCCGGCTCTCGGACGGGGCCGACACCGCGCGCGTGAAGTTCGTCGCTCAACTCTCATTCTGTTAGGGCGAACCAATGCCAACAGTCACGCCCCAACCGGACGAAGGAATCGAGCTTGGTCCTACGCCGAGCGTGGACTTGGGACCGGACCAGAAACAGGCGGTCGTTCACCGTGCCTTTTTTCGAGAGTTCGTCAGGATCAGCGTCTATGGCGACCTCGCGCCCGGCGGGCGGGGCGCCGCCGTCACCACGGGAGAGGACGGCAGTGAAGGCGGAAGTCAGGGTGGCGAGAGCGGCCGCAGCGATGACACTGCGAGAGGCCGATCGTAGACCCAGCCCGTCAGTCTCGGGGCACGGGATGCGCCGGAGAGCATTCTTACGGAGACGCGAATTGTACGTCGATACGGGCCCCTGGGCGTCCAGCGTCCAGAATTTCGCCAATTGCGACCGGGAGCCGACTCTGGCGCTCCTTCCGCTACGGCCCAGCGGAACCCCCAACGCGACCTTGCTGTAGGTTCCCCATCTTGGAGCCTATCCACGAGAGCATCGCGTCCCTACGTTGGCAAGCCCTTCCCGTCCATCAGGCACTCCAGTGTGTAAAGTCCCTCGAGGGCGGAATGCCCCCGAATTCCTGCCATGGCCGGCGCTTGACACGCCAGCGAAGTGCTCTAAGCTAAGACCAGTGCGAACTAGGCCGGTCACTGCCGTGCTGATGGCATGGCTTCTCATTGGGTCGGGGATCTGCTTCTGCCTTTCTGCGGCTCCCGCCCAGCTGGCCCCGCGCTCCCACGATTGCGGCAACGGACCGACGGAACCTGCTAGCGAAGATGGCGCTGCCTGCGAGGCAGGCTGCGCGGTTGCTGACGCAGTGACGCCCCCTGCCGGAGATCAGGCCGCCGATCAGGCTACGCCTAGCGTCGGCGCAGTGTGCAGCGAAGACGTGATTGGGCCGGCTTGCTTGCAAGCCAGCCGCGACTTGGTGGCAGGGCTCCTGCAAAGCACTCCTGCGTACATCTTGCATTCGGTCCTGCTGATATAGCATTCCCTTCGATTCCGTGACGGGCCGGGCGTCCAGCCCTTCCCGTTGTGGTCTCGCGGCCTGTGCGGGGGCCTCTCGAAGCCCTCAGTGCGCCGCGATTCCCTAGAAGGCCACGGGCCCGCAAGACGCGGAATTCCGCGTCGAGCGGCCCCAGCTGAATCGGATAGGAGGAAACGGGAATGTTCATACACCTTGTCGCCGGCATGGCCCTGGCTGCGGGCACGCCGTCCGGCACCTTCGCGACGCACGGCGACGACCGCCTCAAGGCGCTGATCGAAGACGCGCTCGGGGCCAATCCACGGGTGCTCCGCGCATTTGCTGACTACCAAGCCGCGCGTCATCGCGGCCCACAGGAAGCCGCATTGCCCGACCCCACTGTTTCCTTCATTCAGTTCGCCCGCACGGTCGAGACGAGAGTCGGCCCGCAGCAAAGGATGCTCTCGGTCTCCCAGGGCATTCCCGGCTTGGGCAAGCGAGCTGTGAAGAGCCAGCTTGCATCCAAGTCGGCCGAGGTCCAGGACGAGGTGTATTCCGCCACGAAGGCCGAGATCGTCCTTCGCGTAAAGCACGCCTACTACGAACTTGGCTATCTGGACCGCGCGCTCGCCAAGACGCGCGCGGACGAAGGCCTGCTCGAGCACTTTGAAGAAATCGCTCGTCGCCGCTACGCGCAGGGTTTCGGCTTGCAGGCCGATTCCCTGAGGCTGCAGGCGCAGATCATGCGCGCGGTCCACAGGCGCCAGCAGCTACTCGGCCGGAGGGTAGACCTAGAGGCGGCGCTGAACTCTCTTCGCGACGTTCCGGCCGACACCGAGATCAGCGAGGTCTTCCTACCGCACGTTCCCGATCTAGATCTGGAGCGAGAGTCGCTTGGCGCGATCGGGCGACAGGCGCGGTCTGAAGTTCGCGCTGCCTTCCGGAGGATCGAGGAGAACGAGAAGCTGGTCCACCTTGCGAGAATCCGGCATCGGCCGGATCTGACCCTAGGCCTGGCTTGGGGCAACATCCGGGCTCGCGGAGCCCAGACGGCTGGACCGCCAATTCCGGGGGACGGCAAGGATTCCTACGCGGTCTCGATCGGTGTCACGTTGCCCCTCTTCCGCCGAAAGTACGACGCAGGCATTAGGGAGGCTGCTGAACGTCTCCATGCGGCCCGGCTCGCCTACCGGGACTCGACCTCGATGATGGACGCGGAGATCCGTTCGCTCTCCTTCCGGATCGAGAACACCGAGAGTCAGATTCGTCTGTTTGAGACCACGTTGCTCCCGCAGGCCGAGCAAGCGCTCGAGTCGACGCTGGCCGCCTACGCGACCGGAGCGATCGAGGTGACTGGGTTGCTCGACATCCAGCGCACTCTCTTGGATGTGCAGCTGGGGTTGGCGCGCCTCCAAGCGGACTACCTGAAGGCGGTGGCCGATCTCGAGAGGGCAATCGGCGCGGCTGTGCCTGAGGAGGTTCAATCATGACGAAGCCGAAGGCGGCGGCACTTGCTGTTGTGTGCGTGGCAGTAATTGCCGCTGGAATCGCCATCTCGTACTTCGGCATGCCCGTGGGCGGCACATCGGCGCACGAGTCTCACCACGCTGAGCCCGAGCCCGCCGGACTCTACACCTGCGGCATGCATCCTCAGGTCGTCCAAGAAGGGCCAGGGCAATGCCCGATCTGCGGAATGAATCTCGTTCCGCTCGGGACCCCCCAGCCGCCAGGAGAGGTCGAACAGGCGGGCGTGAAGGTGAGCAAGAGCTTCTTGCAGAACTTCGCGGTTCGAACCGCGGCTGTTGAGCGAGCCGACCTGTCTGCTCGGATCCGCACAATCGGCTATTTGGATCAGGACGAGGCGAAGCTGGTCTCTGTCAGCACGAAGTTCGGTGGGTGGATCGAAAACCTCCAGGTCAGCACAGTGGGAGAACGTGTCTCCAAAGGGGACACCTTGTTCGAGATCTACAGCCCCGGACTCGTCACTGCGCAGGAGGAACTCCTCGCATCCATCGAGTACGTAGGCCGGCTGAAAGCGGCAGATGCGTATCCGGACGCAGTACGCCGTGCCGAGTCTCTCGTGGAGGCGGCGACGGAGAGGCTGCGCTACTGGGACTTGACGGACCAGCAGATCGACGACTTGAGGTCAGCCGGAACCGTAAGCCGGACGCTGGAGGCCTACTCCCCGGCTTCCGGGTATGTCGTCGAGAAGATGGCCGACTCCCTGGAGGGAGTCAAGACCGTGCCGGGCATGACCATTCTCAAGATTGCCGATCACTCGACCCTGTGGGCGAAGGTTGAGTTCTACGAGCACTACCTTCGCGACCTTCACGCGGGCATGAGGGCGGAGATTTCCATTGACGCCTTCCCAGGGCGCAAGTGGCATGGCCGATTGCTCTTCTTCGAGCCTGCAATGAATCCCCAGACCCAGACCCTGGCTGGCTATGTCGAGGTCCAGAACTTGGACGGAAGGCTGCGGCCAAAGATGTACGCCACCATCGAGTTCCGGTTGCCGGGTGCCAAGGGCGCCCTAGTCGTTCCTGCCCAATCCGTCCTGCGTTCCGGGAACGACCGGAACGTTGTGATCGTCGATGCAGGGGGCGGGGTTTTCGTCCCTCGCGAGGTCGATCTAGGGATGGAGAGCGAAGGGCGGATCCAGGTCGTGGACGGGCTGGTGGAGGGAGAGCGTGTCGTGACGTCGTCCCAGTTCCTCTTGGACTCCGAGAGCAATTTGCAAGTGGCGGTTGACAACCTCGCGGGAGGCTCTGATCGCGAGGCCCACCGCGGCCACTAGAGAGGTCGGTTCCCACTCGTGCTCAGCAGAATCGTTGACTGGTCGCTTCAAAACAAGCTCCTAGTCTTGGTCTTCTCGCTAGTGCTCGCTGTTGCTGGTGCCTACTCGATCGGCCAGATGCCGCTTGACGCCCTGCCCGACCTCTCCGATGTTCAAGTCGTTGTCTACACGCAGTACCCCGGCCAGTCCCCAAGGATTGTCGAAGACCAAGTCACCTACCCTCTGACAACCCAAATGCTCGGCGTGCCCTACGCGGAGGTCGTTCGAGGGTATTCATTCTTCGGATTCTCGCTTGTCTATGTGCTGTTCGAAGACGGTACGGATCTCTACTGGGCCCGGTCGAGGGTCTTGGAGACGCTGGGCCAGGTCGCTGAGATGCTTCCGGAAGGTGTGTCACCGTCCCTCGGCCCGGACGCGACGGCCGTTGGCTGGGCCTACATCTACGCCTTGAAATCGGACCGCCACGACCTCAGCGAGCTTCGCTCCCTGCAGGACTGGTTCCTGCGATTCGAGCTAACCGGGATTCCCGGCGTAGCGGAAGTCGCGAGCGTCGGTGGCTATGTTCGCCAGTACCAGATCGCGATCGACCCGCTCCAGCTCAGGGCCTACGGCATTCCGATCTCGCGCGTAAAAGACGCCGTGCAGCGGAGCAATCGAGACGTGGGCGGGCGACTTCTCGAACTGGCCGAGAAGGAGTTCATGATCCGTGGCAAAGGGTACATACAGTCCATAGCTGACATCCGCAAGATCTCGCTTGGCACCGACCGCACCGGCACGCCTGTACGGCTGGGCGATGTGGCGCGCATCGACGTCGGACCGGAGATCCGCCGGGGGTTGGCAGAGTGGGACGGGGAAGGCGAGACCGTCGGAGCGATCGTGATCGTCCGACAAGGGTCCGACACCAGAGAGGTGATCCGGCGTGTGAAGAGTCGGCTGGCGGAACTTGAGCCCCAGCTCCCGGAAGGGGTCTCACTGGAAGTCGCTTACGACAGGACATCACTGATCGACCGGGTCATCGAGAGCCTGCGGTCCAGCTTGACGCAGCAGTTCGTGATCGTCGGAGTCGTCTGCCTGCTTTTCCTTTTCCATGTCCTCAGCGGAATCGTCGCCGTTGTGACCATCGTGGTCGGCGTTCTGGCCGCGGGGATCGTCGCCAGCTTGCTCGGAGTGCATCTCGACATCATGTCGCTTGGCGGCGTCGCCGTTGCCGTCGGAACAATGGTGGACGCCGGAATCGTGATGGTGGAGAACGCCCACCAGCACATGGCTAGGGATGGCGATAGGAAGCCCCCTTGGAAGATCGTCCGCGACTCGTGCTGTGAGGTCGCGCCGACCCTCTTCTTCTCGCTGCTCATCATCACGGTCTCGTTCCTGCCGGTATTCGCGCTTCAGGAGCAGGAGGGGCGGCTGTTTCGGCCGCTGGCGTGGACGAAGACCTTGGTCATGGCCGGTGCAGCATTGCTCTCGGTCACGCTTGTGCCCGTTCTTGTCAGTCTGGCCGTTCGCAAGCGCCGGTCTTCGAAGGCCCGCAATCCGGTTGGCCGGCTGCTGGTGTGGGCTTACCGGCCGGTGCTGGGAATCGCCATGCGCTACCGCGTCGCAATGCTGCTCATCGCGCTGGCCGTCTTGGGTGGATCGTTCGGAGCCTACCGTCGGCTTGGATCGGAGTTCATGCCTCCTCTCTGGGAGGGAGATCTCCTGTTCATGCCCACGACCCTGCCGGGCGTTTCGATCGCGAAGGCACGCGAGCTCGTGCAGCAGACCAGCAAGATCATCATGACCGTTCCCGAGGTGGAGCACGTGTTCGGGAAAGCTGGCCGTGCAGACACGGCAACCGACCCGGCACCGCTTTCCATGATTGAATCGACAATCCAACTCAAGCCCCGCGACCAGTGGCGCCCCGGGATGACGCCCGAGAAGCTCGTAGCCGAACTGCAGCAACTGGTCGATGTGCCCGGCCTCACCAATGCCTGGACCATGCCGATCAAGACCCGGCTGGACATGTTGACTACAGGCATCAAGACGCCGGTCGGCATCAAGGTCGCGGGCCCCGACTTGGAAGTCCTTGAACGACTGGGCAAGCAGATCGAGAGCGTCGTTCGCGACGTTCCCGGCACGCTCAGCGCGTACGCGGAGCGTGTGATGGGGGGCAACTACCTGGACATTGACATTGATCGCGACACGATTGCCCGCCACGGGCTGGTCATCGACCAGGTCCAAGAGGCGATCCACACCGCCCTAGGAGGGGTTCAGGTCGGGACGACGATCGAAGGACTCCAGCGGTATCCGGTCAATCTGCGGTACAGCCGAGATCTGCGGTCGGACATGCCGGCGCTGCGCGACGTTCTGGTTACGACGCCGATGGGCCACCAGCTCCCGCTGTCCCAGCTCGCTGGCTTCAGATACTCTTCCGGGCCTGCCGCGATCAAGAGCGAGAACGCCAGGCCGAACGCGTGGGTCTATGTCGATGTTGACCCGAGCATGGACATCGGCACCTACTTGGACGTCACGCGCGCGGCGTTGGAGCGGGGCGTAACGATGCCCGCGGGCTATTCGCTCGCATTGAGCGGCCAGTTTGAGTCCATGCAACGCGTCGAGGACCGCCTGCGGCTCCTCGTGCCGCTTGCACTCGTCATTGTGTTCTCGGTGCTTCTGCTCAGCACGGGATCTGCCCTCACCTCCGTCGTTGTGCTGGCGGGGGTCCCCCTTGCCCTCAGCGGCGCCTTCCTGACGCTAGCAGTCCTGGATTACAACCTCAGCATCGCGGTCTGGGTCGGTCTCATTGCGCTCGCGGGCCTATACGCTGAGACCGCAATCGTCTTCTGGAAGTACCTCGATATCTCCCGCGACGAATTCATGCGCAAGGGGCTGTTCGAGCGACCTGCGGACTTGGTCACTGCAATCCAGGGAGCTGCGATTGCTCGCGTACGGCCGATCGCGATGACGGTCGCGACCGACATGCTCGGTCTGATGCCCGTAATGTGGAGCACGGGCGCTGGCGCGGATGTCATGAAGCGCATCGCCACGCCCTTGTTCGGAGGCGTTGCGACGTCAGCCTTTGTCGTCTTGGTGATCTTCCCCGTCCTCTACTACTACCGAAACGTACGGTCTCTGACCGACATTGCCCAAGCGGGCGAACGCACCGCCCTAAAGGAGGCCACGACATGAGGCTGCCGACACTGCTGCTCCTCGCCTTGCCGCTCGCAGGGGCGGAGACATCGTTCGAAGCCAAGTGGAAGAGGGCCGTTAGGCCGGATGTGGAGGGAACACTCAGCGTCCGCGACAACGGCATCAGATTCCAGCCAAGCAAGGAGACCAAGCAAGCGCTGGAATGGAGCTTTGAGGACGTGCAGCACTTTGACCGAGCGAGCCCGTCCGAGCTGGCGATCCAGAGCTATAGCGACTCGATGTTGCGGCTAGGCCTGGACCGCTGGTATCGGTTCGTCCTGGTCGACAGTACATTCTCGGACGAACTCCACGCAGGAGTTGTCAACCGCATCGGGAGGCCGGCCACGGATCGAGTCGCCCGCGAGCCTGTAGACGCCGAAGTCGCAATCCCCGCCAAGAACGTGCGGCTTCTACACGGATCCGAAGGAGTGCTCTATTTCACGCCTGAGTGGGTCATCTACACGACCGAGAGGCGCGGCCATTCGCGGGCGTGGCGACTGGATCGCGACGTGGAAGCCGTTTGGTCGTCCGACCCCTATCGTCTGGAAGTTCACGTCCTAGGTGGTAGCGAGGCCTTTGCCCGTCAAACGGACATCTATCGATTCTCGCTGAAGAGGCGTTTGGACCGAACCTACTACGACGAACTCCGGATAAGGCTCCACTCCCTGCGCAATTCACGTTAGTGTGCTGACGATTCTCGCTCTCTTCCCTGCCCGTTGACGGGGCTCGGATCTCCGGGCAGCCGCGTGTCCGGCCGCTGCCAGCATCGCTCTCTCGAGCTTGCGAAAGGCCGGCAGGCGCACCGTCGGAGTCGGGCGGTGGGCACCAGCGGCTCGCTAACGGCGCCGGTCTGTCCGGGACGCCTCCCAAGCTGGGGCAGATGCCCGACAAAGCCACCAAGCATGCCAGTGGCACGGACGCCTCCTACCTGACTGGAACGATACTCCCCAATCCCCACGGATCGCCCGCCGTCAAGCGCGCGGCTGGCAGCTAGCCGTAGTAGTTACGCGCCCTCGCCGACCGCACCGGCATGGGCGGCATGACTTGGCCGAAACTGTGGATCGTCAGTGGACCGCTCACGCGGCCCGTCAGAGCTGCCACACCAATAGCAGCTGGACGACATTGTCGTGGTTTCGCGTCCCAAGCTTGTTGCGCCAATACTGGTACTCGATCCCGGCGAAGAACCTGTTCGGAGCACCCAGCGCTCCGCCCAGGTCCCACCTGAACTGGGGCTGTGCCAAGATCCATCCCCGCACGGTGTTGCCCAGCTCGTCGGTCGTCCGCCCTATGTATTCCGCATGGCCGGTGAACGAGAAGGACTGGCCTGCGAGCGAGATGGGCAACAGCCAGTTGACGTCGACCATGAAGCTGTTGCCCGTGCTCGGCGCACCGCCGCTCGCGAGGCCGCCGCTCGCGTCAATGAACGCTGCGAAGTCGGTGTTCAGGAAGATGAAGCCCGGCACTTGCCACGAGGCCCTAACGCCCGGGAGTACCTTGAGCACATTGGGATCCGCTCCGAAATTGAGGCCGCCGATCAGGGCCAAGTCGCGGAGCGGTCCCGCCTTGATCACTGATTTTCACGGCGCGAATCGTGCCTAACGTACCCCGGCGATCT
>JAPPMC010000297.1 GCA_028819235.1 Bryobacterales bacterium
GTCCGGTTTGCCCATATATAAGGAGCACGAAGGGTTTTGGCGCAAGCACTAGGTAGACCCCGGAAAAACGTCAATGCCGTCCCGGTTGTCATTGCCGTGACGGTCGGCATGTTCCTTCTCGGCATGGGGGCGGTGCTTGAAATCGTAGAGAGGCGCCCCGCGGCGTGGGTGTTCGTTGTCGGTGTTCTGGTGACGTCTGCCGCCGCACTCTTGGACGACGAGCTGGGAGACATCCCGTTCTACGTCGTCTTCTCCGGCGCATTCGGCCAATCCAGCTGTGCTTTTCTGGCCGGGGTGGTCACGGCTATCTTTGGCTGCATGGGATAGACCGGTTACAACGCGGAAAGTTGGGAACCAAGGTTGACCAGTGGGGATTCGGGCCTCTGGGAGTGGCGAACGACAACTAGAAGTTTCCGGTAGCGACGATTAGTACTCTCCGACTTGGGCCCCGCGGCATTGATATGCATGGTCTTCTCCGACGGAGAAGGCATGGTCACAGATAGGCAGGTGAATCTGTTGACGAGCGAGACGAAGATGGGTACGCCTTTGGGTACCGCAGCTGCCAAGGCCGGCATGAGTGCGTCGGCCGCCCGCAAGTCACAGTTCTTGGCATGGGCAACCAATCGCTGTCCCGGATTCTGGGCCAATTCAGCTTCGCTGGTGGCAGGACCACGATGCCGAGCGCGGCTAAGCGCCGTCTTGCGTTTCCCGTGGCAGCCCTCGCGCAATGCCTTCGCCAGAGCGGCAGGCACCCGAACTGCGTGCTCCCAGCAGGACCGATTGCGGCGGCCTGTCCATCTGACCAGCACAGCCCCTGTTACGATCCAACGGTGTGACGATCGACACCGGCGAAGCCGGCGGGCAAACGCTTTGGTTGGAGCGTTGCGGGGCGAGGCCGGTTCTAACGGAAGACGTGCAGGAACGGTCGTGATCCGAACACAGAGTCGGCAAGCCTCGCACCTAGTACCGATGCTGGGCCGCAACGAAGTGGCGCGGCAGTTCGGGAGGGGTGTTCTCATCAGCGGACCCAGGAGCCGGATGCGTTAGTGCGCGCGTCCGGGTCTCAGGGCGTTGCCTGGGGGCCGCCGCGGAGGCGGCGGTCTGTCCCGACCCGACTCGAGGGGAGCGTGTCGGTCAGCGTGGAGCGCTCACAGACGCCGCGGCGGCGCTGTGGCAACCGACCGCAGTCAGTCGCTCACCTTCTTCGGCAAACAACGAGGCACGAGCGCCCGTTCCAATGCCCGTTCCTGCTGGAAGCAACTCCAATCGCGGGACGGACCTGCCGCACAACGCACCGCGCGGGGATTGTCCAGTCTTGCGCATCAGTGCATGAGAATCTTCTCATGCGGACATCCGACTAGAGGACGTTTCCTGTGTCATCGCGTGATATGCATCAGAAGCGCGAAAATGCCGCTGCCCGCTTGCGGCAGCATCGGAAAGCGGCCCGGCGCACAAGGCGCCAAGGGCCAAGAGCGGTCTTGGCGGCCAGTCGCGGCGCCGTCGGCGTCCGCGAACTCGTAGAACAGTCGCAGGTCCGTGCCGGGAACGCGTGTGGACGCTCAGGGTCATCGATGCGAAGCCGGGGGAATCGGGATCGCTTACAGCCTGGTCGCTGATCTTCTCCACAGGCGACCCTTCCTGACGCGGACCGGGGAGTGCTCGCTAGCGCCGCGACGGCGACATGGCCAGACAACGAGTTATGCCCTTGCGCCACTTGGTTGGCTGAATGACACTGCTACCCGTCCACTTGCGCTGTTGCCGTAGAGTCCCTCTCGCCTCGCGACAAAGCCCTTGTCGTGCCCAGTCTCGACATTCATCGGAGACGAAACGCCTTCTCAACCTTCCCCTTCCAGTGCGCATCAATCCTCCAGCTAGGCACGCGGGCAGCGCCGCACTGCACGGCGGCTTCTCACACCATGCCCACCAGCGCGTCCCGCACCAGCCGATGGTCCGTGGGGTACTCGACGTCGAACCACCCTGTCTCCGTACCATTCATTGAAGTGCGCCGGCCCGTGATGAAAGCCTCCGACGTAGGCCGGCCGGAGCGGCTATCTGCGACCATCCCATAGCGCGAGTGGAAGCATTCGGTCCGGGACATTCGCCGGCATTCGTTTAAGGAAGGCAGTGAATTCGGTTAAGCGCTGGCGATTGGCGTCAAGACGGGGTACGCTCAGGCTGCGGTCGGGGGATCGGCGGGCTTGCGATTGCTCCACTTCGTGCTCGTGTGGCGCGCGGGAAGACGGTGGAGGCCATGGCGGAAGGGCTGCGGGAGAGCCTCTGGGCACTCGGCGGAGTTCGCCGCGAGCAATGAACGGTCAGCCTGTCGGCCGCGACCGGTCCTGCTTCAAGCCGCGCTGGACGTTCGTTTTCGACCAGACGGGGCGTTCGTATTGCTCCAGATCGGGCGTTCATTTTCATCCAGATTCTGCAGAGTCGCCCTCCCGGGGCTCCGACGCCCCTTGGAGCGGGGCGGAAGGGGCACCCGGTCCGACCCGGACCGCAGCGGGATCGGCCCGCGAGCCGGCTCCAGTGATCGGGACCGGTTGGTCAGGTCCAGCGCCTTAGCGTAACGCTCCTCGTACCGGCTCCCCGCCTGCAGGTAGCGCACCGCCGTCTCCACGGCCCGCTGCGGCTCACCCGCCGCCGTCCGCGCTTGCCCGTGGCGTAGAGATCCTCCGGCTCCGGCCGCGCTGGCAGGCGCTGCGCTCCGGTTCGGAGAATCTCTGTGAGAGTGTCCGACACAGGCCACGGCTTGGTCGATCGGGACCACAGTCGCCTCTGATGTACTCTTGCTGATTGCGTATCCTCCAACCTTTCCAAAGCAAAGACATTGTCGCCAGGATACGCCACCCCTCTCCTAGCCGTCACCAACTTACACGCATTTCCCTGACTCGGCTGCAGTAAACCGCAAGAAGCCTCCGTAACCTAGCGCGACCGAACCGGCGCAGACCGGACTCCTACCCACTCCGCATCACATGTTCACCGCTATCCGGCTCCTTACGGTCGGCGATGCCCAATCTTTGGACTGCCAAGCGGGCCGACGTGAGTTCGATGATGGCCTATTCTCGGTTCTCAACCATCAGGTTGTTTACCACCGAGAACACTCCGCTTACGCCGTTGGCCTGCACTTCTGCGAGACTCCTTTCGCCGCCGTTACTTACGACACCCTCTAGCGTGACGTCGCCGTTCTTCACAACAATGTGGATTGGTGGCACGGACTGGTAGCCGTAGCGACTTAACACCGGGTGGTAGTAGATCGCACGGAATACGGCCCTCCGGATTCGGTCGTCGTTGGATGAGACAGGCAGAACCTCGATCTTGTTGACCACGTCGGAAATGCCCTCGATTCTCCGTACGACGCGCTCTGCATCTGACCGCAAGGTTGGCCGCGTGACCTGTCCCATGAGTGTCACGACTGTACCTTCGACCTTAAATTCAAAGTTGTCGAACACGCTGTAGAATGGCAGCATTACGAGTTCATGTCTCACGCGCTTTTCGACGCCGTCTAAGCCGGCTGCCGCGCCGCTCGTTACAAGCAGCATGACCGCTGCAATGAGTAGTGTGGGAATCCGGTTCATCGTCTCCTCCTTGAACCTTGGCAATGGCATACGTTGATGCTGAAGCTGGGCGTTCACCCGTATCGTCAACAGATTATAAGGTATGGGGCCCAAGAGCACCCGGTCCAGCTTTCTCGCCGGGACTTGTCGATATCGTGAATCTTGACCGTTCCGAAGAGTCTCACAGTTGCGGACATCGGGAGATCTGGGACTCTCGCCTCGTGGTGGCTCTGCACTTTGCAGATAGCGGGATTCTTCGAAGGTTGGTGTTCGCGATGGCCTGAGTAGGCTGGGCTTGCCCGTTCAGTTCGAGCAGCACAGTGGATTTGTGCCACAGGTGGTGCCGCAAGGACGTTCCATGGACCGATGCCGCACACGTCGGGCCTGCCCCGGGGAGCCCGCGTCCGGCTAACTGCCGATGTCGCGCCGGGCGGCTGCTTGGCGGTGCTCTAAGGGGCACGGCCGGGGCTCGGCACGTCGTCACGGTCCCGGAAATGGTGGCCCAACGCCGCCTTGGCCAGCCTGACAGTGTGATGGTGCCAGACACTCTGGGCGATCCGATGCCATTGCGGGTAGTCGACCGCCTCGGGTTCGCTTGCCGCCGCTTCGGCCACCGGCGAGGCCACTGCCGAGCCAGATTCCATTGCCGAAGCGGCGGAGCCAGATTCGCGCAAGGGCCCTTGCGTCCCAGCATGCGGCCGCGGTGGCGGGAGTCACCCCGGCGCAAGGGCAACGTCATCGCGGCTACCGGCAAGGCTCCGCCGATAAGAGCAGTTAAGGCACGTCCGGCAATTCTCCGCCCCAACCGCTAGCGAACGACTAACGCCACGCCCTGCCTCCAAGGGGTCGTGCCCCGGTCCACTCCTCGAAATTGCGCCGCCAAGAAGCGGTCACCACTCCCCGCGCCCATTGTCGATTCGTCGAGACAGCCCACAGAGGCCGTACCACTTTGCGATGGGCGGGTGCCGACGGCCCAAGGACACCTGGTAGCCGGTACCCGACGCTCGCTGCACCATCAGCGGCCAGCACGGTGATCGCGCTCCCGGCTCCGGGGGCGGATTGGACCCGGCACCCGCTCAACATCTCGGCGCGCGTCTCGGAGAGCTTGTCCGAACTTGAGACGCGACGATTGAGTTCGTTGTATTCCTGCTGAAGGGCAGCCAGCTGCGCGCCCAAGAGCGGATGCTCCGCCAGCGACTCCAGCAGTGATTCCCATCGCGCCTGGACCTGATCTTGCAGTCGCCTCAGGAGCACCCCCCTTTGCCTCTGAGGCCAGCCATGCGGCGATCGGTCCAGCATCGAGCCGCGTTGTCGACCGTCCGCCAGCATCCAGGACCTGGGACTACGCGGCCACGCGAGGCAGGAACAGCTCAAATCGCACACGCTCCCCGCGGTCCTCTCAAGCCGTTCCCGGCCCTACCTTGGCGACCACCCGACCGGTCACCCAACCGCCTCCGTCACCGATCTACAGCGTGCGGCTACTGGGTCAATCACCGCAGCGCACTCCACCCAACTTTGGCGGTAACCAAGATTCTTGGGTCGACGCGATTGAGCCTGCGACTAGCTTCGTCGATCTTCATGCGCCAGTCGCCCCCCGTTTGCGTGTTGTTGACGTCCTCCGACTTAGCTGCGAGTCTCGGCCCGCCACGCCTCCAGATCGCCAACCCGGCGGTCCCCGCAGGTGCCTCGACATCGCTATCAGTTCCTTCTCCACGATGTTCGGCCAACCGCCGCGCTCCGGCGTGCAACTGAACTCGATACGCTGCACAAGGTCCCTCGCCCAGATCGGCTCGAACGCCTTGTAGAGGGTGCCCTTGGTGTGTCTGTTCAGAATGTTCAGCACGACAGTGACGTTCTCGGAGTTCGAGTAGCGCCCCTCCAGTCAAGGTGGCCACCGCGAGTGTGCTTCCCTAGACGCTGCGAGCGCCTGTGGGGCATAGGGCACGGCGCGAGTCTGCTCCGAACGATCGCCGAGCCGCGACTGCGGATCGCACGCCGGACTCCAAGCAGATCTTGCGATCCGGAGCAACGCAATTGTCCCCGCGTGCGTCCGAGACAGCAACCGAGGCGCGGTTCGGTTGCCGGCTTGGCCCAAGAGCGGATTCGAGGAGAGTGTCCCATGAGTTCCCGTGTTTCCCAACACCCTGTTGCAGTCTTGCTTCCATTCCTGCTCGCTACTGCTTTTGTGTCCATGGCAGGTTGTGCCAAGGCTCCGCCGCAACGTCCAGCGGTCGAGGTCTTTGTCCCGCTGGCGGAAGATGGCGGGATCTGGGGCGTCGTAAAGGACCATGTCGGCACTGGTGTTTCGGGAGTCGAAGTCACGCTGGAGGACGAGCGGAGCGGCATCACTCGGCTTGCGGGCACTGACTCGGCAGGCAGATATGCCTTTCCCGGCCTCTCGCTGGGCCGCTACCGGGCGCTCGTGGCGACGGATGGGTTCAAGACCTCCCGAAGGGCTGTGGAATACCGCGGTGGGAGCCACCGAGAGGACTTTGCGCTCGAACTGGGAGCGGTCCTTGAGGCAGTCGCGGAGTCCGCCACGGGCCGGTCGATCCGAACCGAAAGGTCGGCGGTTCTGGCGCGGCAACTCGCCCTGTCTCCACCGCCGCCCGATTTCAACACCGAGGAATATGGCCTGCTCGAAGAGCCCGGTTTCGCGGCCGTCGTGAACAGGCCGCTCTCCACGTTCTCGATCGACGTCGATACTGCGTCGTACGCCAACGTGCGCCGCTTTCTGCGCGACGGCCGGCTACCTCCAGTCGATGCGGTTCGCATCGAGGAGCTCGTCAACTACTTCGACTACGACTACCCTGAACCAGCGGAGGGTGAACCCTTCGGCGTCGTCACCGAGATGGCTGGCTGCCCTTGGGAGCCGGCGCATCGCCTCGTCCATATCGGCCTGAGCTCCAAGTCCGTGCCGATGGCGAACCTTCCGCCGGCCAACCTGGTCTTCCTGATCGACGTATCCGGGTCGATGGGTGCCGCGGACAAGCTTCCCCTGCTCAAGAAGGCGTTCTCGCTGCTCGCACGGCAGTTGCGACCGCGAGACCGAGTCGCGGTCGTTGCTTACGCCGGCGCTGCGGGTATGGTCCTACCACCCACCTCCGGCGCGCGGAAGACTGCGATCTTCAATGCGCTGTCACGACTTGACGCGGGCGGCTCCACCGCCGGCGGGGCGGGTATTGAGCTTGCCTACAGGCTGGCTCGGGAGAACTTCACCGAAGGAGGCAACAATCGCGTGATTCTGGCGACAGATGGGGACTTCAATGTTGGCGTCTCGAGCGATGGCGAACTCGTCAGGATGATCGAGAGAGAGCGTGACGCCGGGGTGTTTCTCACCGTGCTGGGGTTTGGCACGGGCAACCTGAAGGACTCGAAGATGGAAAAGATCGCCGACCACGGAAACGGCAACTACGCCTACATCGACAGCGTTCTCGAAGCGAGACGGGTTCTTGTGGAGCAGATGGGTGCCACGCTCCTAACGGTCGCCAAGGACGTCAAGCTCCAGGTGGAGTTCAATCCCGCGCAGATTCAGGCATACCGGCTGATAGGGTACGAGAATCGGCGCCTGCGAGACGAGGAGTTCAACGACGATCGGAGAGATGCTGGCGATCTAGGCGCCGGGCACAGCGTAACCGCGCTCTACGAGGTCATCTTGGCCGACTCGGAGGAACCCCATGTCGGCGTCGACCCGCTCAAGTACCAGAAGACCACCGTCCGACCTGACGCCTCCGGAAGCAATGAAGTCCTCACGGTCAAACTGAGATTCAAGCCGCCGTACGGCTCCCGGAGCTCCATGCTGACGAGAGTACTTGCGAAGCCCGACGCCCGAGCTGAACCGACTCAAGCTCTCCGCTTCGCGGCCGCAGTCGCGGAGTTCGGACTGCTGCTGCGAGACTCGCCCTACAAGGGAGCCGCCGACTTCGATCGCGCATTCGAGCAGGGTCGCTTGGCGCTTGGCAGGGACGATTCTGGACGTCGCTCCGAATTCCTCTCATTGATCAGGACCGCCGAACGGCTGAGGGCGAACTTCGAAGTCAGTCAGGCTCGAACAGAGTGAGGCGGGCACTGCACTAGGAATCCAGGTGGGTCCGCCATGAGCCTAGAGGATGCTGGATTGCGGTTTCTGGGAAGCCCTTCAAGCCTGTGCAATGGCCTGTCGGGTGTGCCGCGAGGTCCTTGGCTTAAGGATTGCACTGCGATTGGACATGGCGCCGACGCCGTTCCTGTCGTACGGGAACTTTGTCAAAGCAAGATCTTCGGGTAGACGCTCTTGAGCGGGCGACGAGCGTCGTCGATCTTCATACGCCATTCATCCCCCTCTGGCGCGTGGTGACCTCCTCCGACCAAGCTGCGATCTTGGCCCGCAGCCTCTCCAGATCACCAATCCGGCGCCCGCACAGGCTCGGCTTCGTCGTTGCGCTGGGTTCGTTCTCGGCAATGTTCAGTCAACTGCAGGGCTTCGGCCTGCAGCAGTACTCCACCCGCCGCACCAAGTCCGTCCCTAGGGAGGCTCGAAGGCCTTGTGGAAGGTGCCCTTGGTGAGTGTGGTCAGACTTTCCAGCGCCACAGTGACCCTCTCGCAGGTCGTGCGGCGCCCCCCCGATTAGGGTGACCGTCCTTCTGTGGACCGTGATGCGGCGCGGTTCCCGGGCACTTGCTGATGTTGAACCTGCGCTGGGGGGGTCGTGGCAAGAGCGGGCGTTCCGGAGGGACGCGGAGCAGGGCGAGGCGCCGATCACTGTTCGGGGACTGTGACCGAGGCGAGCGGCAACTGTGGCCAGCCCGTGGGCCCAGCCGTGATGCGCTGGCGCCAGCGTCATTTGCAGAGGGCATTGGCCTGCGGGCCCGACAGCCGCCCCGAATGACCGTCGCGGTATCCCCTCCACTGGCCTTCCCGAATCCGCAGTTCGTGCGATCGCAGCCGTACTCGCGGCCGCGGCCAAGGAGGTCTTCAAGGGCGTGGAGGACGGTGGCGTTGCCTCGATGCCGGGTGCCGTGGAGGATGTGTCGCTACCGCCAGCACCTGGCTCAGGCTCGAATCCAGATCGGACCGCACCAAGGGAGGTCCGCAGGAACGGTACGCGAGCAATGCGGGCACCTAGCGCTAAATTCTCAGGTTCCGCTTGGGCATGGCACCTCGCCGGGGCCAGCGGCGTGCCGGCTCAGACGGTCTCTGTCTCGAACCCGGTCAGATTGCGGGTGTCGGGGCTGAATTCGACTGCCACCAAGTGGATTGGCTCCCCTAGGGCCCGATACCTGTCGGCGTAGCCCCTAGTCTTCAGCTGCGCCATGGCGGTTGCAGCACCGCCCCGGCCATGCATCTTGAACTCGAATATGTACACGCGCCCGAACGCGCGCACACAGAGATCGGCCCGCCCCGCGCTGCCGCTCTCCTCTGCCCGCACCTCCGCTCCCGTCGCGGAGAAGTGACCGTACAGCACGCTTGCGTAGAAGCCCTCGTACTCGGCCATCGGGTTCCGGCCGTGCCACTGGTGCGGAATCCCCGCCAGCAGCGACCGAAGAAGTCCCTTCATGCGTGCCAGGTCGCCGACCTTCAGTGCTCTGATAAGCCGGTCCCTCTCCCAGTCCCTCTTCCACCCGGATCCCAGCAGGTCGTTCAGCAGCGACCGATTCAGGCTTTGCCTTACCTCCCGGTTCGGGAAACCCAAGCGGTAGCTGACTCCGTCGTCCCGTTCCTCCGTCGCGACGACCGTGAGATACCCCGTTTGAAACAGGAGCGCCTCCGGTGCGATCCTGCCGACGTCGAAGGTGGAGAGCAGCTGTTCGGAAGCGCGCAACCCGTCCAGGATGTGCCATGGGACTCCATCCTCAGCGAGGCGCTCGATGAGGAACGTCGGCGTGCCGGTCTCGTACCACCAAGGCTTGAATACGCGATCCGAGAGCAGCAGCAGCACATCGAACGGGTTGTAGACCCTTTCGGCACCGCCCCAGCTGTAGCCGTTGTACCAGTCACGGATTCGGTCTCGATCAAGGCCTTCGAGTTCCGGGGCGAACACCTCGTCGAGGTCGTACTCCGAATAGCCGCAAATGGACGAGTACTTCGGGTTCAGGGTGATGTCCCGGAGGTTGTTCAACCCCGAGAAGAGACTCACCTTCGAGAACTTGCTCACGCCAGTCAGGAAGCAGAAGCGCACATGGGCGTCGCAGGACTTGATCACCGAGTACAGCCCGCGAAGGTAGTTCCTGTTGGCCTTTGCGATGTCCGGCTTGTGGAGTGCGTCGAGGATGGGCTTGTCGTACTCGTCCACGAGCACGACCACCCGCTGCCCGCCGCGCAGGCGCAGCATCTCAAGCAGGTACGCGAGGCGTTCCGGGCCACTGTCGCAAGCAGACCGCAGACCGGTCTGGCGGTCAATGCTCTCCAGCTGCGCCATGAGATTCGTATGCAGGTGGCCGGCTTGGGCGTAGTCACCCCGGCCAAACTCAAGTCGCACAACCGGATACTGGACCGACCAGTCCCAATGATCATGGGCTTCCAGTCCTACGAACAGGTCGCGGCTACCCTCGAAGAGCTCCTTCAACGTGTCCACGAAGAGGCTCTTGCCGAAGCGCCGCGGCCGGGACAGGAAGTAATGCTTGCCTTCCGCGATGAGTCGCAGGGCAAATCCGGTCTTGTCTACGTAGTAATGGCCGTCTTCCCGGACTTCACGAAAAGTTTGGATGCCGATTGGCAGGCGACGCTTGCCTGTCTCGGAAGTCACGTTTGGGCCGGTCCGCACTCTGATTCTATTGCACCTGCCGGACCCCTAGGCGCCCCGAGAGGCAGCTTGAGATACCTTGGCGAACGAGAACATCTCCCCAAGACTGGGCCGAGCGGCGGCCTACGCCGAAACGCCGGTTTCCGACACCCGCGGACTGCCCGGCCTGTGGATGCGGTGTCAGTTCAGTTCCCGCCCTCGGTATGAAGCTGGCAGGATTCAGATCGTCTCCGTCTCGAAGCCGGTCAGATTGCGCTTCTCGGGGCTGAATTCCACCGCCACAAGATGGATCGGTTCCCCCAGGGCCCGATACCTGTCGGCGTAGCCCCGAGCCTTCAGCTGCGCCATGGCGGCCGCAGTCCCGCCCCGTCCCTGCATCTTGAACTCGAACACGTACACACGCCCGAAGACTCGCACGCAGAGGTCCGCACGGCCGGCGCTGCCGCTCTCCTCGGCCCGCACGTCTGCGCCCACAGCCGAAAAGTGAGCGTAGAGCACGCTGGCGTAGAAGCCCTCGTGCTCTGCCATCGGGTTGCGCCCATGCCACTGGTGCGGGATTCCTGCGAGCAGCGCCCGCAGGACTTCTCTGAGCCCGTCAAGGTTGCCCGCTTGCAGGACCTCGAACAAGAGGTCCTCCTGGTCCTCCCGGTGCGATCCGCTCCCCAGCAGGTCGTTCAGAAAAGTCCGGTTCAGGCTCTCCCTCACCTCGCGATTGGGAAAGCCCAAGCGGTACCGCAGCCGCCCGTAGCGCTCTTCCCTGCCCAGCAGCGTCAGGTAACCCGTCTGAAACAGAAGCGCTTCCGGAGCGATGCTGCCCACGTCGAAGGTGGAGAGCAGCTGTTCGGAAGCGCGCAACCCGTCCAGACGGTCCCAACGGACTCCGTTCTCGGCGAGGTGCCTAATGAGGAAGGTCGGCGAGCCGGTCTCGTACCACCAGGGCTTGAACTCTCGGTCCGCGAGCAGCAGCAGTACAGCGAAGGGGTTGTAGACCCTCTCCGCGCCGCCCCAGCTGTAGCCGCAGTACCAATCGCCGATCTGGTTTCGGTCGAGACCCTCCAGTTCCGGCGCAAACACCGCGTCAAGGTCGCTCTCCGCAAAGCCGCAGATGGACGAGTACTGTGGGTTCAGGGTGATGTCGCGGAGGTTGTTCAGCCCGGAGAAGAGGCTCGCCTTCGAGAACCTGGTTACGCCAGTCAGGAGGCAGAAGCGCACGTGGGCGTCGCAGGACTTGATCACCGAGTACACTCCCCGGAGGTAGTCCCTGTTGGCCATTGCGATGTCCGGCTTGTGCAGTGCGTCGAGGATGGGCTTGTCGTACTCGTCCACGAGCACGACCACGCGCTGCCCGCTGCGAGCGTGGAGTGCCTCCAGCAGATCCGCGAATCGCTCCGCGGTTGTCTCGTACCGAGACCTCACGCCACTCCGGCGCTCGACGCCGTCGAGGAGCGCCATCAGATCTACGTGCAGGTGGCTGGGTTCGGCGTAGTTTCCCCGGCCAAACTCCAGGCGCACAACGGGGTAGCTGACCGACCAGTCCCAGCGATCGTAGGCCTTCAGTCCTTCGAACAGCTCGCGGCTGCCCTCGAACAACTCCTTCAACGTGTCGACAAAGAGGCTCTTGCCGAAGCGCCGCGGCCGAGAAAGGAAGTAGTGCGTGCCTTCCGCAAGGAGTCGCAGGGCAAATCCGGTCTTATCTACGTAGTGTGTGCTGGGCAGCGCCCAGATCAGGTGGGTTGGAGTCCCACTGGCGCTCG
>JAPPMC010000296.1 GCA_028819235.1 Bryobacterales bacterium
GCCTTCACCCCCGACTCTCTCTGAAAGTCAACGTGCCCTAGCCGCACCGCTTACCTGCTTCCTGTAGTGGCGCCCTCAAGCCGCGCGACGAGTTCGGAATTGTTCCATCGCATGCGCGGCGGACGCTGACACTCAGGCGCCGCTAGTGCTAACCGTCGAGTGTCCGGCACATCTGCACGACCGCCGACAGTAACGGTCGAGCGGGTGTCCCGGCGCGTGTCGCCCGGCCGGGCATCGCCTTGTTCCCTCTCGTTTCCTTGACGCCAGCAGGAAGCCGCACGACGGGTCCTGGAAGTGTTCCTGCAGGTGCGCGAGGAACCCGACGCTCAAGCGCCACCCGGAGTCTGTCGAGCGGACACCCCCGCGCGGCGCGGCGGCTTAGTCGCGAAAGTAACCGGGGCTTGCACCCGGGGCGGCGATGCGATGAAGTGACGGCTACCGGCTCGTCCAGGCCGTCGTCGAAGAAGTCCCCAGCGGCGCTCCAGCCACAGCGTAGTTACTCGGGAGCGTTCCGGTGGTCGTGTTCCTCGCCGGAGGAAGCGAGCCGCGGCAAGGTGGGTAGCGAGCTTGTTGCGGTTGTGGGCGGTGCAGCCCTGGTGCCTGCCGCGGTCGCCAATCCCCATGTTCCCATGATGCCCGGTGGCGATATAGCCCCGAATGCCTTGCGTTCGCTTCGGCGCCTGCTTCGGCCGCCGCCAGCCATGGCGATCTGGGTGCTGTAAGTTGATTGTAAGTGGGCTGTAACCGGAAAGTATGACGGCGTCGCACTGACGTAACACGGAAAAACCGGTGAAAAAACAGGAATGTACGACACCTCGTCATACGCCGGGATTCTCCGGAGAACCGCCCCGGTTCCCTGGAGAATCGCCCCGGTTCCCCAGAGAACCGCTCGGTTCTGCAGAGAATCTTTTGCCGTCATGCCCGCGCTTGCGACGACACGGTTGCCATCCTGCATGGACGCCCGGAAACCGCCCACGATCCACGGCTTCGGACCCCGTATGTTATGACCTCCCTCTTCCGCTCAATCGCCGCTCGGGCTAACCCGTTGATATTGCGCGCCTTTTGTTCCCCTTCGCCGATGTCCCGCCATGCGGCTCCGTCTTTACGGCGGAGCCGGTATTCCTTCACACCTGCCGCACCTTGGTGCCTGTCGTGCCATGTCTGCGTCCGGGTGCGCTCCCTTGCCCGGTTCGAGCCCCTCGGAGCCCCTCGTACCTTGGAAAAGACGATAGCTCTTCGCTACACGGCCGTATATCGGTCGTATGCCGGTCCGAACATCGGTCCGCGAAATCAACGACTTGCGAGCGTGCCAGGACCACGGCCAGCCCGGCTCCTGGCGAGAATCCTCCAGCGGATCTCCTACGGGCTGACCGACAGATCGCGCGATGCCATCGATCGGCGGCGGCTTCTCCAAGATCGTTCCGGCTCCTTTGGGCTGCGAAGACGATGTCCGATTCCAGCCGTTCACGGCCATCGATGCACCTAGCATAGAACACAGCCGCGAGGGCGCCCTCCTGCGCGGGAATACGGAGCTATACGGGCGACATGCGCAGGAAATCCGCTACCACCCCGGAGCATACGAGCGGGCAAACGAACGACGGGCTACGCACGGGAACGACAACCGCAGGGCCGGGAGGCCGGGCGGCTGGAGGAAACGGCGGGATACCACGGCCCGGTCCGGTAGTGGCGCCGAGCTTTTCCGGATTCGTGTCGTGATGGGATTTGCCGGCGAGGATCGTGGGATCGGCCGGAAGGGGGAGGGGTTTCTACAGTTCGCGATCGAAATCGAGGGTCACCTGCGCCGGCTCGAAGCTCTCGTCCTGCAGGCGATCGTGTTCCGACTCCTCTGAACGGTCGAGTTCGCCGTCGGTTTCGAGGCCCGAACCAGACTCGCGCTCGCGCTCCGGATCGATAACGTGCTCCTCTTCAAGGGCGCGATCCGCCCCGTCAATTGCGCGCGCCTCCTCATCGCCATCCCGTTCATGGTCGGTTTCGAGGCCGAACACCGTCTCGTGCGCGGCCTCCATCGCCGCCCCGTCGAGCGCCGCAACCCGCTCGCCCGTGGCTCTCTCCAGTTGATCCGAGAGCTTCCAGGCATCGTCGGTGACCAGATCGGCCGCGTCCCGGGCCCGGCTGATCGCCACGTAGAACGCCCTTTGGTTGGTCAGGTCCGGGTTCCCCGTGGGCATCGCCGCAACGATTTGGTCCACCGT
Organism: Bryobacterales bacterium; assembly: GCA_028819235.1. Classification (GTDB taxonomy): domain Bacteria; phylum Acidobacteriota; class Terriglobia; order Bryobacterales; family UBA6623; genus VXMF01. The sequence continues at coordinate 2,214 of JAPPMC010000296.1, forward strand.
TCTGCCCTGGAAAGCATGCACCGTGGACGCCCAGGCCCGGTCAAGGTGGCGCAACTGAGGATCATGTTCGGCAAGTTTCGTTGCGAATCCGTCCTCAAGACGGAAGCGGACGCCGTCCTTCATGATCGATTCCACAGCCGCGGTCTCGCCGTTGGCGAGGCCCGAGCCCGAATCGTTCCGCGTCCAGCGCACGAGGTCTCCCCTTCGAAGCTCCATCTCCTCGCTCCGGTAGACATCCACTCCGCCCTTCGCGCCCGCCAGCATGTAGGGCCGCCAGTCCACTAGGTTGCCGTTTCCATCGCCAAGCCAGACCGTGTTGCGCTCGTAGTCGACCCTTTCCACCTCGCGCTCGTCGCCTTTCTCCACTCCCAAGGTCTTGTACCGGCGGTTGAAGATCACCGTGTCTCCCGCCGAATAGTTCGAGGCCCGGGCCATTTCGGCATTGGTTAGGCCTCGCGACGCCAGCTTCTTGCCCTGCCTTGAAGGACCGGAGACTGCGCCTTCCGCCACGAGTTGCGCTCGGATCGCCTCGTTGATCTCGTCCCGCAGCGCCCTTGTCGGCGCGATCACCCCGGTCGTAGCGCGCTCTTCGGGAGACAGCGAGAGCCAGCGCTCCGCCGCTTCCTTGCCGATATCATCCCTCTCGACCTGCGCGATCCGGTCCCCGAGCTTCTTGAATGCGGTCCTGACGTCGCCCGCAAGGCCCGCGCGAACCGCTTCCTTGAGATCCATGTCGCGCTGGCGAAGGATTTCGTTCATCACCGCGGTCTGCATCCCGGCCTGCCTCAACTGCTCGAACGGCTTGCCCGCCTCCACCGCCCCGAGCTGCTTCCCGTCTCCCACCAGCACCAAGCGCGAAACCCGGAGCGTGGTCGCGATCCGCAGCAGTCCCCGCATCTGCTCGCTCGACGCGAGCGAGGACTCGTCCACCACCAGCACGGTCTTCGAGAACGAGGCGCGCAGGTTGCGAAGCCCCCTTGCCGTGCCCCGGCCCTCGATGACCCCCGCGTGACGTGCCAGAAACCTCTGGATTGTCTCCGACCCGATCCCTGATTCCCGCTCCAGGGTGCGGGCCGCGGAAGCCGACGGAGCGAGCCCTGTCGTGGTATAGCCTCCGCTTTCCGCCAGCGTCCGCATACGCTGCAACATGGTCGTCTTGCCCGTGCCGGCGTACCCCTGCACTCCCACCACCCGATCCGTGGACGCTAGCACCATCTTCACTGCTTCCTTCTGCCCCTCGTTGAGACGGCCCCCGTGGAGCTTCGTCTCCGCGATCCAGCCCCGCATGATGGGCTTTTCGGCGCCTTGGCCCGCTTTCATCAGCGCGATGGCCTCGGACTCCCGCCCCATGGCTGCGTCCGTGGTCCAGTGCCTGCCGTGATCGAGACCCTTGGCCGCGTGCAGGCCGCCCTCCTGTTCGAATGTCGAGATGGCCCGCTCCGCCGCCTCCGCAGTGACCACGCCCGGCTCGCGGGCCAGCACGGCGGCGAGCAGATCCGCATGGCCGAACACCGCCTGCCGTTCGGAAAGATGCTCCACCGCCCAGTTTGCGGCCTCCGCCGCAGCCTGTCCCCGATCCGGGAACAGGTCCGGCTCCGGCCGTTCCCGCTCCGCCCGGCGCGCTTTTGCCCTCACCGTCTCGGCCGAAAACCCCAACTCCGTTGCCTGACGCTCCCAGGACCGGCGCAACTCGTCCCGTTCCACGTCGCGCTTTGCCGCCCTCGTCATCAGCGTGGCCCGAGCCGCCAGGTGAGGGTTGTCGCCCGTCTTGCCCAAGCCTCGTTCCGCCATCGCCGCCTCTATCTCCGCGCGCCGCGTCGAGAACCCCTCGATCACTTCGCGCGACACCCCCGCGATCTCGAACCGTCCGTCCGGGTGCGTCTTCTCGATCCCGTAGCCCAGGTCCCCGAGCCGTTGCGCCAGCTCCGCCCGGTAGATCGCCCCAATCGTCATCTTGCCCTTGAAAAGCCCGTCGTCCACCATCGTGCGCCACCTCCCGTCCCCGCCCTGCACCATGTTGGCGATTACGGCATGAGTGTGGAGCTGAGGATCGAGATTGCGGGAGGTGTCGTGGTGGAAGGTCGCGGCTACCATCTTCTGGTCTCCGGCACGCACCATCGCTCCACTCGCTCTGTCCTGCATCCGGGTCTCGATGGCGTTCCGCTCGATCCAGGCCAATGTCTTCTCCACCGCCCGGTCGTGCGCCACAACGATCCGTTCGTCGCCTACCAGCAGCGCCATGAGTGAAACCGATTTCGGCGCCGACAGCGTCACGTCCCGGCCCGGCCGGTGCTGGATGTTGCCGTCGATGTCCTTGCGCCCGAGCCGACGCCCGCCAGGCACCTCGCCTTCGAGGATAGCGCGGAACGTGTCCGGATCGACCGGACCGGAGAGCCCCAGTTCCTCCGCGCCCCGGCCCGCCCAAGCGCTCGCCTCCCTGTGCGCGGGATCGTCCTTCGCGTAGTATCCATCCCGTTCGAAGTAGCTCACACCCTGCGACGGAGAGGCTATCTTGCCGATGGACGCTACCATCCCGGCCCCCTCCCGCCGAACGCCTGACTGCAACGGTTCCGCATGTCCATACAGCCCGGATACGCGCTTCCCGGTTCGGGGACAAGGGGTAGGAACGCCATCTCGCATGAGAGGCGGTGAACGGCGGCAATTGTCTTGAACTCCGCTCGATCCGGTTCGAGGCTCTGTTGATTGAAACAGCGCCGCCGCTGTTGTACACGCTCCCCTGTAGAGCAGGCGCTGCGACGTCCACAACGCGTCTTGCATGGCTTCCGGTCGCCGACAAAGAGCCTACTTGCGCGAACGGCGGCCCACATGAAGGGATTGGAGATGGCCGAGAACCTAAGGGTCAGCGTAAGAAGGCAAATCGACCGGCTGAGGAAGGACTTGGCCGCAGCCACCGCACGGGTTGCCGCGTTGCGCGAGGAGATCGAAAGGCACGAACTGGTCTACGAAATGCTGGATGGCAGGAAGACCGGTGAACACACTCAACGAAGTCGTTCCACCGGCGGGGCACTGAAGAGGGGCCCGCGCGGCGCCATGATCGACTGGAAAGCGGTTTTCGCTACTCTGCCTGACCAGTTCACTCTCGATACCATGAGCGCTGACAAGACGGCCGGCGAGAAACCTCGAACATACCTCAGGCAGGTGATCGCGCGCTGGTCCAAGGAGGGCCGAATCAGGCGCGCCGGGCGCGGCATTTACCTCAAAACCTGAGAACCCCGCGAGGGGCCGTGACTGGGCACAGGAACTGCACACCGTGCGCGACGAATGCGCGCACCTGTCAGCTTAGCCGACCCCGGCGAGCGCATGGACAACATTTTCATCGAACGCGTCGGGCGTTCGCTCAAGTACGAGACCGTCTACCTGCACGAGAGTTGTCGGATGGCTTCGGGGGCCAGCGGGTCATCGCCCGGTGGATGGGGTTCTACAGCAGGGCTCATTCGCGCTGGAGGAGGTGTAGGCCAAGCTCCACTGCTCGCCTGCACCCCTGCCACAAGACGTGTTAGACAGAGCCCTGGCGGCATGGTCCATTACCCCGGAATACACCTTATTTCTGCCGCCCAACTGTCTAACGAAGTGAAACCACCTTGAAACCACCTCACTTTGTCCTCCGCGACCTCCCTGCTCCGCGAATCCTCCATATGGAGGATTTGGTTGGTTAGCAGTCGTCCTCCAACCAGTTGTCGTCTTCCAACTCGGCTAGTCTCCTCAGTCTCTCCTCTTCCGCCTCCTCCCACCTTGCATCTGATTCCCGGATTATCCGCTCCAGTTCCTCTTCTTCCTCTTGCTGTCGCTTCTGTTCAGCTTTGTCCTCCAGCATCCTCTCCAAGCTTTCTTCGTCATCGAGCTCCTCTTCGCCCACATAGCCGAAAAGGAAGGTCCAAAAGTTCTTGATCAAGCCCATTTGGTTCCTCTCGACAAACAGCGCCCAGGAACGTCTGAAGTAGAATCAGCCACCACGGGCATGAAGGTCACTTCCCGATCGGCACGCTGGACGATCCAGTGAAGTTCAGGTCCATGGCATACCATCATGTCACAATAGGGCAAATATTCAGCAACGCGGGATCGAGTTGTTCTGGTCCACGCTCAAGCTGGGCTACACGGTCAAGCCCGATGCTTCTTGAGCATCGGGTTTCGTCGTTCTGGCTAGTGTACCAGCATCCTCTGATTCCGCAAGATTCTCCTTGCCATCCGTTGCCATCCGCACCCGTTTCGTCCTACGCTCGTCCCCGCAACGACTACGCGGAGCCCGTGTGTCGGGTCATCCGTGAAATACAAGAACCCTCGCACGGGCACGGGGTAGCTCCCCGCGCCTTGGTGAATACGCAGAACAACTCCAAAACTCCGTTGTAGTCGTTGCACTGGCGCGGCAATCCCGCTGGGCCGGGAGCCACACGGGAGGGAGTGTTATGGTACGAGCCCTGTTTCTGGTCATGTCTCTGCTGCTGGCCGGCAGCGCCCACGGTGCCGACTGCTTCGGCAAGATCGAGTTCAAGGATACCGAGTACGGGCACAACGTGGTGTCGTCGTGGAGCTTTTGGCGGAAGCCCATTACCGCCGCGCAGGCAGCACACATCAAGAAGGCGACGGTCGTCTATCTGGCTGTTCCGTGGGACTATCAGGAAGTCGACGGCGCATGGCTCGAAGCGAGTGCAGCGGGCATCCGGTGGCGCGATATCCAGGTTCTGCCGATGCGCCCTGTCCAACGTAAGCATCCCGAGAGAGCATACATATACGAGCTTTTTCTTGACGGCCGCAGGGGGCCGGAGCTGGTTCACGAAGCCGTTCTGCTCGTGTCCCCGTCGGAGAAGATGTATCCCAAAATGATCCCACACAAACGACGCCGCTTCGTGACAGAGACCCCCATTGAGATAGCCGCGCCCAAGCGCGCGCCCGATCAGGATTGGGATGTGCGCCTCGTCATCACGAAGCACTGGCGCCTAGGCGGCCGGCCCAAACCAAGGATAGCGAAGTTCTACAGAGACCGCGGCAAGCCGGAAGGCTTTAACAACTTCCGAAACGACTGGCGCGTTGCCCTGTGTACGGCGGCTGAAGAGCGGAGGTGAGGGATGCAGGATGCACTGTTCAAGATTCTGGAAGCGCCAATCGCCGCCGGGCTCCTGGCCTTGGTCATATACGGCGGCATCGCCATGTTCAGCGCCGACACGGCGCGGCGGATCAAGGAGAGGGCATTTCAGATGTCGCAACGCGCACGAGTGGCATGGATTGTCGGAGCCATCGTAGTCGTGTATTACCTGCTGAACGTAGAGCCCTAAAGGGGAATCGAGATGCGTATCCTACTGACGATCGGCGCGGCTCTGGTTGTGGCCGTGTTCATGTTCGACCGGAGCCTCGACGCGGACGATAGAAAAGATAGAAAAACGGCCAAGCTGGAAAAGGAACTAGCCTCAGCGCTCAGGACGATAGACAAACTGGATCAGGAGCGGCTGGCGGGTTTGAAGCGGGAAAGGGAGCTGGATAAGAAGCTGAAGAGTTTGGCGGTGCAATTCATTGCGCTGGACAAAAAGACAAAGAAGGCCATGACGAAGTTGAGGCGGGAACTGCTGACGAAAATGGACGAGAACATGTTGGCGATGGCTCTTGCTGCGGATATTTGTCGAAGGGGCGACTCGGCAGCAACGTGCCGGCGTCGGATTCGCTAGATGAGTATCAAGGATACCCCATGCCCAAGCCCATCAAGAAGAAGCCGAAGCCCGTCCACCGACCCATGCCGGAAGATCCTCGCCAACTCGCAAAGGCTATGTTCGACGCTGCGGATCGGAAGACCTCGCACGCGGGCGTATCCGTAGGGACGAGCAAAAAAAGACTGACGAACTGAGAGAACGGAAACTAGAGCCGCCGTCTCTAGAGGCGTCAACTATTCTTTATAATTCCCAAAGGATTGGAGATGGCTGAGAACCTCAGGGTCAGCGTAAGAAGGCAAATCGACCGGCTGAGGAAGGGTCTGGCCGCAGCCACGGCGCGGGTTGCCGCGTTGCGAGAGGAGAAAGAAGGCACGAACTGGTCTACGAAATGCTCGATGGCCTGGAGACCGGTGAACGCGCTCAACAAAGTCGCTCCACCGGCGGAGCAGTGAAGAGGAGGCCGCTCGGTGCCATGATCGACGGGAAGGCGGTGTTCGCCATTCTGCCTGACCAGTTCACTCTCGACACCATGAGCGCTGACAAGACGGCCGGCGAGAAATCCCGGAACTACCTTAGGCAGGTGATCGTACGCTGGTCCAAGGAGGGCCGAATCAAGCGCGCCGGGCGCGGTATCTACCTAAAACTGCCCGCGAGGGTCGTAATTGGGCTTAATTGGGCACAGGAACTGCCCACCGCGCGCAACGAATCCGCGCACCTGCCGAAACACCCTAACTCCGCCGCCATCCTGTTCAATGAACCGCGACCGCCTAAGAGTAGCGATAATGACAAGTAACTGGCCAAAGAAGCCAAGATTGGATTGCCCACCGGTATTGCGCGGACAACTCTGTTGCTCGGTTGAGACACAACCCTGTCATTTGCGACTAAGGCCTGAGCGCCGGTCCGCCTAGTGGGTATCTTGGCCGGGCCGACACGTGCGTCGCCCCTTGACCGGAGGGTGCTTACCGCAGCGCGGGCAGGCCCGCCCCGAGGCGTTCAGGGCTGCAGCGCCCCTCCCCCCGGCGGTCGCCTTCGAGCGCTGCTTTGCCAGACGCGTCCGTGATCTGCTCTGTCGCTGGACCATAGGTGAGATACTGGGGGAAAGTCGTGACCTTTCCTAATAGATCCGCGACTCGCGATGCGAGTCGAATCCCATGTGCGTTTTGTGGAGTGCCGCTCACGAGCAAAAACAGGACCAAAGAGCACGTCCTCCCAAACGCAATTGGCGGCCGCAAGACAGTCGACAACTTCATCTGCTCTGACTGCAACCACAACACTGGGACGAAGTGGGACGCGAAACTGGTCGAACAACTTCGCCCGCTGTGTACCATGCTTAACGTAAATCGATCTCGTGGTCAAAATCGTGAGTTCGACGTCGAAACAGTCAGCGGTAGAAAACTCTCGGTTAAGCGTGACGGCTCAATCCACGCCAGAACAATGCCTGAACTCAGGAAAATCCTTTCTAGGCTGAAGAAAAAATATACTCAAATTGATCTCGATGAGGTTTTGAAAAGGGCAAGTCCCAAACAGGAATATTTGAGTGAACCTTACGGCGTTTCGCTGACCGTCGGAGGCTCTCTTGCAGGTCGAGCGATAGTCAAATCCTGTCTCGCGATGGTGTACGATGCGGGGGTCGAGATTGGGTGCTGTGATGACGCAGAAAGCTACCTTCTAAAAGAGGGAACACCGTGTTTCGGGTACTACTATGAACGAGATGTGGTGAGTAACCGTCCAGAGAAGGCTATTTTTCACTGTATCTACGTTAGCGGAGATCCGAAAAAGAGGCAGTTGCTGGCCTACGTGGAGTACTTCTCTTGGTTGAGAATTGTTGTCTGTCTGTCGCAGAACTATGACGGACCGTCTATCTCACATTGTTACGCAGTCGATCCGGTTACCGGAAAGGATTTAGAGCTTGACGTCGTACTTACGATAGAACCCGACGAAATTCCGGAGATATATGATTACAAGAAGGTGAACTACGACGAGATTGAGCGCGCTTTGAACGCGGTGATGGAGACGTGGAGTCAGATGGACTCGAACAGAGCGCGCTCACACGCGATCCAGGAGGCATTGGACTTCGCATGTCGAGAGTGTGGGATCAGTGAGGGAGACGTGCTGACTGACGAACAAGTCGTCCGATTTACCCGGGTCATTGTGAGTCGATTGGAGCCATTCCTGGAACACATGATAGTTGGGTCGAAACTCACAGAAGACGACCTAAGGGCGATTGCGCGAAAATCTAGAGGTCGCGCTCGCCAATAGAATAGTGCGCCGACCATTACGTTTAAATGTTGATCTCAACAATTCAACAGCGCTTCGATGCGGTCGGCTACGCGCTGAGCGGGCTCGCGGAGTTGCTCGACGGTCCAGTCGGCTGCATATCCCTCGGTGATATCGTCGTCGCGGGCGTGGTTCACCAGCCGCTTGGTGAGGGGTCGGGGCAGCATGAGGTCGCGCTCGGCCACGGTGATGAAGGCGTTGCGCAGGCCGTGGAACCAGAAACGTGTGCCCGCGGCCTTGCTGATTTCCGCATGGTAGCGGTGAATGCCCGTGAGATGGCCGGTGGCGCTCGTGAGCGAGGGGAACACCCAGCCTTGGGCCGGGGTGCTGCCGGCCTCGGCCCGGCGGCGCTCCAGCACGGCGGCGAGTTGGCGGGTGAGCGGTAGCTCCAGCGGCTCGCCGGTCTTGGTCTCCTCCACCCGCAGGATGCCGCGCTCCAGGTCGATGCGCTCCCAGAGGAGCGAGACCACCTCGCCCAGACGCATGCCGGTATAGGCACCGATCAGGAAGATGTCGCGTTGCGGGGCCGGGAGTCCGACCGCCTCCACCCCTGCGCGCCACCGGGGAAGCACCTCGGCTGGGGAGGAGATGCGCCGGCGGCGCTTGCGGTTCAATCGCCCTCCGCCGGCGATCCAGAGTTCCACCGGGTTGCGCAGCCCCTCGTGGTCGATGCTGGAGCGGCGGTAGATGGAGCGTAGCATGGAGACGGCCTGGTTGGCCGTGGCCCAGCTGTTCCGTTCGGTGACGGTATTGAAACGGGCCTCGACGTCGCGGCGGTCGATGGCGTCGAGGGGCCGGGCAAGCCAGTCGCCGAAACACACGCGTAGGTTCTGGCGGTAGATCGCGACGGTCCTGGGCTTGCGCCTGGGGTTGGCCTGCATGTAGTCCTCGAAGGCTTGCGCGAGGGTGGGCATGCTGCGGGCCTCGGCGCGCTCTTCTGCCGGGTCGCCGCCGCCGGCGACCTTGCCGAGCGTCTCCTGGGCCATGCGCCTTGCCTGATCGGGAGTGATGCGTCCGAAGCGTCCGAGGGTGACGCGCTTGTTGGGGGCCTTGCGGCCTCCGGAGCCCGTGCGGTAGTTGACGACAAAGGTCTTGGCGCCCGAGGGCTGGACCCTGACGCCGAAGCCGGTGAGCCGATCGTCCCATGCGATGAAGGGGCGGTCGGCGGGTTCAAGGGCTTCGACGGCGCGCTTGGTGAGGGTGGTCTTGACCTTGGCGGTGCGTTTTGCGGTGTCGGTATCCATCATGGAGCCATTATGGCACAGGGCGCGGAAAGTTCAACCCCATGTTCAACACCGAGGAAGAAATCGGGGCGTGGACAGGGATACGCTTGACCTGTCGTTGCCTCGGAGGAAAGGGCAAAAGGCCTTTATTTATAGTAATTCCGTCGGTTCATGCGCAACTCCGCGCAGGTTGATATATAAAAGCGTCGAGCATGTTGACGAAGCCCCAGAGCAGGCTCTCTCGTTCGTCCGCGAGCTGGGTTCCGTCGACTCCGATGCTGTCCGCGAGGATTTCGAAGGCGGCGCGGACCGAGTAGATGGCGTCGTCCTCGTCCCAGACGTCCCTGGAGTCGAACTCATCGGGCTCGGGAGTGAGTCCGAAGGTCTGAGCATGCTCGCAAGCCATGTCCATGATGGACTGACCCTGATCCGGAATGTTGTCGATGCTGGTCATGATGACCTCCTCTCGTGTTAAGGACCTGCCGGCCCGTGCCATGGGGCGCGTCCGCCCCGTCGTGATGTCCCTTCTTTTCACGCGCGCGCAACGGAGCCACCGGGCCTTGGGGGGGG
>JAPPMC010000147.1 GCA_028819235.1 Bryobacterales bacterium
AAGGATCGACTCCGGCAAGCGTCCCAAACATCAACAAAAGAATGTGCCTGCCCGGCGGATGGAGTGCGGTCCGATGAGACGCTCCCTTCAGCACACGGAAGTGCTTGGACGAATCCCCCTGTCCGCGCAACACAGTCGCACCACGAGGAGAATGTCCCAGATCTCCCGATGTCCGGAGCTGTGAGTCTCCGTAAGATTCGTGCAGAGAAAGCGAGCTTGTGCAATCACTTGCAGGTCTTTGCCTGAGATCTAGCGCTTATGCAAGATTGCGGGACTACGCGGAATCGTTCAGGTAAGCCGGAGAGCCCCAAGTGTTGAGCAGCCGATCGGTCCCCGGCACCTAGACATGAGCCTAGAACAAGCGTATCTTGGCGACCGAGTGATTCAGAGGGACTGTCTGCGCCGTCCGCTCCAATGACGGCGGCGGCTCCAGTGTCTGCTCCCCATATAGCTTGTACCAACATTCGCCCGTCTCTGGATCCGCGCTGATGAGTGCGTACGAACTCTGCGCGTACAGCGCAAGCCGCTGGAACCTGTGCCCCTCGGTAGTCTCGCCGTCATCCGCCGCACCCTGACTCAGCACCCACGACACGGGACGCGACAGCCCGTAAGTAATTGCGCTTGACGTCAGCTGGTAGATGCGCTGCCCCTCGGCATTCTCGAGCGAGAACACCGCCGACACGTGCACGTCTCCGCTGAGGATGCATACCCGGATCCCCGTCGCGGCCGCCGCGAACAGAGTCTCCATCAACGCGCCCCTCTCTTCGTCGTGCAGTTCGTGCTCCCACGAGTCGCGGAGGTCGTCAGCCAGCCCCGCCTGATCGATCACCCAGCGATCATCGGCGTTTACCAGCCCGGCGCACGTGTGCACGACCGGCACGGCGGAGACGACGAACAGGAAGACAGTCTCCTCCGGATCCAGCCCCTCCGCCCATGCGGAGAAACGGTCGAACTGCTCCCTGCCGAGGATTCGGTAGCTCTCCCGCCCGACGTCCCTCTGGCCCCGTCCATCCAGCACATAGAACGCGCAGCCACCTCGGAGCATCGAGTAGTCCAACACACCCTCCTCAGTGGGCGGGTTGTGGCTGTGCTCGTACTCCTGGTACGCACGCTTCGCCATGCGAAACATACGCTCGACGAGCTCGCGGCCTTCGGCGTGCGTCAGGCCCTTGTCCTCCAAGGACGGGAGCAGCTTGCGCACACCGTCCCCGTCGCCGTCCTCTCCGAGGTAGTGCGACCCCCAACCGTCGCCGATCTCGTGATCGTCCCAAACCATGTAAGTCGGGAAGCTCTCGAACACTTCCTGAAGGCCCGGGAAGCCCCAGTAGCCGCGGTAGATGTCCCTGTACCAGCTCAGCATCGAAGCTTCGTCAGGCAGCACTTCGTCGCTTTCCTTGCGCATCCTCCGGTTCAGGTACCGCCAGATGTCCAAGGTCGGGACGCCGTCGGTGTAGCACTGGTCCCCACCGGCGATCACCAGGTCGACCGTGTCCCTTTGTCGCTGAAGCGACGATCCGAGATAGTCCCACATCTCGATGTTGTGTACCTCGGTCCGCTTCCGGAACAGGCCGCTCTGCTTGTACGGCATGTGGCAGGAGATGAGCGCGAACTGGAAAGCCCGCCGCTCCTCGTAGGCTGGGGGAGTCCGGAACCCTCGCAGGCGATTGTGGCCGAGAATCACTCGCTCGCGGCCGCGATCGTAGAGGACGTAGGCATAACGCGTGTCAGCGGTCAGGTCCCCCAATTCCAGCACTGTAGTCGTATCCGAATCGAGGTTTTCGATCGAGAAATCCAATCGCGTCAGAGGGGTCAGCAGAGCTTCGAGATCCTCCAGAGAAAGCGGGGCCCGGCCCAGTTCTTCCCGGAGCGCCGCCCTGTCGGCCGCACCCACCGTTTCGCCCTGCGAGAGCAGGAGCGTGAAGTCCCCAGTGCGCCGGGTCCTCAGCCAAAGGCGAGCGCTACTAGGGGTAGCGTGGCCCAAGACGGCCGCGACCTTGAGGACGGGATTCGGCCAAGGGCGATCGGTCTTGAAGGTGAACGAATCGGAAGTACGGGGAGAGTCAGGCATGTCCAGCGTGTTGACGAATCATCATAGACCGTCCCGGCATTCCGGACTTCTGCCCGCAGTCGACCCACACATGTCTAGGGACACCCCCGGACGCACGTGGCAGGAAGCCGGCCGTTCGGGGTCTCGGCGAGCGGCAACGCAAACCCCGATGCCCCCCTTGCCGCACGAGTCCTTGAAGCTGCATCACCACCGCACGGAACTGACCGTGAAACGTTCTCGATGCTGGTGGAGTACGCCTTTGCACGACCATTGTTGGCCGCTGGCATCAGAACGGGCGATCGATCAGCGGGTCGGTAAGCCCTATACCTGGCAATCTTGGCTGGTCTCCCGTCGGTCGCAATGGGGCCTGCCATCTTCTGGGTCTGGATCCCAAGACACGCTGTTGGGGAGCATTTCGGGGCCCTTGACGCCACGATGAAGGCGACCTTCTCGAGTGGCCGTGAGGGCTTTTTGGGCGGGAGGCAGCCGAAGGAGGTTGCGAAGCTAACCACGCGCTCTTCGAAACGGCCATGCGGCTGGGCTCGTGGGTCGGTCATTGGCCGGCGAACGACGGCAGTGCCGTGAAGCACCGCTCGGGCCAAGCGCACCGCGGCAATGCGCCCTTGCGGGTCGGCCTGTGCGAGTCCGCGTATGCCAGTACGCGCACCGAGAATTCGCAGTTCTCCGCGAACACAAGCCGCGGAAAGCACGCATCGGGTACGAGAACGACAACCCCTGCGACGGCCCAGAAACTGCTGCGTGGGATACGCTTGGCTTCGCCGCACGCCACCGACCGCCGCCGCGACCACCCCGGACCGTGCCCTCCTCCTACACTCCCTACACGCTGGGCGCGGGCACTCTCCACCCCCATACGAACGTTTGCCGGCGCTCAATGTTCCCCAGTTTTGGATAATTCCCTGAAGTGTTGGAGCCGGAGCCGGTGGTTCCGACACGCAAGACAGGGGAACCGGCACACAGGAGGTTGAAATGGAGAGCAAGAACCGGCCGGAGCCGGCAACCAGATTCATCACTGACGACGAGGGCAACGTGTCGTCGATGCGATTAATGTCTCTCCTAGCTCTAGCTGTCGCCGCGGCCTTGGCGGCCGTCGAGGTGTTCGGATGGGGCTCGGGCGAGAGCAGGACCGAACTTGTCCTGTACTTCCTCATTGCAGCTTTCGCTCCGAAGGCCATTCAGAAGTTCGCCGAGAAAAGGTAATTCCCGAGTGGTCTCCATAGGACTACAGCGATAGCGACCGTTCGACGCTAGGCGGACATCCGTACTACCTTCTGTCGTCGACAAGAGGGTCTCGCTTGGTTGCGTTAGTGCGCCGCTATGCCATCTTCCCGGCTCACAGAGCCTCTCATGGGCTAATACGTCATGCCACCGTACTTGGTCGCGCCGGCTTGTGCCGGGGCGGGACCGGTGGACAAGATTGACGGGTCGCGGTCCTCCGTTTCCAAGTCGGGACTCGCGCACTGACTTCGTCAGCTGGGCGAGCTAGTACGCCCCCACCGCTTGCTGCATCCCGGCTCCGGCCCAGAATGCTGACAAACTGCCTGTCCGCAACCAGCTCAGGGCCCGCTCCAGCATGGCTGGAAACCGAGTCGCGCAGGACGATTCACCCAAGGGCGGAGACGCCCTGACACCCCGGTTGGCTCCGGTGACCCGACGGGTCGCCTTCGCCTTCAGGGGTTCGCGAACTCGTGGACGAGGAACAGGTCCGTGGCTGGATCGACGGTCCTCGTTTCGTTCAGGCCCGCCAGCACCGGCCCACGCGCTTCGTCGGGAGCCCCCAAGGACTGCTACAGCCGTCTCACCCGGAGCGCGCTGGCTTGGTTGGCGAACGGCGACTGAGGCACCACCTAGTGCGCACTCTCTCGTCAGGGCGATCCAGATGTTGCGATCGCCGTTTGCCCTGGCGCACTTGCCGAGGGCCCTGCTCGTGCGCGAACTCCAATAGCGGTCGCTTCTGCTGCACAGTCCCGCAAGGTAGAGCGGCGGCTACAGCCGTCGCTCAGACCACATAAGCCGTCAGCGCGGCCAGCAGGGGCGCAACGGCCGATACAGCAAGTTCCGTCTTCTGCAACAGACTCTTGACCGACGAACCGCGCTCCAGTCCCTTGCTCAGGAACTCCCCGAGCGGCAGCCCAGACCGCGATCGCAGCGCCAGTGCGTGCGGAGCATACACCGCGACCAACGTCAGTGTGAATACGACGCCCCAGAAAATGCTGAACACGTTGGCGAAGCCTAGGTATTCGGCCACTCTTACGTCCGCCGCCTCTCCCGTGCCGTAGAGCGACGCGGGCAGGCGGAAGGACAGCATCAGAAGCAGCGTGCTCGCCACAAGCAGGCCGCTCATTGCCATTAGAGCGTGCAGAAGACGATTCACGGCATCTTCCGCCTTCTTATCCTCAGCCCCCGCATCGTGGACGATTGCGATCGCGTGGCAGGATCCGGCGCATACGGCGGCGACCCCGACGGAAGCCGGAAGCAGAATCGAGACAAGGTGGCGCGAAACGCCCGGCGCAAGCCCGTCGCCGGTCATCGCCGCCGCCACCGGATCGCCGGCCCTCTCGTAGAGTTGGACCAGGGAGTCGTAGGCGATCGACAAGAGCCGCAGGTCAAGAGAACTGAGCCCCGCGAGCACGGAGTGGAAGGCAATCCAAGCCACGATTCCTGCGGCCGCCACCGCCCGCTTGCTCCCGGCCGTCAACGTGCTGCGCGCAAACCCAGACAAGAAGTACCCCAGAAGGGCCAGGCAAAGGGCGAGGTAGCAGAACACGGCCGTGGACATCATGAGCAGTCCACGCACGAAGGCCGAGCCGGGCTCCAGCCCGCTCCCAAGGTCGTCGATCAGGATCTCGACAAGCTGGGGATCGATCATCAGCTGGAAAACGGCGATTCCGAGCACGACCGGCACAAAGCCGGCCAAGATCGTCCACTCTGAGTGCCTGCCGATCTGCCCCATCTTCGAGCTTGCGTGAAGCTGGTGCGAGCGCTGGGTCGCGCACCGAGTCTCTCAGCGAGAATCGAGAGGATATCACGGTCGAGTCCTACCGGAACTCATGACCCTCGGAGAATGCGCCCGGCTCCAGCGGATGCCCAATCGCGCTGCCAGTCGTGCAGGCGACGAATTGCGGACTGCGGTGAGGAGCGGGAAGGCCCGTTGGTGACCGCGTGCTGTCGGCCGATCCGTAGCACTTGTGCAGTTCCCAGATGGCAGCCACTTGCGTGCCCGGTCCGCAGTGCTGGAAGTGGCTTGTCAGAGCCCGCTCGGGCAGGCATCATCAGGCCCGGTCACCCGGCCACCGTTCGTCTGTTGCATTTGGCGACCAGAGCGCTGCAGCCGTGCCGGGGATTCAGGAACTGTGCCTGGTCCGCAGTTCATGCGCAGGACCTTGTGTGCCACCGCCAGTTCGGCACTTCCGCCGGCACGGCACACGGTCACGCCCTTCTTGAATGTGCCGAACTAGCCGTTCCGGGTGCGCACTACCGTGTGCGCGACCTCACACAAGATGCTCCGAAGGTAGGGGTTACCGGGGAACGGGCCGAGCTCACTGCGGGAAGGCGAGAGACAATCTTCTTGGTGGCTTCACGAATCTTCATTGGGATCCCACATTGAATCAGGATTCCGCGTCCACTTTCCCTGTCCACCTCAGGAACTTGGTTAATGCTACCAAGACACCAGTGCGAGTGCGACGATTGCCGCTGGAGCCACCCACTCTGGCATCGCTGACAGGGTCGAAACAGGGCTATGGCTGCTCTGCCCGACGTTGCTACGGGACTTGCCTTCGGATTGTCGAGTGCAACGAGGAACATCCCGTCCGCCAAATCGACGCAGGCCATCCACCGGGCATGCACCTCAGTGTCGGGGCCTTGGTGACCATCGAGCGCTGTTGCTACCCCTCCGACGGCGCCGCACTCTTGTCCGGGAAGGACTTGCGTGCCTAGGTCGCACACGCGAGGCCCGGCTGGCCGTCGTTCAGCTTCATCTCGACCAGCATGTCGCTCTTGCTGCTGCGCAGGTCCCCGTCCACGAAGCTCTTGGTCCAACGGCACGGGCAGTTCGGCGGCCAGCAACTCCGCCTGCCACGGGTCCAAGTGCGCCTGCTGCGCCAATCGTTCAACTGCCTAGATGAGGCCCTGAACTCGAGAGTCAAACCGGCGACGCCGCCCACAGCGCCGGTCAGCCCCTGAGGCCCGCCGGTGTAGGCTACCTTACGGACCGCAGAAGCCCCTCCGGCCTACTCTCGGGACACACGAACCGGGTATCTGTTCAGCCCACCTAAATCAGTGCGGAGACTCTCCTCCGGCAGCCGGAATCTGGACGCTTGTCTCTGGCCCATGTTGGGAAGCGTGAGACTGTGCCCGACGTGCGGACCAGAGGCTCACTACCTGCTCACAAGACACGCCTAGGGCCGATCCCGCCATCTCGTCCGAGCGCCTCCCACCGCGCTACCGGCCCCTCATGCCTTCGGAACTCGAGTTCGCGGTTGCCCTCCCTCCGCCCGAATCGCGTTGCTCAATGCTACGGTACTCGGAGAACAGGCCCAGCCGAGGAATACCCGAATGTACGTTGACATCCTGATCGTGATCCTAGCCGTTGGATTCGCTGCCGTCGCAATCTTCAAAGGAATCAAGCACAAGGAAGGTTTCATCCAGTATCTTCTCGCAGCGATTCTCCTCGCTGTTTTCCTGGCTGTACCTGTGGAGTCCGTGGAGCTACTGGGCATGAAACTCCAGATCCGAGGGGAACGGGTCCAAGACGTGACGATCTCGATCAAGTCCCTTGGGCAGGAGCTGGGTCCGGACGATGTCTCGGTTCTGCTCCTGCCGGCCCAGAATGAGGGGAAGGCCGAGCCGACCGAGCATGGAGTCAGGTACAGCTTCGAAGACATCCCCGAGGGCGTCTATGACGTCATCGTCGCGGATGCAAGAGGGCACCGGTTCCTTCGCGAAGGACGGTCGATTGTGCGCACGCAATCCGAGCTGCAGCCGATTGAGAGATTCCCGTTGGACGCGTCAGTGCGTGGTGTTGCAAAACGGTTGGGCGGCAATGTCGGCTCGGCGCTGCCAGTGATCGTAGGAGAGCAATTCACGTGGACCGATAGTGATGGGACGTTTTCGGTCTCCGGCCTCAACCCGGACAGTCGGTACAAGCTGACCGTTCTTGGTGACGAAATCTCGACTGCCGAGGTAGAGATGTCCGGCTATGAGCAGAACCTCGACGCACCGATCTATGCTCCCGAGCCCGTGGAGGTCGCGAGGATCTGCGAGGAGATGGAGATCATCACCGGGATCGGAGGCGATCCCGACACATGGCGCTGCACGGACCGTGACAACGACCGCTACCCTGCCGACATCGAGGAACTATGGTTCTACACACGGATCCGTGCAACCCCGCCCACTGAAGTCGTGCATCGATGGCGCTATGGGGACGATACGGAGGATGTGCCTCTGCGTGTTGCGTCGCGGAACTTTCGTACGCGGAGTTCGAAGGAGATCGCCGGCAGGACAGGGCAATGGACTGTCGAGCTTCTGAGTCGCGACAAGAAGGACATACTGGCGACCAAGCAGTTTCAGATTGGTGCGCCCTGATGCAGTCCCTGTCCGCTTCACTCCTCTACGATCAGCCAGACCCCGCACGGCTGGGGCACAGACCGTTTTCTGAGGCATCGTTGAGAGCGGACCTGAGCAATGCTGCCGGCCGATAGCCTGGATTCGCCTTGCAACTCTTAGGTGCTTTCCGAACGCTGACGCCGTGCGCCTAGGTCACAGCGACTCGCCCGGTTGACCCGCCAATCAGCCGGATGACCAAGTACCCGAAGTCGTTTTCACCGTACGACGCCATGATGCGGCGCCGGCGTCTGCGGGCCTTACCGACTGACACGGGCTGTTCTCCCGATTTGAGGAGGCTTACGGCACCATTCAGCCCCAGTGCTCCTTCAACGCAAGGTGTTCGGGTGGACGCTCTCGGGCTTGCGACGAGCGTCGCCGATTCTTCATGCGCCAGTTGACTCCGCGCTGGCGCGTACTGCTGTCGTTCGGCCAGGCGGGGTCTCGACCCGCAATGTCTCCAAACCGCCACACCGGCGTCCGCACAGGCACTGACTCGTCGTCGCACTGAGTCCGTCCTTTGCCATGTTCAGCCAGCTGCTGTGCATCGGCGTGCAGCACAACTCGATGCGCCGCATTAGGCCCGTCGCCCGGGTCGCCTCGGAGAAGGCCCCCTTGGTAGGCGCGGCCAGATTGTCCAATGCCGATGTGACCTTCTCGCAGTGCGCGTAGCGCGGCCCCATCAGAGTGGCCCCATCGAGTGCCCAATCCGTGTTCGTGCGGCGCTCGCGGTCGGTCGCCTATTGGCAGCCGCCAACGGCTCGCGGGACACGAAGACTGCATCCGTGCCAGTCGAGGCAGTTCCGTACCAGCCGGTTGAATCATTCGCGACCTGCGCCGACCGCTGCCGAGCGCTCCAGACCGGACTCGACCACGCGGAGCTCGCGCGGCCAGCGGCGGGCGACCGCCCGCTCGGGCAGCGTGTAGTGGCGCGGCGTTCGTCTAATCCACAGTGAAGGGTGCTGTTCCTTGGCAGCATCCTTCCTACATGCCGACGGAGGAGCTAATTCAATCCTCTATCTCGCAATTCTTGCTTGAGGACAGAGGCAGGCTGATTCGAGGCATTCCCAGCTGCATCGTGCAAGACACGCGAGCAGGAGAGCGGGCTTGATCTTTTTGGGGCCTGCCTTCAACTGTGCGGGGTCAATGACACGGGAATTCTGCCGCCAACGTTCTCGCAATCTCAACGTAGCGGTGCTTGATTCGGGTCTCGATTTCGGTAGGACCGACGCCTTCCCGTAATTCGGACAGATCCCACCATCCGACCTGGTTCAGGTGGTCGGCGTTCCAGACAGGTGGGACGAAGTACTGGTCATTCCATCGGGCCGAGGCGACCGATGCCAATCCGTCGTTGTCACCTTCCGCCTTATTGATGATGGCCCAGCAGAGCTTCAGCGGGGTGAAGACACGCGACAGCGACTGCTGGCCTGCGTAGGCCCGAAACTTGACGCCGCAGGACTTCTCAAACGACTCAACTTCTTGATTGAACTCCTTCGTCGCTCTTGGCGTTAGGTCCTTCAGTCCATCCAGCGCCATGCCGAAGGCCTTGACCTGGCCGGGGAAATACTTCAGCAAATGCTCAGCGACGGGGGATCCGTGGTGGGGCGTTCCGATGGTCGTCACCGAGACCACCTTCTTGTGAAAGTCTTCGTCTTGGAAGTCGAACAGCATGCGGCGCGCATCCAAGCCGCCCATGCTGTGTCCGATGATGTGAACCTTTTCCGCCTCGCACCGCTGTAATGCCGTGTCGACCTCGCCCTTGAGATCGGCGGCCCTTTTGGCCAAGGACCCTGCCCAGTCCACGTTGCTATGCAGCACTTCGAAGCCGTCGCGCATGAGGAAGCTGCGGATGTTCCTGAAGTAGTGAAGGCTGTCTTGACCCGCATTGTTGTCAATCTTCAGGAGGCCGTTGCTGATGACATCGAACCTAGCGAACCCGTGCGCGAGGATAATGGGATAGGTCTTGCGGATCATGAATCGCGTCCAGAAGCCTGTGACCTTACCATATGTCCTCCTTTGACGGTTACAGCCAGTTATTAGGTGAGCCGAGTGGGCGCGATTTCGAAACCGGCGCCGATTGGGTCACGAGCAACGGCGAGCCGCATGTCGAGTCCCCGTGGAATTAGATTCGAACATCGAGATCGAGACTGACAGCCGTCCGTGGCGTTCCAGCCACAGCACAGGCATCTTGGCCTGAGCATCGCTCCGGGTACCCGGGCATGACAAGAGAGGGCACTACCCCTCTCGACTTTGTTCCTGCGGGCCAGGATCCGTTCTAAGGCCTTGCCTGCCGCTGC
This sequence comes from Bryobacterales bacterium, assembly GCA_028819235.1. Lineage (GTDB taxonomy): Bacteria > Acidobacteriota > Terriglobia > Bryobacterales > UBA6623 > VXMF01. The sequence continues at coordinate 9,964 of JAPPMC010000147.1, forward strand.
TCCCGGCTAGGGTCCGCTGCCCGCCGCGTTGACCCCCTTGCGCCCAGTCCTGGCAAGCGCTGGCTCAGAGAGCTTACCCAAGCGCCGTGCCTTGGAACGGCTTATTGATGGGGACAGTCTAATGGCCTTCGAAGCCTAGTGCCCGGAGGCAAGTCCTCGTACGGGACGGTTCCCGTGGTGACTGTTCAAATGCTGAGTTCAACGGCCCTGTAGTACAGGAAGTCATTGGCTGGCAAGCCAGAAACGGTCTGGCGCATTTTGAAGTGGTCGGTCTGATGGCCTCCCAGCAAATGTCCAAAGTGGATGGCTCCTCGCAATGTATCGTAGGCCGGGTTGGCCTCGTCAATGTCGATGTCGACGAACCTAACTTCAGGCGAGGCGGATCTGCCTTGCTTGGGAGCGGCTCCAATGACCTGCAATGAACCCGTGGGCAAGGTCTCCCGGTAGCTCTTGAGGTCGTAGTCTCGATCCGAGAGATTCATTCTTCGCAGCAGCCGCCTGTGCGTTTCGTGAACGGTTGCGTCCCTACCCAGAAACGTGCCCGCATTCAGCTTCCTGTCACTGACGATGGGAAAGAAGTCACGATCGACTTCGGCGTAGACCCGGTTGTCCTCGACGACAATGATCCTTCGAACGTGTTCACTCAAGGGCTTGTCGATCGAGGGAACGACCCTCAACTTCGCGAGAATGTTCATCAGGCAAGCCTTACGGCGGTCCCGATGCAACACCTCCGGGGCAAGCCAGTCGGAAGCGGGCAGTCCGTCCAAAGGGGACGCGTCCAAGATCCGCTTCGTCTGACCGTCGAATCTTCCGTATGTCTCGTTGAGCTCGAATCGGTACTTGGGCAGCACTTCTCCCAGCGTCAACCGCGCTGTTCCCCCAGCTCGAATCGATATCCTCCTTCCGGACGCTTTCTTGAGCCGCATGCCGTTGACACGTAGGCCTATCTCATACGTACCCGCTGGCAATGCGTCCTCGGCGACGCCGGCTATCCGGAGGTCTCCTTCCGATATCGACACGTTCAGCTTCATCGATCCCCCCACAGGCCACCCGTGCCTGCGTGCGACGTTTGCGACGGTCATCGCCGTCGCACCCGGGACGGGTGTGAGCGCGATACGGAACGGTCTGGGCAGGGCGCTGGTTTCCTCTTCCAGGATGATCCCTCCGTGGTGGCGGTCGGGGACCAATCCCGTGACCGAGACGGACTGTCCGTTGCGTTCGAATCTGATCAGGATCTCTTCGTGCATCTGGCTGTGACCTCGAATGGGCTATCGCCGGGGCAGTCTAGCACTGACAGGAGATGCTCTCAGGCGGCTGCGGTCGCGTCGTCTGGCAGAGTCAATAGACGCAATGCCTCAATATCCGGGCTGGGCGGGCTGCGGCGGAGGCTGTCGACGACCCGTGACCGGAATTGGAGCCTAGACTCACCTTCACCTCGAACAGCTTGTCGCTCTGGCTGCTGCGCAGATCCTCGTCCACGAAGCTCCCGTCGAGCGGCACGGGCAGCTCGTCCGCAAGCAGCTCTGCCTGCCATGGCTCCATGTGCGCGCGCGGCACGGCCTGCGAGCGAAGCCCGTCTGACAGTGTGGCCTGGAAGATGCTGTCGTGTGGCTTGTTGAGGTCGAACTTCATGGACTTTGCAAGTCGGCCGCGGCCCGGGCTGACGAGGGCCGCGAGCGAATGTTCAGCCAGCATAGCGGCAGGGGCTGTGGGTCCTTCAGATCTTGACGGCGACCCAGCCATCCGGGCTCGGAGGGCTGCGGGAGGCCGCCGCGGGTCCGGTCGGATCTTGCGAGCAGGGCGAAAGGCCGAACATCCTGTTGCAAGATTGGCCGCGCATGCATCTCATCAAACCGGAGAAAACCACGAACAAACGGCCGATGAGGGCCTCAAACGACCGAACTTGGGCCAATGGGCACGTTTTCCGCGTTCGGCGATCTACGGGCCTCTGAGGCCCCG
>JAPPMC010000254.1 GCA_028819235.1 Bryobacterales bacterium
GCCTTGCGGGCCAGAATCTCCGGATTCCTCACAAATCCTTATGCGAATGCCATTGCCCGCCCGCCGGTGGACCCCGGCCGACGGGCCGCCAGAGGCACGGGCTGACCCGCCGGGCCGCACGGCCCCACGCGCAGCCTGACTCTTCGCCGGGGCCGGGTCGCGAGTGTCCCGACGCCACTCGCTCCCGGCTCCGGGCAGGAGCCGGAAAGCCGACTGCGAGGCCACCCCCCGAACCTCAAATGCACACATCCGCGCCTTCCCTCTAGCCCTCGAAGACCGCCCGTCTCCTAGGCCCCAAATACTCCTAGGACTGAATGGTTACATACGATCGATGGGCAGACACAACTGGTGAGTATTTCCGAGCGGTGGTCTTGGAAGAGACCGATCGCTGATTCGATCTCGTCGAATTTGGCGGACAGCCACGCGAGGATTCGCAGAGCGAACCGAGAGCGAATTCGAGGACGGAACCCGGTGTCAGGCGATGATCTTGCTCAGAACGTTCCCGGCCACGTCGGTCAACCGGTAGCTGCGACCGTTGTAGGTGTAGGTAAGGCGCTCGTGGTCCATGCCCAGCAAGTGGAGGATCGTTGCATGGAGATCATGCACGGAAACTGGATCTACGGCGGGCTTGAACCCAATCTCGTCTGATTCACCGTAGGAAACGCCTCCCTTGATCCCTCCGCCAGCCATCCATGCGCTAAAGCAGTGCGGATTATGGTCACGTCCAGGCTTTGCAGTGCCAACCTGCGCCACCGGGAGTCGGCCGAACTCCCCGCCCCAGATCACCAGCGTGTCATCTAGCATGCCCCGCTGATCGAGGTCGGTGAGCAGTGCCGCAAATGGCTGGTCCGTTTCGCCGGCGAACTGGGTGTGGTTGCCGCGAATGTCTATATGGCCGTCCCATGCGCGCTGGTTCTCCATGCCACCTGAGTAGATCTGCACGAAGCGGACACCACGCTCCAACAGTCGTCGCGCCATGATGCACTGACGGGCCATGTGTCCGCAATGCTGGCTGTGCAGACCATACAGCTCTTGGATATGCGCGGGTTCGCTGTCGACGTCGACGGCCTCGGGGGCCGCCGACTGCATCCGATAGGCCAACTCGAAGCTCTCGATACGCGCGGCCAGCTCCTCCTCGAATGGGTTGCGCTCTAGGTCCCGGGAGTTGAGCGTCGCGATCAGGTCCAGCTGGGACCGCTGCTGGACGTCCGACATCTCGCTCGGGGCCGACAGGTTCTCGATCGGCGGCCCCGTCGGCCGCAGCCAGGTGCCTTGGTATGCCCCTGGCAGGAAACCGGCACTCCAGTTCGACGCGCTGCCCTTTGGTAGTCCGCGGCCCTTCGGGTCCGACATGACCACAAAGCCCGGCAAGTCCTTGCTCTCGCTCCCCAGGCCATATGTGACCCATGAGCCCAAGCTGGGAAACCCCATACGCGTCTGGCCGCTGTTCATCATGAACAGCGCAGGAGAATGGTTGTTCGAGCCAGGCTTGCCGGAGTGGATGAATGCCATCCGATCGACGTGCTCACCTAAGAACGGGAAGATCTCTGAGACGAGCTTGCCCGACTCACCGCGAGGCGAGAACTCGAAGGGCGACTTGAGCAAAGCCCCAACCTCGTTAGAGAAGAAGCCGGTGCGCTTGTCGAACCCCTCCAGCTCCTGCCCGTGACGCCGTGTGAGTTCAGGCTTGTAGTCCCAAGTGTCCACGTGGCTCGGGCCGCCATTGATGAAGAGCCAAAGGACACGCTTCGCCTTGGGCGCGAAGTGGCTCGGCCGCGGCGCCATTGCATTGACCGCCCGGTCACCAGCCGACGGGGCTGCGAGCAAGCCCTCATCCGCGAACAATCCAGCAAGTCCCAGCATGCCGAAGCCCATTCCGCACCTTGCCAGCAGTTCGCGACGCGAAGTCGCCGTGGGATGTGTGATCTCTGCTCGTCTCATCTCTCTCACCGGATGTACAGGAATTCGTTCAGGCTCATAAGGGACTGGCAGTAGTCGACAAGCGCCCGGTGTTCCGGGTCACTGCGGCCGTCCGTGTCATAGAGCTCTAGCTGACGCTCCAGGAACGCCAGCCCTTGCGACCGTTCTTCCGCGCTTGGCGCGCGAGCGAAGGCAGTGCTGTACGCCGCGTCGATGGCGGCAAGCGGGTCCAGACCAGAGAGCCGCCGCGAGAAGCCCTCGGCGTATCGCCGGGCGAAGGGGCTGTTGAGAAACAGCAGCGCTTGGGGTGCGATCGTGGTGGTCGGTCTGCGCCCTATCCCGACGAGATGCTCGGGCCAATCGAAGAGCATCATGGACGGGATGAGCTCACTCCGCTTGATGAAGAAGTAGATGCTGCGCCTCGACATCCTCTCGTCCTGCGCGCCGGGACCGAACATTCTGCGGTCGAGCATGCCCGAGACAACGAGCATGGAGTCACGGATCGCCTCGGCCTCAAGCCGTCGCGGCGTCCAGCGCCAGCGCAGGCGGTTGCCTGGATCGGCGGCTCTCTTGGCTGTGTCGCCGGAGGCCGAAACCCTGTAGACACTGCTGTTCATGATCATCCGGTGGAGCCGCTTGAGGCGCCAGCCATTACGAACGAGGTCCCGGGCGAGCCATTCCAGCAGATCCGGATGCGTAGGACGGGCTCCCATCTTGCCGAAATTGCTCGGCGTGGCGACGATACCCGTCCCGAAATGGTAGTGCCAGATTCGATTGACGATCACGCGCGCCAGCAGGGCGCCAGCTCCGCTCTCGTGATTGGTCAGCCAACGGGCCAAGGAGGCCCGGTCAAATCGGCTTCGGTGCCACCCGGGTGGGGGCTTTGCGTGCCACGGAGCGGTGTCGTCTCCGCTCCGGTCAAGCAGGGGCAGGACGCGAGGGACGGCGGGCTCCAGTTTGAGGCTCGCATCTCCTCTGCGAAGCACGTGGGTCTGCTCATAGAAGTGCGGGTAGCCCATTCCGGTGGCGTTGTGGCGCGGCTTGGAGAACCCTTCGGCGGTCGCCATGATCTTCGTGAACGTCGGCAAGGGCACGCGGGACTCGTGGTCCCGGATCGCCGCGGTCACTTCGGCCCACTCTTCACTGCGATGGGCGAAGTCCCCGAGCAGCACCCTCCTGTCGACCTCTGTCAAGGCACCCGGTCCATTTGCGCGCAATAGTTGGAGAGCGCGTGCCAGGCCTTGGGACACGCCTCGCCGGGCGGCGAAGGGGGCCTCGGGCGAACTGGTTACGGACAGCCTGATGCGACCGAGGCTGAAGTGCGAGTTGTGGCCAAATCCCAACTCGATCTCCAAGCGCGAGCCGCCGTCGAACCCGACTGGCTCCTCGAAGTCGAAGATTGCGACGTGGTCCGAACCAAGCGCCCTTGGCGGGACGGCCCATCCGCTCCGGTCGCTGTCGTCATAGATGGCGGCGGCAGCCGAGTAATAGTCCGCGTCCAGCTGGTCGGTTGCACGGGCATCGCTGAATCTGAGCCTGACTGGCTCGGCGTCCAGGTCCGCGAGCGGCCTCGCCTTCACCGCGACCAGACCTAGCAGAAACTTGCCGTCATGCGCGCGACCGGGGCCGCCAGAGGGCAACGCCGAGTGAGTCAGAGCCTCGACGCGGAGGGATCGGATGTCGCCGGCCTTGACCTCCGCGACAAGGCGATACCTGTCGAAGTCAACGTTGTCACCCGTGAATAGGATCGAGCCGTCATCAAGCTTGTCTTTCTGTGCAAGGCTCTTGGACTCGATTCCTTTGACGTCCAAGACCCGCCAATCGTCCTGACCGGCTCCCGGGGCGCCTGCGGCAAGCCACTCCCGGAACTCCTCGTCGTCAAGCCTTCCGACGGTTTCCTCACGCGTGGCCCTCAGCTTGGCTAGGCGAGCCTCCCACTCGGCCCTGTCCTTCCGATGCTTCGCCGGATTCAAGTCGTACTCGATCTCGGTTCGCGTTGTCTGGCCGAAGATCGCCGCCATGCGGTAGTAATCGGCGGCCGAAATCGGATCGTGCTTGTGGTCGTGGCAGCGCGCACAGCCTACGGTGAGCCCGAGCATCGCCGTGCCGAGCGTTCCGATCATGTCGTCGAGCTCGTCGTAGCGTGTCGTCTCGAACTCGGCTTCCGTTATCTCGGTGGGAAACGGCCCGCTCCCCATGAATCCGGTAGCCATCAGGGCAAATGCGTTCTCTGGCTCCAGCTCATCCCCGGCGACCTGCAGCCTGACGAATCGGTCGTATGGCATGTCGCGATTGAACGCCTTGATAAGGAAGTCCCTGTAGTGGAAGGCGTAGGGACGGTCATAGTCCTCTTCGAAGCCGTAGCTCTCGGCAAATCTTGCGATGTCCATCCAGTGGCGGGCCCAGCGTTCGCCGAAGTGCGGGGATTCGATGAGTTCGTCGACTAGTCGTTCGTATGCTCCCGGATCGGTGCTCTGTGCAAACTCCTCGACACGCTCCGGGCTCGGGGGCAGCCCGAGTAGGTCAAGCGAGGCACGACGGATCAGGGTGTGGCGGGTGCCTGGCGAATTCGGCTCGATGCCGGCAGCCTCAAGCCGCGCCAAGATGAATCGGTCAATTGGCGTTCTCACCCACGCTTCGTCCCGAATCGTCGGGGGGGTCGGATCTGCAAGAGGTCGGAATGACCAGAACTCCTCCCCGGTTTGGGATTCGGAGATCTGCACTTCCCTGCCACTCAGAGGCTGGTCGTAGGGAGCCCCCAGCTCGATCCAGCGGACTACTGCGTCGATCTCCGAATCTTCGAGCCTGGCCTGGCCCAAGGGCATGAAGGGTTCGCTCTCATGCCGAAGAACTGCGACCAACCGACTGTCCGCCGCCGAAGCCCCGACCTTCCCGCTCGCCAATAGAGAACCCCTTGAAGAGAGGTCCACCCCGCCGTTCACCTGCCCGCCCCCGTGGCATGTAAGGCACTTCTGGGCGAAGAGGGGGCCGACCCGGCTCCGAAACAGCTCAACCCCTTGGGCCATGCGATCCGCGTGATCTTCGGCTACAGGCTGCGCCGGCGAGCGGGTGGGAAACGCCAACAGCACTAGGGCTAGGATTCCCACAAGCGTGCGGGGATTCCCGGAGGCGAAACTCGGGCCCCGATCGCGCGGACACTCCGTCGGTTCGTCCCTGACCGCCCCCATAGTCGACACGGCAACTACCCGCCGCATGGCGGTATCAAGTATAGGCGCCGTTCCCGGGCACGGAGGCGGAATCGCAGTCTCTCTAGGCCCACTGATGCGGTCCGAAGCAGAGTTTCTGCGTGACGTGTCGCACATTCTGCGGCAATGGGTTGGCCAATGGGCCGAGAGTCGCTGGCTCAGCGCACGAGAGCCGATTCTGCAACGACAGCTGCCACCAGCTGGTCTGGGACACCGAGTGACCTGTGTGCCGCGTCGCCGCTCTTATCAGCCGCACGTGGGCATGCGTGTCGGCCAAGTGCCCTTCGTCAGAGATCCCCGGGAGCCGCTCTAGCATCCCGCGAGCAGACCGTCATCCGGGAGTCATGGCGAGAGCGAAAGTAGGGCGCATCCCGAGACAAGCCTCACACCGGGGATGTGGGCACGATCAGTCTCCGCGGAGAATCCGAATTGGCCGGATTGGACAGCCGGCACGGTCGGAGTCGTCGTACAACCTCGGAGGAAGATGTGACTCGCCACAGTCTGGCGGCCCTCATCATCCGGATATACATAGATGGATCAAACCATTCACAGAAAGAGTGCCTTTAGCATGATGGCTGGATCCATAACATGAGTCTGTTGCAGTTCTTCATGCTAAAGGCAATCAATACTATGGTCGAGGGCCTCAATCGGCGCAGTGTCAGCTGCCTGCTCGGACCTGCGTCGACCGCTGGAATGTGTCCTTCAGGCCTCCCATGCCAAGTGGACCGGCGAGGCGAGCCTGCACATTGGACAGGCTCTGGCTAGGCCCAAGGCGGTCGCGAACAGTTGCTTCGAACGACCGTGGCCACATCCGGGTCCCGGCTCCAGTGCGCGTACGCCCGCGGCCGGAATCCATAGGGATGAAGGCGGAGGCCCAGACATCTCAGACAATTTCAGACTCGCCCTGACGCAGAACTTCCCGCAGCGACTGGCGCACTCCGACAGCCGCGCTGTTCGGCCGGCTTTCCTCATCGCGGAGGATCGCCTCGAATGCCAGCCGCTTGAACTTGGCTCGCAGGGCGGCCAGTGAGGCGAACTGCTCTTCGTTGTGGGCCGCAGCACGGGCGATCAGGTCTACCAGCCTCTCGGCACCGTGCAATCTGCCGACCAGCAGGTCATTCTCCCTGGATGTGATGTCCAAGAATCCCGCAAAGTGGCTCAGCGCCGCTCCTCGTAGCGGGTGGCTCTGTGGCGGAAGGAGAGATGAGTCGCGAGGGGAGATGCGCATGACCTCGATCTCGGTGAGGTGCGCGATGCCTGCGCTCTCCATCAGGGGAAATGCAATCTGATCCAAGTCCGGGAAGGCCCAGAGTTCCCTCAGCATGCGCCGAGAGAGATCGCTGTCCGGAATCTGCCGGACGGCAGTCAGCACCCTCGTGTTGAACTCGTCCCACCTTGCGCGAACCCGTTGAGATATCCGCGAGAAGGCATCTGTCAGCGCGCGGTCGAATCGGTGCGCCAACGCAGTCCGCCGATGAGGCTCGCTTACGGCCCTAAGGGCAAGGTCGATGTCCATCGCGGAAATCAAGCGCTCTAGACGGCTGAGTGCTGTCTGGCCCATCTCAAGCTGGATGTGGTCGACCAGTTCCGACACGGCGGCCAAGCGGCCCTTGAAGCCATCGAGCGCCTCCCGCCGCGCGACCGGGATCCGCCCGCCTCGGTCACCCCTCTGGAACTCCGTATTGGCGGCGGCCAGAAGGGCCCCCAGCCACCGCCGCCGAATCTCGACATCGAAGTCCCGCAGCAACCTGAACTGGCCATTCCGGATCCGGAACGATTGAGCAGCAATCTCGAACTGCGGGGGCGCCAGCCACCCCTTCGATTCCAACCACGCGCGCCCGAGCGCGTGGACGAAGAATCCATACCGGCTCTGGGGCGGATAACGCAGGGTCCGGCACACGGCGGAGCAGGCCGCGCGGGCCGCGCTGAGCGCGCTGAGCGCCACATACCCCGAGAACCCGGGCTGCTGATCGACTCCGACGGTGCTTACGACCCACCACTGTCCCACTCGGGACGAGCCCGGCTCCGCTTCTTCGGAGACTGGATGTTCACTGCTCCGCAAGCCCGTGCGCGAGGCATCAACGATCTGTCTGACGCGACGGGCCTTTCTGTTGCGGTCCCAGAGCCGATCGAGGTCCTCGTGAATAGGCTGGCGTCCGAGAAGGTGCCACACACCCGCCGCAACTTCGGAGGGCAGCGGCGCCCGGCGACGAAGGGACGCAACCGCGGCCTCGGGAGACGGCTCAACGTAAACCACGACGCGATGCACCTCACAGATGGCCGGTTTCCGCTCGATCGCCGAAGCGACGTGGGAGAACGGCTTATTGTTCAGGATTCCGCCGTCCAGCATCCACTCGTGCGCGGCAGAGTTGGTGCCGCTGGCCAGCTCCTGCTCCCTAAGATGACGGTGCGAGAATTCCCGTTCATGTGGAATGGCGTCGTAGGGCCGCGCTGCGGCAAACGCTTTCGCAACAGCGTGGTAGTCGCCGGGGGAAAAAGCAAGCGGGAAGCCAGCGCTGGCCCTTGTCGCATAGGTCAGCGCGAAATCGTCAGCCAGACGACCGTCATGGTTTGTGAATGACATCACACAGGCGTGCGTGCGCTCGTAGAGCATCCCGGGGTGGTAGGGGCTGGTAATCGGAAGGCGGCGCCGCCACCCGAAGAGATCGGTGTGGGGGAGGAATAGGTCGAAGCGCTGGTAGTCGCTGATTAGGGAGGGCCCCTTCGTTTCCGCCATCCGCTCGAGAGCCTTTGCGATTACTTTGGTGAGGTACTGGCCATCGAGCGGCGTCTCCGATCCGTCCGTCGACGTACGCATCGAGTGCACTTGGTCCACGGCCCAGTCCCAATCGATCCCCGGCAGCGATTGGATGCGTTGGCGAAGCAGCCGAATCTTGGGGAACACATAGCTCGCGGCAAGCAAGGCCCAGCGCTCCACCCTCCCAATGCGGCGGGGAGGGTCCACCGTGAGGCGCTCGACGTCGGCTTCGTTGATCCAGGTCTGGTTTGCGACCCGGGCGTCGCCACCTTCCACGATTGCCTTGGCCAACGTAGCCGCGTTGATTCCTCCAGCGGACGTGCCGGCCACAGTGTCAACGACGACCTGCATCTCTTCGGAGCAGCCGGCGGCAACAAGGTCCCTCAACAGCTTGTTGTAGACGCTCACCGATCCCCCGCCCGGAAGGGCGCCATCATCCTCAATGGAGCGAGAAGCGCGCACTGCGTTCCAGATCTCGGTGACAACGCCATTCATGTAGACGGCAAGTGAACTGCCCCCGTACAAGACCAGGCCGATTCGCAGCTCTTTCCTAGGAGTGGTGGTCCTACCCATCGCCGACGAGACCGCGGAGCGCGCCAAGCCCGATCGTCGGAGAGAATGGCTTCCGCTGCGGTCGCGGGCCGATTATGCCAGTCCGAACGGGCATCGGCCGACGCCAACCCTGAAGTCCGGAAACGAGCCTACAGTTCAAGCGGAGCCGCCTTGCGGACGGTGTTCAGCCGACTGCTGGCCCCGAAGATTGGGACGACCGAGCCCGGCCTAGGTCGCAGAGCCTCGTACGGGGAGTCCGAGGACTCGGGACCTGGGTCGAACTTGATCTTGATCACTTGGGCGTTCCGACTCGCCGTCGGATACGATTGCACTGTCTGCCGCCGACCGGCCTACGATCGGTGCGCTGACTGCCGTGCATTACATGCCAAGCGCAGAGATCAGTTCTGCAAATGCTCGTCGGAGCTGATGCCTGTACAGAGCCCAGCGTGGGGTCACCACGTGACTGATCCCCAACAAGCAGCCGGAATGACATGGGATCAGGTTCGAGGCAGACGATCAGGAGTCTTGAGATTGATGAGAGCGTTCGTGTATCCCCTCTTGGCAGTACTGTCCCTCGGTGGCTGTGCCGGGATCCGAATGCAGATCCCGCAAATGAACCCGCTGACGGAATCGGCCATGGAGCAGCGGTTCCAGCAAGGGATTCCGCCGTCACTGAACGTACCGGTGGGGCAGCGCAGGGACTTCGCTCGTCGAACAGCCAACGCCGTCCACGGCGCGGCGGTCAATGTCTGTAACCGAGTCTTCGGACTCGACCACCAGTGCACGGTGCGACTTTCCCGATATCGGCTCGCCGTCTTGGAGCAGAGTCCCACAGTCAACGCTCAGATCGACCAGAAAAACAACATCACGCTCTTCGGCGGGCTGATCGGGCGAGTAGGAAGCGCGGACGAGCTGGCGGCAGTTCTTGCGCACGAGTACGCTCACGGGCTCATGGGACACGTGGGGCGGAAGATTCGCAACGTCGCCCTCGGCAGCCTCGTCGGCACCGCCGTGGGAGCGGCCGTAGGAGCCGCCGTGAGCGACGAACGCGGGAGTGCTTCCGATGGTGCTCGCACAGGCGAGCACTACGGTCGTCTAGCTGGTTTCCGCGCTTACAGCCAAGCCATGGAGAATGAGGCAGACCACTTGGGGCTGTTCATCCTGAATGAAGCGGGTTACGACATCAAAGCAGCATCGCACTTCCACATGAGACTGCTGAACGCTAGCAGGTCCCTGAAGAATCCGAAACAATCATCCACTCTCCTCTACATTCGGACGCATCCGGGATCGCGTGAACGCATCCAGAAGCTGATCGGCGCGGAGAAAATGATCGAGACCGGCCATCTGAAGCCGATCTGGAAGCAGTAGAGGAAGGAGCTCGGGCGATCAGGTCATCGCCGCCGGTCGGCCCATCTCTGAGGCCACCGGTCGCAGCGTGGGCGGACCCGGGTCTGTGCTACCGTGGCGAGCGATCTCTGCCATGCCCCTTGAGAATCGGCCCGACGCCCTTCGGGCGCTCGCCTTGGGCTTCGCCACGCTGTCGTTGGGACCAATCGCGGGCCTAAACCAGGCCGGCTCCGCCGGAGGAATCCCCATCGTCCGGGCCGAGGTGCCGCGCGCGGCTCCCGAATGGGCAGTCCTGCAGCGGCACCTGATCGAGACTCTTGATCGAGCCGGGGAGGAGTTTGCGAAGGCCTACACGCTGCCCGACGGCACCCTGCGGTGGAAAGAGCGCTACGAAGGCGGAATGAACTCCTCCGACGACGCGTACGAGGGTTTTCGGGGCTTTTCCTTGCACCACGTGCTCGGAGGGTCGAAGCGCCTGGACACCCTTCACCGCCACATCTGGGAGGGAATCACGCGCCAGTTCACCCGCTACGGCCAGATCTACCGGGAGTTCGACGGGAATTGGGACTGGATGCACCACGGGGAGGGATATGTATCCCTCTACCCGCTTGGGATGGCTGATCCGCACGATCAGAGATTCCGGGAGCGCTCGATCCGGTTCGCTTCGATGTACACGGGCGAGGATCCGGAAGCGCCCAACTACGACCCGGCAGCCCGGCTGATGCGGGCGTCGATGAACGGCAGCCGAGGCCCGAAGATGGAATGGACCAAGCGGGACTGGATCCCAACCAACGCAAACCTGGTCTACTACCACCTCCCGTTCGACGACATTCCCGGCGTGACCTCGTCCACGGGATGGATCAACGACCATCCCGACGACGACCAGTTCGGCCGGATCGTCAAGACCATGAGCGACCGCATGGCCAAGGGCGACGTGCCGATCAACCTCACGGCCGCTCCCCTGATCGCCAATGCGTTCCTGTACACGGGGGACGCAAAGTACCGCGAATGGGTCGTCGACTATCTGGGCAAGTGGGCGGAGCTCACCGAGACCAACGGCGGCATCACACCCGACAACGTCGGTGCGAGCGGGAAGATCGGTGAGCACACGGGGGGCCACTGGTGGGGCGGCTACTACGGCTGGAAATGGCCCCGGGGCGGAACGGACATCGTGCTGGCCAGCCTGACGGCCGCGAAGGTCGCCGTCCTGCTCACTGGGGAGGCCCACTGGCTCGACCTTCCCCGAAGCCAGGCCGGCGTGATGCGCGAAAGAGGCGTGGCCAAGGATGGCGACTGGCTGGTGCCAATCCGCTACGACTCCCGTAAGGGATGGCACCACTTCACCCGAGAGCTTCGCTCGCCATATGTCCAGCTGTGGGCGATGTCGCAGTCGGCAGGGGACTGGGCGCAAGTTGAACGCCTCACCGAACTCGAGAGCCGGCTGGGCAGGCCGGCAGATCCCGACCTCGGGTGGGCGAACTTTGTCCGGGGGCGCAACCCCGACTACCCGGTCGAAGCGATGCGACGGGACCTGCAATTTGTCCAAGCGAAGCTCTCGCGAATCCTCAACGAGCACGGGGATCCCGAGACATGGTTCGACGCCCACTGGCTGGCGCTGGAGCCGATGCCGACGGACAATCTCGTGCGCCTAACCATCGCCGGGATTCCCGTGCACAAACGCGGGGAGATGCTGCACTCCTACCTGCGGTACTTCGACGTGGACAAGCAGTTGCCGGGCCTGCCTCAAGGAGTTGCCGCGTTGGTCACGGGTATCGGGCCCGACGCTGTCACGGTTGAGCTCGTCAACACGGACCTCTTCGAACGGCGCCAGCTTGCCGTTCAGGGCGGCGCCTACGGGGAGCATCGCATTGCGACTGTGACCCACGAAGCGACAGACGAGTGGGTTCCGGGGTCCAATCCCCCAAGCGAAGGGGCAACTGAAGCCGTGACCGCGCGAGTTGATGGACCCTGGTTCGAAGTGGCCATGGAACCGGGGGCCGGCATCACTCTCGAGATTGCGATGGAGCGCTTTGCCCTCACGCCCAGCTAGTGCTTGAGCCAAAACCCCTGTCACGACGGGCCCGGCGGCCCGCTGGTA
>JAPPMC010000054.1 GCA_028819235.1 Bryobacterales bacterium
CCGACGAGTTCGACGTGCTGTGCGAAGTGCCGGTACCGTTCCGAATCTTCAGCGAGGAATACGAGTGCTGCGCGGCCAACCCCATAGTCGAGGTGGACAGCGACGGCGAGGTCAGGATGTTACGCTTCAATACCCAGCAGATGCAGGTCATGCCCCTGTCCGAACCTCGACTGACCGAATTCTACGCCGCTTACCACGAGCTATCCGGGCGAATAAATGCCGCCAGCGCACAGGCTTCTATCCGGTTGGAGGGCGGGCAAATCCTGCTGTGTGCCGGGCATCGGGTGCTCCACGGTCGCACCGCGCTGAGCTCGAACGGGCGGCGTCACCTCCAGGACACTTATTTCGAGCACGACAACGTACGCAATCACCTCAGGTGGCTGCGTCTCCGAGGCCGAATCTGAACTTCCGAACTCAGGCCGCGCTTCCCGACCTGAACCCGTTGCCTCCACGGAGGTCCATAGCGGTCGCCTCCCGACCGGTACCACCGTATACGCGCCGCTTCCGCAACGGGACCGGCGGGTGGACATGATCGCCGCCTCCGAATTAGTGCTGACGGCGGAAACGGTGGGTACGAAGGCAATTGGCTAAACACTCATGCCCGCGACGCTAGTGTTCTGTCTCAGAAGTTCGTGATCAGTAGATTTGGCCGATGACGCCTTGAGCCGAGCCGGTTGATTCGACACTGCCATTGCAATAGGATTCCTAGGCCAAGGACATCTCATCCAGCCGATAGGGCCACCTGCTCTTGACAGGCGGCGATCATTGAACGGGCCGCGTTCGAGCTGCCTGTCTCGAAATCGCTGGCGTTTCGCTGCGAACGGAAAGCGGACCGGCTCTGGACGCAGGGGCATGCCGCGGGTTGAGAGTCGACGGCCTCGAGGCGTGGCACAGGAGCGGCACGAACCGCCCCGGAACAAGTTCGGGGGGCATCCTGTCGAAGGATGGGCGCTGAATGGCGCGGCTCGATGACCACAGGCAGTGCGCGCGTCGGGAGCGATGCGCAGCAGCAGTTCGCGTCGAAGAAGATGGGGCCCGTTGCACCTCGGAATTCAACGCGGGCCATGAGAGCCTCGGTCAGGGTGTCGCCCCCTTCCAGCCGTGCGCCGATCACGGCCGTCAGCACATCCGGCGTGTAGGGCTTGCGGCGGCGACGACGTGCAATGGCTAGAACGGCACGCGTTCCTGTCGCGTTCCTTCACTGTCCCTGCTACGCGACACTGAAGAGTCCCAGGCTCGACCCATCTTGGGTTTGGGCCTCGAACGTATACTTTATGCGGAGGGCCGTGCGGGGGCGCGGCTCATGAGCCGATGATTCGTTCTGCCCCGTTTGCCTGCTCCGCAGCGATGCTAGCACTCGCAGTTTGGCCGATGCCAGCCGCGCCGGACACAGGTGGCTTCGCAAAGGCGGTGCATCCGCTGTTGAGAGTCTGTGCGGCGTGCCACAGTTCTGGAGTGGCCTCGGGCGGCCTGATCATCGACCCGTTTCTCGCCCCATCCTCGCTGGAACAGGATAGGGAGGGATGGGAACGAATCCTGCAGAAAGTTCGCAGTGGAGAGATGCCACCGCCGGGCATCCCGAGACCTTCCATCGAGGTCGTTGACGCTCTGGTGGGATTTGTCGAACACGCGTTCAAAGAAGCAGATCGCAGCGTCGAAGCCGATCCTGGGCGCGTGACAGCACGTCGCTTGAGCCGGGTCGAGTATGCAAACACAGTCCGCGACCTGCTCGGTGTTCCCTTCCACGCCGAGAAGCACTTTCCCAGCGACGATCGCGGTCATGGCTTCGACAATATCGCGGACGTGCTGACCATTTCACCGTTTCTCATGGAGAAGTACATTGCGGCTGCAGAGTACCTCGCCACCACCGCGCTCGGCTTGAACCGCTGGCCCGAAAGTCCCGTCGAAGCAGACTACCAGCTGAAGTACAGGACAGCGCGCCGGGTCGGGCCCACTGTAATCGAAGCGAGGCATCGCGTGGAGTGGGATGGAGAATACACCATTCGCTTCGGTCTGCCTGGCGAACGAGCGGAGGACGCTGCTCCGGTCGAGTTCGGATTCTGGATGGACGGGAAGCTGCTCCATTCGATGCCTGTTGAGACGAAGCCGTCCGGGCTCGTTTATTTCAGCCCGCACTCGTTGGAGGAAATGAGGCTGCATCTTCCCGCAGGTGATCACGTTTTCCGGGCTGGCTTCATCAACGACGACTTCATTACGACGATTCCCCGCAACGAGTGGTTCGATCGCAAGAAGAACAAGTTCGTGGAGTCCATCACGCTCGTCGGCCCCTTTCCTTCGAGCATCGCCAACACTCGCCGCCAGACGATTCTCAACTGCGATCCGGGCACTGGCGCACAGTGCACACGGGACATTTTGGCGAACTTGGCGCGGCGCGCCTACCGCCGGCCAGTGCGCGACTCGGAGATCGTTGATCTGCTTCGGTTTGTTGACATCGCGCGGGCGGAGGGTTTACCCGTGGAGGACGGTATCCGGCTCGCATTGCAGGCGATGCTTGTATCGCCCCACTTCCTGTTCCGCATTGAAGTCGACCCTGACCCGACTGACGCTGCCGCGGTGCACAGGATTTCCGACGTAGAACTGGCTTCACGTCTCAGTTACTTCCTTTGGAGCTCAATGCCAGACGATCAACTGCTGGCGATTGCCGAAAACGGAACGCTCAGCGATCCCGCCGTGCTCGAAGGGCAGGTCGAGCGAATGCTCGCGGATGAGAAGGCCGACGCCCTAGGGGAGAATTTCGCGGGCCAGTGGCTGCAGATTCGAAACCTTTACAGCGTGGCTCCGGATCCAGAGAAGTTCCCGGCTTGGAACTCGGCACTGCGGGACGACATGATGACGGAGACGATTCTGTTCTTCAACCATATGCTGCGCGAGAACAGACCGCTAGGGGACTTCCTCGATGCGGACTTCACCTTCGCCAACGATCGTCTGGCGCACCTGTACGGAATTGACGGCGTGAGCGGACCTGATTTCAGGCAGGTTGCTCTGCCTGCAGAACAACGGGGAGGCATCCTTGGACATGCGAGCGTGCTGACGGTAACGAGCTATCCGTCACGCACCTCGCCGACGATTCGCGGCAAATACCTCCTCGAGAACATTCTCGGGGCGCCTCCGCCTCCGCCTCCGCCCGACGTGCCCACACTTGAGGAAGCGGCAGTCGGTTCGCCGGCGTCCTTGCGCGAGCAGATGGAGCAGCATCGAAGCAATGCTGTCTGCGCGTCCTGCCATTCCCGAATGGACACCTTGGGCTTCGCGCTGGAGAACTACGACGGCATAGGACGGTGGCGCACGACGGATGGCGATATGGCCATTGACCCGAGCGGTGTGCTGCCGAACGGCAAGGCGTTGAGCGGCCCTGCAGAATTAAGGGCGGTCCTCAAGGACGATCTGCCAGACTTTGCACGGACCGTGACCGAGAAGAGTCTGACGTACGCACTCGGCCGCGGCTTGGAGAGGGCCGACCGGATCACCGTGAGCCGGATCCTCGATCGAGTCGAGCCGACGGGCTACGCGTTCCGAGACATGGTTCACGAAATCATCCGCAGCCCTGCGTTTCAGATGCGACGCGGCGAAGGGGTTGCGACGGAAAATGCTTCAGGTCCACAGGAGATGGCTTCGAGATGATCACCCGCAAACGTCTTGCACGACGAGCATTCTTGAGGGGCGTCGGAGCCACGGTGGCGCTGCCGTTCCTCGACGCGATGGTACCTGCTCTAGCTGGCAGTCGCATCCCCGGGGGAACACCGCGCCGCATGGCGTTCGTTTATGTCCCGAATGGCATCGACATGCGCAACTGGACCCCCTCGTACGAGGGGTCTTTGGGCGACCTCCCCTCGATCTTGAAGCCGATGGAGCCCCTTAAGAACAACGTCCTGCTCCTGAGCAACCTGACCCAAAACAACGGTCGGGCTTTGCTGGATGGGCCGGGGGATCACGGTCGCTGCTGCGGTGCCTACTTGACAGGCGTACACGTCAACAAGTCGGAATACGACATTAAGGCGGGCATCTCCTGTGATCAAGTTGTGGCAAACGAGATCGGCAACAAGACCAGATTCCCGTCTCTGGAGGTGGGGCTTGAGGACTCTAGGCAGGCAGGCAACTGCGACTCCGGATACTCCTGTGCGTATACGAACAACCTCGCTTGGCGCAGCGAGACCCAGCCGCTGCCGCCGATCCTGAACCCGCGGGACCTGTTCGAGAGACTGTTCGGGAGGAACGCGGACTTGTCTCCGTCAGAGAGGAGGCAGCAGAGTCGCCTTCAACGGAGCATCCTGGACTTTGTCAGTGAGGACACACGGCGACTGCAAGGCAAATTGGGGCCAACGGACAACCGCAAGCTAGATGAGTACTTGTCGTCGATCCGCCAGATCGAGCGTCAAATCATGATCGCAGAGAGCGACGACGCGCAGATCGAGCCGGGCTTTGAGAAGCCACATGGGATTCCCGCAGACTTCGCCGAACACTTCAAGCTGATGACAGACATCATCACCGTAGCGTTCCAAGCTGATCTCAGCCGTGTCCTGACGTTCTTGGTCACGCGCGAGGGCACCTCGCGTCCTTACCGGGAACTCGGGATTTCGGATGGACATCACCCCCTGACGCACCATCGCAATCAGATCGAGATGATGGACAAGGTATCCGCCATCAATACCTACCACGTAGCGCAGTTCGCTAAGTGGGTCACGCGCTTGCAATCGATCCAAGAGGGAGATGCGACGATTCTCGACAACTCGATGATCGTCTACGGTGCTGGACTGTCGGACGGCAACGCACACACACATCACGACCTACCAACGATCCTTGTCGGTGGAACGGCAGACAGGAACATCCGCAGCGGTCGACGCGTGGTCTACCGGAGGGAAACGCCGATAACGAATCTCTACTTGTCAATGATGGCAAGCATGGGCGTTGGCCAGGAGCATTTCGCCGATTCGAGCGGCCATCTCGATATGGGCTAGCGCTACGGCTCACGGGGGGCAGAAGCAGCGAGTGTGCCCTTGCATGAAGCTCTTGGGAAAAGCGAGAGTCCTTAGAGGGTCGGCATGGGCATCGAGGCCGAAGCGGGTGCCGACGTGGACAAGGCTGCAGCCCCAGCCGGACGCGCTCTGTTGGTCCCCCCGGGGGCAAGCTGAGGAAAGGTGATGCAAGCAACCGCGAGCGAACGGCGCGCACCGCCTGTAGGCATCGTGCTCGACTGCGACATGGGCAACGCGATCGACGACGCCCTAGCCCTAGCCATGTTGTACGGCTTCTCGGGGAAGAACGATGCTGAGGCACGCCTCGTATCGGTGAGCGTGACGAAGTCGAACCTTCAAGCTGCTGCGTTCTGCGATGCGATGGCGCTGTTCTACCGGCAAGCTTCGTTCGCCGCGCTCGAAGCAGCCGGAGGGCCAAAGCTGCCCGACTATCTGCGCAGAAGGCGCGGCTTGCCGATCGGTTATTCCGACACGGGGTGGATGTCGGAGGACTCCCCAATGCTGGCCGGGCCGCTATCCCGAAGGGACGCGACAGGGGAGCCGCTATACCCCCATGAGGTAGAGGACGTAAACGACACGGCGATGCCGGGCCCGTTGATGCGGAATGCTCTCACTGCACAGCACGACCAGAACTGCGTCGTTGTGCTTACGGGCCCCGCAACGAACTTGGCGGAGTTGCTCGATGTGCCGAATGCCAAACCAATCATCGAGGCGAAGGTCAAAGTGCTCGTCATGATGGGTGGGGCCTATCCCGCCGGACAGCCGGAATTCAATATCAAATCCGACATCGCCGCCGCCCGAAGAGTGTTCCTCGAATGGCCAACACCGATAGTCGCTTCCGGTTACGAGGTCGGCAGGGATCTGCTATTCCCCGCGGAGAGCATCGAAACGGATTTCGCATGGGCGCCGAATCATCCGGTCGTTGACGCGTATCGGGCCCACGAGAAAATGCCCTACGACGCTCCCACTTGGGACGTGACGGCGGCGCTCTACGCCGTGCGTCCGGAAGCCGGCTATTTCCAACTATCCGATCCGGGCACAATCAGCGTGCTTGATGACGGCCGCACGAGATTCACTGCATCTCCCGAAGGCAGACGTAGCTACCTGATCCTTGATCCCGCGCAGAAAGCAGCAGTGATCCAGACGTATCGCAAATGGGTCAGTGCCCAACCCGACCCGCCTCGGCGCCGCCGGTAGTGGCCTTGGGCCGTCGGTGTTTGTTGGTGTGCGGTAGAGCCGAGCGGCCATGACCTTTGGGGAATGTCGAGCCAGCCAGAGCGGATGCGCGGGTGGCCTTGACCGGGAAGGAGGGTAGCCTTCGCCCACCGCCGCTCCTTTGTCTCTCCTCGCCCAACATGAGAGTTGGAGGCATTCCGGGGCCGTTGATGTGGCACCGAACGACAGCCGCGTCACCCATCCTCCGACATAGTTGGCCATGTGCTTGGGGTTATGCCCGTGCGCAAGGCGGTCGCCGACTATCGCTGATTTGACCTCGGTCCGCAGTTCCTCTCGCGCGTAGGCACCCGATCTCGGCCATTGCCACACTACTTGCAGCAGGAAGGTTTGGTTAAGTCGGACCGGGTGGCCGGTCCAGCGGACCATCTCGCGCTGCGTTGATTGGTAGTACCCCGCAGCTGTCGGGTACTGGTGCTTGAACGGCAGCGTGATTCGTTGCATGGCCATGTCTAGGCCGCGACGTTCTGCCTGGAGTGCCGGACGGTCGCACGCGCCAGAGGTGCGCAGCACGGAGTCGGCCTTCTCATGCCGGTCCTACTCGAAGCCGCCGGCGTGCGAGCCGGTCGCTTCGGCAGCCCGTTCCCCTGCTCGGCGTTGAAGACGGTGTAGCGGCGCACGCGCGGGGCGCTCGGCCTGAAAACCTCGTGGGTCGGCTTCCCGGAGGCGTTCAGCAGGGGCTTGACCCTCTCGTAGCGTGCCACCTGATTGCGCTCGAATTGGCAGAATAGGATCGCGCCGCCCCGCTCGCCCAACTCGCAGGGGAGGTGCTCGGAGTTCCCGTCGCGGTACGTCTTATCCGTCTTGAGGTCATACAGAAGGATCTTGCCCGCGGGCTCCCAGGCCTGCTGCGAAGGCGCCGTACCGTTCTCGATCTGCTCGAACAGGGACTCGGCGACCTACTGGAAGTAGTCGTCGTAAGTTGACGCGCGAGCGGCCTTGGCACGCCGCCACTTGGCTATGCCCAGGCGGCCATCGTGGCAATCGGGCGTCATTTGAGGGGCGCCCCGACGCCTACCCCAGTGCCCGGACACCGGTTGGCAGGGCTTCCCTAGGCTGGGGACAGCACGGCGGACCGGGTCGGCTCGCACGCGGAGGTGATGCGGGAGGACACCGGAATCGCCAACCGGACGGGTCTTTCGTGCTCTGGTGCGGCGAGCCGGTCGGAGAAAAGGGCGCGGGACCGGCAGTGCGGAGCCCCGGGCGGGCGATGGCTGTGCCGGGTACTGCGTGCGCCGATGGTCCGAGGGCGAGCGCCCGGCCGACACGTGGCGATGGCTGCGCAGTCGCCGCGTCCAGTGGCGAGCCGTCGTGGTCTTACAGACGCTCTTCTCCTGGAAGCGAAACTGCACGCGCCGCGTCGCCTTGCCGTCCCACGTGATCTGCAGCCCTATGGCGGTCTCCTAGTGGCGGGTGAGCATGGCGTATCACGAGCGGATCTTGTGCTGCATGAGCGACTGCTCGTCGACTAGCCCATTCTTCGAGACCACAGGCGTTGACCGAATCGGACTGGCGTACACTACAATCTTAGGGCGGCGCCCCGATCTTCGCCATTCCATCGCGTCACGTATGGTTGGCAGGCGGGCGCAAGTGTGGCCAATCACGAGGCTGCGTTGTCACTGAGTTCACAGAAACGGAACGGCTCGTACTATACGCCGAGTGGCGTGGCGGCGACACTCGTGAGTTGGGCCGTCCGGAGAGAGTCGGACGCCCTTATCGATCCTTCCTGCGGCGACGGACGATTCATAGCGCACCACCCCAAAAGTGTTGGAATAGAGCGCGACTACACCGCTGCGGCCACAGCATCTGAGCGGGCACCGCACGCCCGTGTTAGAGTGGCGGATTTCTTTGAATGGGCCAGCGCTACATCAGAGCGCTTTGACTGTGTTGTCGGCAACCCGCCTTTCATCAGATACCAGTCGTTCAACGGAAAGACGCGCAAGACTGCGTTGGCCTTGTGTGCCCGTAAGGGAGCTACATTCTCTCGGCTAACCTCATCTTGGGCTCCTTTCTTGGTCGCAGCGTCAGCACTGTTGAAGCCTTCAGGCAGAATCGCGTTCATCGTGCCCGCTGAGATTGGACATGCGCCGTATGCAGCGCCGCTCCTCGAGTTTCTAGCCGCGCATTTTGGAACTGTCCATGTGATCGCGATTAGAGAGAAGATATTCCCCCATTTGTCTGAAGACTGCTGGTTGCTATACGCTTCAGACTTTGGATTGAATACCGACAGATTTCGCTTCTCCTCGATCAGGCATTTCACGCATTCGCAATCTCTTCCCAGCCACTATGTCACAGTTACGGTAGATGAATGGTCAAAGGTCTGGAATTCTCGCCTGAGGCCACTCTTGTTGACCGATCGTGCCAGGGAGGCTTATCGATACGTGTCGACATGCGAGGGCTCCTTACGGTTAGGAGATGTAGCGAAGACCAGAATCGGCTATGTCAGCGGTGCCAACGATTTCTTTCACCTCCGGCCCTCCCAAGTCCACTCCCTTCAAATCCCAAGCGACTTCCTTTGCCCCACTGTCCGCAACGGAAGAGTGCTGCCTGAAGGGGAACTAACCGAGCACACCGTATTGGAATGGATTCGGTCCGACCAACCGATCTTTCTGCTGCGCATCCCAAAGGCGAGCCATGTCCCACGCTCCGTCTGGCGATACTTGGACACGGATGGAGGGCACCGAGCGAGAACTGCCTACAAGTGCAGGACTCGTAGGCCATGGTATTCCGTACCGGATGTGCGCATTCCAGACCTATTCCTGACGTATCTTTCTGGAATGCGACCCAGCTTGGTCCTTAATTCAGCAGAGATAACCTGTACAAACGCTGTACATTGTGTGCATGTTAATCCCGGAGCCGATACAAACACAATCTTGGAGAAATGGAGGCATCCCATTGTTGAGTTAAGCTGTGAGCTTGAAGGCCATCCCCTAGGGGGCGGTGTGCTAAAACTGGAGCCGAGGGAGGCTGGACGAATCCTATTGCCAGATCCTGCAATGATCCCAAGAGACTCTATAGAGGTCGTACGTGGGGCAGTGGCGACCATGCGGCAGTGGCGACACCGATCAGACTCATAACAATCACTGTGCCAAGAAGTGTTGCCAAATGCAGATGGACTAGCCAACGGTGTGCATTCCGGCACTTTGCGGAATTCATGGGTCGCACTCAGAGTCAACGGCACATTAAGCCGCTGCACTGGTATGTCGCTTGTCGATTAGTGCTGGAAGGGGGGATTGATCCAAGCAACATTCTGCCGCATCCACCGTTCTCGTTCACGAGCAAGAACAGCAGAAGGCTGCTTGCAGTCGATGAACGGCTTGCTACCGGATCTGAAGCAACCGTCTTGGGTGGCCTCAAGACTAAGGATGTAGATGTGGTAGCTAGCATCGATGGTATTGGGCCAGTCTTGGCAATCTCGTGCAAGGGAATGACCGGGGCAACGCGGAATCTTGTGAATCGATTGGAAGAGACCATCGGGGAATGCACGAATCTACACATTACGTACCCAGCCTTGGTTTTCGGCTATCTCTTTGTCATCCGTGCCAATCAGGTGCTCGCCGACCGGACCGTCACAGGTAAGACCACGCCGGGCAGGGCAATTGCCAGAAACGATGTGGTCCTTGATGAAGAGGGCGAGCCGGTTGAGCCGGTGGAGAGGTTTCATTCGGCGCTATGTTCCCTTTCGGGCCGGCAAGGGATTCGGGACGAGTTGAGTAAGTACGAGGCGGTCGCCCTCGCCCTCGTGTCGATGGAGCAAGAGAGCATCGGGGATCTATACGAAGCGTATCCTCCGGAGGAAAGTCCGGTTCGTCTCGAAGACTTCTTCGCGACGCTCTATCGGCGCTATGACGAGCGGTTCGTGGTTGGCGCGCCGAGATTGAAGCATCGAACCCGCCGTCTTGAGTGGTCCCCTGAGTCGCCCTTGTTGCGTGATGGCAACCTCGCGGACCTTGACTACGAGGTGCGCTTGAGCCCCTGACCGCGGCCACACTGGTTGTGGACCAAAGATGGGCCGCACTTCCCAATTCCCTTGCGTCGCAGGCCGGTTCTTCGATGATGGCGCTGGCTCTCCCTCCCTACGCGCTCCCTGCCAGGAACTAGGGCTAGATGAAGGCCACGGAGCCGTCGGCACGGAAGCCTGTTGTCCGCTTCCACGCCCGTGGCGGATAGTGGCGAAAAGCCTCCTCGTTCAGTTCTACGCCCCAGCCCGGCTTGTTCGGGATATCCGCGTAGCCGTCCTTGACCATCGGTGGCTCGTCAAGCACGTCCCGGCGCGCGTCGTCGACCGGAGCCCTGTACTCAAGGATCAGGAAGTTTGGTGTAGAGGCGGCGAAGTGGATGTTGACCATTGTGGCGAGCGGGCTCATTGGGTTGTGGGGCGCCACCACCATGTACTGCGCTTCCGCCATGGCCGCGATCTTCTTCATCTCCATGATTCCGCCGCAGATGCATACGTCGGGCTGCACGACGTCCAGCGCCTGGATGTTGATCAGGTCGCGGAACTCATACTTGGTGTAGTTGCACTCTCCAGAGGCTAGGGGAATGTTGACGTGGTCTGCGAGTTTCTTCATCGCGTCCGGGTTCTCCGGTCGGATCGGCTCCTCGAGCCAGAACGGGTACAGCGGCTCGATTTCTCGGGCGACGCGGATCGCGCGCTGGACTTCGAAGTAGCGCGCGTGTATGTCAACGGCAATGTCGTGGTCCGGGCCCACGGCGTCGCGGACGGCCCCAACCCGCTCCCCGGCGATTCGCGTGACTTCGTTGTACGGCATCTGGTTGTCGCCCGGGTTGTGGGGGGACATCTTGCAAGCGTTGTAGCCGAAGCGTTCTCGAAGCTCAACGGCGTTGTCCGCCGCCTCTTCCGGCGAGCTGCCGCCGATCGATTGGTACAGCCGGACCTTGTCGCGAACCCGTCCGCCCAGCAGCGCCCACACGGGGAGGCCAGCAGCCTTGCCCGAAATGTCCCAGAGAGCGTGCTCGATGCCGCTGATCGCCGAGTTGACCACTGAGCCGCCTGGGAAGCGGGTCGTGTTGTACATGAGGTCCCACAGGTGCTGGATGTTGCGGGGATCTTGGCCCACCAGCCAGCCCTTGTAGTCCTTGATGACTTCGACGGTGGCCAAGTCCGGACCGCACGAGTAGGCCTCGCCTATCCCGTGGATACCTTGGTCGGTCAGGATCTTCACGTACACCCAGTTCCGTCCACTGATGTTTCCCGTCCCGCCCTGCTCCCCGCGAGTGCTCCCTACGAGGAAGGTCTGGATGTCGGTGATGCTCATCGCGGGCTGGTTGCCGATTTGGGATGGAGCGGGCATTGCAGCAGCGCCCGCTGCCGCGAGGCTGCCATGGCGGAGGAAGGAACGGCGTCTCATCATGTAGGAGTTTCCGGCAAGCCGCGCCCGCCTGTCAATCCGGCCCGAAATGGTCTGGTGACGGCATGTACGGGACCGCCCTGCCAAAGGGCCGTCGCGAGCCGCCGCGAGGGGTCGGCAAACGCCGCAAACGCACGGGGCAGGTGCGGTTCCCGAGCCGTCTTCCACGGGGCCGTCTAGCCGCCGATGGGTCCAGCGACGGGGCCGAGCGCCCAGGGCGATTCTTTTTTGAGAGGCCAGAGCTGAGCATGGTGGGAGAGGGATGA
>JAPPMC010000160.1 GCA_028819235.1 Bryobacterales bacterium
TGCCACACGAGGGGTGCCGTTGTCAAGTCCCGGTTATGGGGCATGGGCAGGCCCCGAGAGAGCAATCCGCAGCGGGGCGCGGCTTTGCGAACAGGCAACCCGGAAGGCCGACGCAGACGGCGAGCGTGGACGTTGGATTGAACCCGTCGGTTCGATTGCATACGATGAGTGATCGCTAGCGCGATCCCAAAATAGGTATGTCCCCGTTCACCATAAAGATCTGGGCCACCGTGGCAATCCTTGCTGCCGGAGTGATCGGCGGCCTGATTCCGATCCTGGCCACCCGCCGCAGTGCGGGCGATAGATTCCTGTCGCTCGGCAACGCACTAGCTGGAGGCACGTTTCTGGGTGCCGGATTCCTTCATCTGCTGCCTGAGGCTGCCGAGGTGCTCGACGAGGTGTTCGAGTATCCGCTCGGACCTCTGTTGACAGTGACTGGAGTTTGCTTGTTGCTTCTGATTGATCGAGTGTTGTTCGAACTGTTCCGTCCGATCTCGGCGGGGGCGTCAAAGCTTGGGCACAAGCCCCACCATCACTTGATACTGCTTGTCGTTCTCTCCATCCACGCTGCCATTGCTGGAATCGCCGTCGGACTGGAGACGGAAACGGCTACGCTGCTGCTTCTAGCCGGCGCGATTCTATGCCACAAGGGGGCCGCTTCATTCGCCCTAGTAGTCTGCACGCTCTCGGCCCTGAACGATACGAAGAAGGTGGTGGGCGCTTTGGGAGTCTTCGCGGCGATGACTCCGGTCGGGATCGTGTTGGGCGTGAGTTCCTCGGTCTTCCTGAGTGAGCGGTCTTCGCTGATCTTCGAGGGGAGCTTCAACGCTCTGGCTGCAGGGACCTTCATCTACATTGCGATCTTGGACATAATCGACGATGAGCTATCAAGCATTGATGACCGCATCGCGAAGTTCACGCGAAGTGCTCTGGGGGGCACAGACGACCATCCAATGCCCCAACGGGATCCGGACCGTGTCGTCAAGTTCCTGTTGATCTTGGTTGGGGTCGCCGCCATGGCGTTGATGCGGTTCTTCGAGTGAGGCTGCCCGCCGGAGCAGTGCTCCCATCCCCGACTGCCGCAAGGTTCGGAATTCCGGCCTGTCTACCGTGCTCGCTCGCGGGTCCGGTTCACGAGCCCAGTGGTCCACGGCCCTCGGGGAGAAGCCCCGCCAGCAGGCCTGGCTCACGTAAAGGACACGGCTTGGGCGCGGGTCTCCGGAATCTGGCGACTGCAGGGCCATTCCGCGGTCGTACCTGAGACGCCGCCAGCACGCCCCGGTCACAGGCCTCGTCGATAGGTCGCTCCACCATGTGGATCCGAGCCCAGTTTCCGCGCGGTCGCCTCCACGCTGATCGGAGCGCCGGGCTCAAAGCGTGCTCGTCGGATGTCGAAGGGCGCCGGAACTGCGCCCAATCCGCCACATCCCGTTGTTGCCGGAAATCACCGTCCCCGCGACCGCAGCCATATTGGTCTGGCTTACGTCTGTCGAGTGACTCCCATTAAGGGCTCGACCGGCCTAGAAATACAGCATCAGCAACGTCAGTGCGCCGATGCCACCCGCCCCGAATGCCGCCGTGCTGAACAGGCCAGCGAACGTTGCGTAATCCGCGAACCGGAACGTCGCCTGTTCCACCACGAACATCACGTTGTCGCGATCGAACTCTCCGTCTGCGAACCGCTTGAGGGCGCTCTCCGCACTATGGGCTTCCTTGATCGTCACGACCGCGACAAGGATCATCGCCAAGGCAGCTGCCAGAGTCCCGACACCGAACACGAGAAGGGTGATGAGTGCCATCCAGTGGTAAGTGGGGGTCTGGTCAACGTTCGAGGCACTCATGAAGCCAATGATCAGGGCAGCGCCACCGCCGTTGCCGAACAGGACCAGCCGAACCGATTCCGTGATCAGCCTGAACATGGTGGATCGCCGCATCGCAACGACCTTGTAGAGTTCTCGTAGCCACTCTTCGGCCGTCTCTTCGCGTACGAATTCGTTCAGGCGTTTCAACGGGTACATCCGCTCGAGAGAAGAGAGTCAGCGACGCACATTCGTTGTCCGCGACCTTCGTATTGGTGGACCGAGCAAAGCCGCTGGCCGCCAAGGGGCCGCAGCCCGCCTGTACGGAGTCGCGCTCGGTCCCGAGGGACCCTGGGCACGGGGGACGGGCAGACTGATGTCTTCCCGTCATCCAACCCGAAAGTCAGGCTGAGAGCTGGGCTCAACAAAGACGCGGCCATGATCGGGACCTGCAAAGCGGTCTCGCGCACCACCGTCGCAATATTGTACCCAATCTCCATCGAACGGCTGAAGGGCCCTGCTAGCGGGTAAGGGTCAACTCTGATATTGCGCAAGGGCCCATCCTCATTTTGGTAGAATCGGGTCTCTGGCCTTCGCCCGCGGGCTCCCACTCTCTCCACTGGCACTCATAGGGTGATCTCCGAATCACCCGCCTCAGTCCTGCATCGAACGGGTGCGACGGGTGTCCAGAATCCGCGCTCGTTCGCCAGCATCGCGTCCCGCGGCAGAAAGTGAGCAAAGTAATGGATAAGCACGTCTTCTCATTCGGCGGCAGCAAGACCGAGGGCGACATGACCATGCGCGACACTCTCGGCGGAAAAGGGGCCAATCTTGCCGAAATGGCCGGCGCCGGCATTCCCGTGCCGCCGGGATTCACCGTTTCGACGCAGGCCTGCAACCTGTACCTCGCCGGCGGCAACAAGATCCCGGAGTCCGTCGAGGTTGAGATGGCCCAAGCATTGGCGCGCTTGGAAGCTGACATGGGTAAGAAGCTCGGCGACCCGAATGATCCGTTGCTGGTATCCGTGCGCTCCGGCGCCAAGTTCTCGATGCCCGGCATGATGGACACTGTTCTGAATCTCGGCCTCAACGATGTCTCCGTGGCTGGCCTCGCAAAGGTCTCCGGCAACTGGCGCTTTGCCTTAGACTGCTACCGGCGGTTCATCATGATGTTCGGAGATGTCGTGATGGGCGTCTCGAAGAGCCAGTTCGAGCGGATCCTCGAGGGCATCTTGGAAGAGGCGGGCGTCGAGAGCGACACCGAGCTGAGTGTGGAGCAGATGCAAGAGTGTGTTGACGCCTTCAAGAAACACTACCGGCAGAGCCTCGGCGAGGCATTCCCGGAGGATCCGCTCGAGCAGCTGCAGCTGTCCCGCGATGCCGTGTTTCGCTCGTGGGACAACCCTAGGGCCCGGCACTACCGGCGCATGAACGATATTGCCAACGACCTTGGCACCGCGGTCAACGTCCAGGTCATGGTCTACGGAAACCTCGGCGAGACCTCCGCAACGGGAGTTGGCTTCACCAGGGACCCGGCGACCGGGGAAAACACCTTCTACGGCGAGTTCCTGCTCAATGCCCAAGGCGAGGACGTGGTGGCTGGAATCCGCACTCCCCGCCCGATCAGCGAGCTAAAGGGCATCCTGCCCGAGGCGTACGAAGAGCTGCGCAGCATCACCGCCCGCCTCGAGCGGCACTACCGTGAT
Source organism: Bryobacterales bacterium (assembly GCA_028819235.1). Lineage (GTDB taxonomy): Bacteria > Acidobacteriota > Terriglobia > Bryobacterales > UBA6623 > VXMF01. The sequence continues at coordinate 3,506 of JAPPMC010000160.1, forward strand.
GTGCAGGACTTCGAGTTCACCGTCCAGCAGGGCAAGCTCTACATGCTGCAGACCCGGAGCGGCAAGCGCACGGGCGCCGCGGCGGTCAAGTTCGCCGTGGACATGGTCGATGAGGGCCTGATAACGGACCGCGAAGCGGTGATGCGGGTGGAGCCCCAGCATCTGGACCAGTTGCTCCATCCGGTCATCGAGCCGTCCTCCAAGAGCAGCCTTACGGTTCTCACGAAGGGCCTTCCGGCGTCCCCGGGCGCAGCCGTCGGGCAGATCGTCTTCACGGCGGACGCTGCCGTGGAGGAAGCCGCCCTCGGACACGATGTCTTGCTGGTGCGTGGAGAGACTACACCTGAGGACATCCATGGGATGGAGGCCGCCAAGGGCATCCTGACCTCGCGTGGCGGCATGACATCGCACGCCGCGGTCGTGGCGCGCGGTATGGGCTCACCCTGTGTCGCCGGTGCCGGCGAGGTGACCGTCGACACCGACAGTGCGCGCATCTCCTGCAACGGGCACGAACTCAGGGCCGGCGACTGGATCTCCATCGACGGCTCCACCGGGGAGGTGTTCGTCGGCCAGGCGGCCACCATCGATCCGGATCCCAAGTCCGGCACATTTGCTCGATTCATGGAGTTCGTCGACAAGCACCGCGTTGCAAGGGTCCGCGCGAACGCGGAGACGCCGCGCGACGCTCGCGCGGCGCGCTCCTTCGGTGCTGAGGGAATTGGCCTGTGCCGGACCGAGCACATGTTCTTTGAGCCGGACCGCATCGGGCACGTGAGGCAGATGATCCTCGCCAAGGATGCCGAGACCCGCGCCGCAGCGCTCTCCAAGCTGCTGCCGATGCAGCGGCAGGACTTTGTCGACCTGTTCGAGGTTATGGACGGCTATCCGGTGATCGTGCGCACTCTGGACCCCCCGCTTCACGAGTTCTTGCCTAAGCGCGAAGACCTCATGGTGGAGGTTGCGCAGTTGCGCGCCGCGCGGGGGCGGGCGGGCAGCAGTTCCAACTCGGGGACGGAGGCGAAGCTGGCCGAGGTATCCCAGATGCTCGAGCGCGTGGAGGAGCTGCACGAGTTCAATCCGATGCTGGGCCACCGCGGCTGCCGCTTGGGCATCACGTTCCCCGAGATCACCGAGATGCAGGCCCGCGCGATCTTCGAGGCAGCTGTCGAGTGCGCCGCGCGGGGAGTCGACGCGATTCCCGAGGTCATGATCCCGCTAGTGGGCAACTTCAAGGAGCTGGTGCACCAGAAGAGGATCGTCGTGAAGACCGCCGAGAAGGTCTTCCAAGAGACCGGAAAGTCCGTGCACTACAAGGTCGGCACCATGATCGAGGTCCCGCGCGGCGCGCTGACCGCTGACCAGATCGCGCATCACGCCGAGTTCTTCAGCTTCGGCACGAATGATCTGACCCAGACCACCTACGGCTTCAGCCGCGACGATTCCGGCACGTTCATCAGCGCCTACCGCGATCAGGGCATCTTCGAGCAAGATCCCTTCCAGGTGCTGGACAGCAGCGGGGTGGGCCAGCTGATCGAGATTGCCGTCGAAAAGGGCCGGACGGTCCGCCCGAACCTGGAGATCGGCATCTGCGGAGAGCACGGCGGCGAGCCCAAGTCGGTCACCTTCTGTGTCCGCTCCGGGCTGGACTATGTCAGCTGCTCGCCGTACCGAGTGCCGATCGCGCGGCTGGCGGCCGCTCAGACGGCCATCGCCGGCTGACGGGCCACCCCCGGGCGTCTCCCGCCGAACTTGCTCGTCGGACCGCCAATGCCAGCGGGTCAGTTCGTCATGGACGCCAGGAACTGTGCGTTCGTCTCGGTCTTGGCCAGCCGGTCCAGCAGCAGCTCGGCGGCCTCCACGGTCTGAAGCCCGCCTAGCACCCGCCGCAGCACCCAGACCTTGCCCAGCGTTTCCGGCGTGAGCAGCAGCTCCTCCTTGCGCGTTCCGCTGCGGTTCGTGTCGATCGCCGGGAAGATGCGCCTGTCGACCAGTTTGCGGTCCAGGTGCGCCTCCATGTTTCCCGTTCCCTTGAACTCTTCGAAGATCACCTCGTCCATGCGGCTGCCGGTCTCCACGAGCGCCGTCGCGACGATCGTCAGGGAACCGCCCGTCTCGATATTCCGGGCCGCGCCGAAGAAGCGCTTGGGGCGCTGCAGCGCGTTGGAATCCACACCTCCGGAGAGCACCTTCCCCGACGGGGGTGCGATGGTGTTGTAAGCCCGTGCCAGCCGGGTGATGGAATCCAGCAGGATAACGACGTCTCGCTTGTGCTCGACAAGGCGCTTGGCCTTCTCGATGACGGTCTCGGCAAGGTTCACGTGGCGCAATGCGGGTTCGTCGAATGTCGAGCTCACCACCTCCCCCCGCACCGACCGCTTCATGTCGGTCACCTCTTCGGGGCGCTCGTCGATCAGGAGAACGATCAGGAACACGTTCGGCTGGTTCGCCGTGATCGAATTCGCGATGGCCTGCAGCAGCATCGTCTTGCCTGTTCGCGGCGGCGCGACGATCAGCCCGCGCTGGCCCTTGCCGATGGGCACGAGTAGATCGAGCACGCGACCGCTCAGGTTGCGCCGGTCGGTCTCAAGCCTGAAGCGGCTCTCCGGGTACAGCGGCGTAAGGTTGTCGAACATTACCTTGGTCTTTGCCGTCTCAGGCAGCTGATAGTTGACAGCCTGGACCTTGAGCAGGGCAAAGTAGCGCTCGCCATCGTTGGGCGGACGAGCGTAGCCGGTGACGGTGTCGCCCTTGCGTAGCTTCAGCTTGCGGATCAGTGCGGAGGAGACGTAGGTGTCGTCCTGACCGGGCTGGTAGTGGTACTCCGGCGACCGGAGGAACCCATATCCCTCCTTCATGACCTGGAGCACGCCCTCGGTGAGGATCAGGCCCACACCCTTGGACTGGGCTCGCAGCATGCCGAAGATGAGCTCCTGCTTGCGCAGGCCCGCACGGGTCTCTAGGCCCATCTGGCGGGCCTTCATGTGGAGTTCCGTGATGCTTAGCGCTTTCAGCGCGGCAACCTCGAGAGGCTTCCTGCCGTCCTTGACCATCTCGGCCTTGATCTGCTCGAACTCGGTCTCCTCGTCAGGCCCCTTGCGGCTGGCTACAGGGCTGCCTCGGCGCCTTCTGCGGTTCCCCGAGTCCCGGCGGTGGCGTGCCTTGCGCCGTCGTGGCGGGCGGGTGCCCTTCGCTCCGCTGCCGGCCTCACCGGGTTCACTTTGCGGGGACGCGGACCGGAAGCGGCTTCGGCGCCTCCGCTTAGGTTTCGGTGGCTTCGGTCGTTCGCCACCCGTCCGCCCCCGGTGCGTTCCCCCTTCGGTCGGCGGCGGGGCATCTGCCGGGCCCTTGCGAGCAGCGTGCGACGCCTCTTCGACCGGCGGGCGGCCCTTTTGCTGCTTCTTCGTCGGTCCTCGGCCCGATGCCTCGGCCGGGTCGGCCTTTCGCGCGGCCTCGGCCGCCGGGGCTGTGTCAGGGCTATCGCTAGAGTTCGAAGCCATTCCTTACCAAATTCCCGAAGGTCGCAGCCGGGCCCTGTTCAAGCGCTGCTACGTCAAGAGAGCCGAGTCGATGACTCGCCAGAGTTGCTTGACTCCCTCCCCCGTAACGGCTGAGAACGGGACAGGAGGGGCGAACGTTTCCTCAATGGAGCGGGCCGAGCGTTTCCGCGCGCCCTGCTTTAGCTTATCCGATTTGGTCGCCGCCACGCAGTAGGGCTGGTTGTGGTACTCCAGCCACTGCCGCATTTGCCGGTCCAGCGCGGTGGGGCCGTGCCGGATGTCGACCAGCAGCACGGCGAGCCGCAGCGGTTCCCGGGCCTCCAGGTAGCCCTCCGCCAGGGACCTCCAGCGGTTCTGCTCCACTCGCGGGACCTTGGCGTAGCCGTACCCGGGAAGGTCCACGAAGTACAGCTTTCGGTTGATCCGGAAGAAGTTGATGGACCGGGTCCGGCCGGGAGTCTGGCTGGTCTTGGCGAGCTTCTTACGCTGAACGCCGCCGCGGACGCGCTTGCGGTGCCGCAGCAGGAGAGCGTTCAGCAGGCTGGACTTGCCTACATTGCTGCGCCCGACGAACGCGACTTCCGGCAGCCTGTCGCGCGGGAACTGGTCCGCGTGGTGGGCGGCCACCACGAACTCGACAGGCATGGCCCGGCGGCTCAGGCCGTCGGCAGGTCTTCCTGATGCACCACCGACACTCCGCCCGCCGTGAACGGGTGCGCGGACAGGCCTGACAGGGGCTCCGCCAGCGCAAGGTCCAGCACGCTGTCCATCGTCTCCACGAAGTGCAGCTTCAGACCCTCGCGGACATTCTCCGGGACATCCGGCAGGTCTTTCTTGTTTTCCTTCGGCATCACAACTTCGCGGATGCCGTAGCGGTTGGCGGCAAGCAGCTTCTCCTTCAGCCCCCCGATGGGCAGCACCTTGCCGCGCAGCGTGACCTCTCCGGTCATGGCCACGTCGCCCCGCACCTTCACCTTGGTCAGCGCGCTCGCCAGCGCGGTCGTCAAAGTGATGCCGGCGGAGGGGCCGTCCTTCGGGATGGCGCCCTCCGGCACGTGGACGTGGACGTCCAGGTTCTGGTAGAAGCCCTTGGGCAGGCCGAAAGCGCTCGAGCGCGAACGCACATAGCTCATTGCCGCCCGGGCGGACTCCTGCATGACGTCGCCGAGCTTGCCGGTCAGAGTGAGCTTGCCGGAGCCGTCCATCAATGTTGCCTCGATGTGCAGCAGAGTGCCGCCCAGCTCCGTCCAAGCCAGGCCGACCGCCGTGCCGATCTCACTCCGGAGCTCCGCACCGGGCTGGCGGTATCTCGGAACCTTGAGGTACTTCTTCACCGCCTGCTTGTCGATCACAGCGGCCGCCTGCCTCTTCGAGCGGGTGCCGCGGACCACCTCCAGCGCGACCTTGCGGCAGATGTTGGAGATTTCGCGCTCCAGATTGCGCACGCCGGCTTCTCGCGTGTACTCCTCGATGATGGTGTGGATGCCGTCGTCCGTGAACTCGATGTGCTTGCCGGGCTTGAGCCCCACGTTGGCGACCTGTTTGGCGACCAAGTGGCGCTTGGCGATCTCGGTCTTCTCGCCCTCCGTGTAGCCGCTGATGCGGATGACCTCCATGCGGTCCAGCAGGGGGGCAGGCAGCGTGTGCAGCACGTTTGCCGTTGCGATGAAGAACACCTGGCTGAGGTCGAACTCCACGTCAAGGTAGTGGTCCTGGAATGCAGAGTTCTGTTCTGGGTCGAGCACCTCCATCAAAGCGGCCGACGGGTCGCCGCGGAAGTCGGTCGACATCTTGTCGACCTCGTCCAGCACGAAGACCGGATTGCGCTTGCCGGCCTTCTTCATCATTTGGATGATCTGGCCCGGCAGCGCACCGATGTACGTTCGCCGGTGGCCCCGGATCTCCGCTTCGTCGCGCACGCCTCCCAATGAGAGCCTCACGAACTTGCGGCCGGTCGCTCTGGCGATCGACTGCCCCAGGGAGGTCTTGCCCACGCCCGGAGGCCCGACGAAGCACAGGATGGAGCCCTGCGGCTTGGTCACAAGCCGCCGCACCGCCAAGAACTCGAGGATGCGCTCCTTGACCTTCTCAAGGCCGTAGTGGTCCGCATTGAGAACCTTCTCGGCATTCGCGAGATCGCGGATCTCCCGGCTCTTGGCCTTCCATGGGACCGATAGCAGCCAGTCCAGATAGTTGTGGGAAACCGTGCTCTCCGCGGACATTGAGGGCATGTTCTCGAGCTTCCGCACTTCTGCCAGGGCCTTCTTCTTCGCATCCTTGCTCATGCCCGCCTTTTCGATCCGACGGCGGTACTCGTCGAACTCGCTCTTTTCGCCGCGGCCGAGTTCCTTTTGGATCGCCTTGATCTTCTCGTTGAGGTAGTACTCCTTCTGGGCCTTCTCCATCTGCTTCTTGACCCGCGACTGAATCGTGCGGTCGACCGCCAGCTTCTCCAGCTCGATGTCGAGAAGGTCCGCGATGCGCGCGAGCCGCTGGACGGGGTGGAAGATCTCCAGGAGGTCCTGCTTCTCCGGTATGGTCAGCGGCAGGTTCGCGCCGATTGTGTCGGAGAGCTTGGCCGGATCATCGCCGCGAACGGCTGCGATGATGGTCTCGTAGTTCACGCTCTGGCTCTGCTTGACGTACTGCTCGAAGACCGAGCTCACCCGGCTGACGAGCGAGTCGAGCTCCGGCTCGTCGGTGTCCGCGAATCGCACGATCTCCACGAGCGCGCGCATGTAGCCGCCTTCGACTCGTACGCTGCGGAGCCGTGCCCGCTCCAAGCCCTCGACTAGCACCTTGATGTTCCCGTTGGGGAGCTTCAGGCTCTGCACGATCGAGACGATCGTGCCGACCTGGTACACGTCGTCGGGGGTCGGGGCGTCCTTCGAGGCGTCGTGCTGGGTAGCTAGGAAGATCTTCTTGTCGTGCTCGAGCGCGGCTTCCAGCGCGGCCACGCTCGCGGGGCGGCCGACGACGAACGGCGACATCATATTCGGAAAGATCACCACGTCCCGGATGGGCATCATGGGGACCCGAATGCTCATCCTGCCGGGGCCGCTCGTCGCCATGGCTTCATTCTACGATGGCCGGGCTGAAAGGGCGATTCCGGGCGGCGCCCGTACCCCGCTTGGTGGGCTGCGCGGGCTCAGCCGGCCTTGTTCAGCAGCTTGGCCAGGAACTTCTCGTGGTCTTCCAGCACCATCTGCTCGTTGACAACGAACTGCTTCACGCGGCGCTTCTGGGAAGGCAGGTAGTACATCAGCTCAAGCATCAGCTCTTCCAGAATCATCCGGAGGCCGCGCGCGCCGACTTCCCGCTTCATGGCGAGCCGGGCTATCGAGTGCAGCGCCGGAGTCTCGAACTTCAGGGCGATGTTCTCGTACTCGAAGAGCTTCTGATACTGCTTGATCAGGGAGTTGCGCGGAACAGTGAGGACCTTGACGAGCGCCTCCTCGTCAAGGGCTGCCAGCGTGGCGCTGACCGGCAGCCGACCGATGAACTCCGGGATGAAGCCGAATTTGATGAGGTCGTGGGGCTCCACCCGACCCAGCATCCCTAGGTCGCCCTGGGCGCTGGCGTGGGGGCCCGGCTTGGGCGGGGCCTCCTGCTCGACGACTGGGTCGCCGCGGAATCCCACCACCCGCGTGTCGATCCGGCGTGCCACGATCTTGTCCAGACCCACGAAGGCTCCGCCGCAGATGAAGAGGATGTTGGTCGTGTCCACTTGGGTGAACTCTTGGTGGGGGTGCTTGCGGCCGCCTTGGGGCGGGACGTTCGCGACGGTGCCCTCCAGAATCTTGAGCAGAGCTTGCTGGACGCCCTCTCCGGACACGTCCCGCGTGATCGAAGGGTTCTCGTCGCGCCTGCTGATCTTGTCGATCTCGTCGATGTAAACGATGCCCTTCTCGGCGCGGCCGACGTCCCCGTTGGCGGCTTGGAGCAGCTTGAGGATGATGTTCTCGACGTCCTCCCCGACGTAGCCCGCCTCCGTAAGGGTCGTGGCATCGGTCAAGGCCAGCGGCACGTCCAAGATCGCGGCCAATGTCCGTGCGAGGAGGGTCTTGCCCGTTCCGGTGGGGCCGATGAGCAGGATGTTGGACTTCTGGACCTCGACATCCTGCCCGGCCTTGGGCCCTCTCGACCGATGGCGGTCCATGTAGACCCGCTTGTAGTGGTTGTAGACGGCGACCGAGAGGCGCTTCTTGGCGGCCTCTTGGCCGATTACGTACTCGTCGAGCTTGGCCTTGATCTCGCGAGGCTTGAGCAGCGCTGGCAACCGCTGGTTGCCGCCCTTTGGAGACTGGTCCTCTTCAAGAATCGCGTTGCAGATGACGACGCACTCGTCGCAAATGTACGACTTGGGGTACTTGCCGGGAGTGGCGATCAGCTTGGAGACGACATCGTGACTCTTGCGACAGAACGAGCACCGCAGGGGCGCTTCCGTGGACGAGCGCCGCACGTGCGTTCCTAGTTCCGGGATTTCATAGGCGGGAGCTGGAGTCGATCGCTATTGACTGCATCGTACCAGAGAATGCACTGCCGGATGATGCGCCCGCCGTTGCGGTTCCAGCAAGAGGGCGCTCTGTCCGCGGTGAAGCAAACATCGGGCCCGGCCGCGGCGGGCCTGGCAACCGACTAGCGGTTGCTCGGGGTCGGGATTGGAGTGCTTGACCGGGGTGCCCAGATTGGCGGCCTTGAGTGCCGAGGCCTGCAGGAGGGGCGGCTTAGGGGGGACTAGGCCGAGCGCCGGTCTGGCGTGCTCTCCAGCTCTCCAGCTCTCCAGCAGGGTGCACGACATGATTTTGATTTTGGTCGGTTTTCGGGTGGATTGAGTGTTGAG
>JAPPMC010000127.1 GCA_028819235.1 Bryobacterales bacterium
GGCTCACCCAAGGGAGCGTTCCCCTGTCTCTGACCAAGCACTTGGCGAACTCCAGTGCAGACACGACCGACCTCGAGGCGCTCGAGTCTTATGTCCGGCGCCAAACCTTGCAACTGGCGGCCCGAGCGGTCGAGAGACGGCTCAATGCCGACCTCTCCGACGGCGAGCGGCGGCCCCGCACCTGCAGCTGCGGTCGGCCAGCGCGCTATGCGGGCCGCTGCCCGAAGACCTTCGAGACGGTCCTCGGGCCGCTGGCCGAGCTGGCCGGCGTGACGGTCTGCGCCAAGCGCGTGGAGCGTGTCGCCGAGGCGCTCGGCCGCGAGAGCGCAGCCGCCGAGAGCGCGACCGTGTTCGACTGCGAAGCCCCCTCCGCGCCCACCATGTACCTCGGCATCGACGGAACCGGCGTGCCGATGCGCCCCAAGGAGCTGGCCGGGCGCAGCGGCAAGCAGGCCGACGGCTCGGCCCGCACGCGCGAGGCCAAGCTGGTCGTGATCTGGACGGCCGAGCAGCGCGACGACGATGGCCGTGCTGTCTGCGACGCCGGCTCGGCAACCTACTCCGCCGCGATCGACAGCGCCGCTTGCCGCGACACCGATCCCGAGCAGTCCGCCTTCGCCCGCCGTGTGTGGCGGGAAGCCGAGCGGCGCGGCTTCCCGAGGGCCGAGCGCCGCGTGATCCTCGGCGACGGCGCCAAGTGGATCTGGCGGGTGGCCTGCGAGCTGTTCCCGGGCGCGATCCAGATCGTGGACTTCTACCACGTAGCCGAGAGGCTTTGGGATGTTGCCAAGGACCTGCTGCGGGATGATCGGGAAGCCGCTGAGACGTGGGCGGAGGCGCGTTGCTCGGAACTCCGGGAAGGGCACCTGAACAGCGTGCTGGCAACGCTGAAGGCACATGCGGGCCATTGCAAGATGGCCGCCGAGTGCGAGGCGTACATCGAGACAAACCGCGACCGCATGCGCTACGCGGACTTCCGCGCACAAGGCCTGCAGATCGGTTCCGGGGTTGTGGAGGCAGGCTGCAAGAGCGTTGCGGGGGCGCGGCTCAAGCAGTCCGGCATGCGTTGGACCAAGGACGGGGCGCAGGGCATACTGGCACTGCGGGCCTGCATCCTCGGCGGGCGCTACGAAGACTTCTGGGCATGGCGCTCGGAATCCCGGCAAGCAGCTGCGGCCTGACCCCAGCGCGTCGGCCCCTCCCTGCACAACAGCCCGGCTGACAACCCCCGATCAAGCCACAAGCGAGGCGGGTCATTCCGCCCGGACTCAATCAAACTGCTGCTGGTGCCATCCCGCTTGGCACCGTCCCTTCAGATCAGTTAGGCCTCAACACTCAATCCACCGGGACCCGAAAACCGACCAAAATCAAAATCATGTCGTGCACCCAAGTGCCGCCGTAGCGGTAGCTTGTAGACATCCATCTCCGCTAGGTGCTATTATGAGCCTGTAGGGTGTATCCGTTCTCAGTTCGGTCACTTCTACATCAGGCGTATGAGTCGACAGTGGCATGCATGTGTCCGTTCGCCTGAGGCCGGAATCTCTCTAGCTGCCGACAAGGTGATCATACGTAAGTTGATGATCACGATTCTAATCCTGCTTTCGGCTGCACCCGGAGGACTTGAGGCCCAACACTCATCCCGGGCCCATGATGGCTCTAACATTAGCCAATTGGAGTCGCAGGCCAAGGATGCTGTGGATTGGAATACTTGGTTGAAAGAACTCGGTTCTGATGTTAGCGTTAGAGTCAACACGAAAGAAAGAGAGGACTCCTTGCGTGGTGTGTCTATATCGATGGAGAGGGAGACTGAGAGCGACGGGCACGGATTTCTAGGCTTGACATGGCGACATCGAGAGGTAGCCAACCTAGAACTCATTCAACTAGGAGATCGTCTTTACGTCGTAGCGAATGTCAGCGGTACGGTGTCTTCAAAAGCTCCGCTCGGAGACTGACACGTAAAAAAAGAAGGTTATCTTCCAGCGTTTTACTCAGGGCCTAAAATAGGTACTTTGGTTGCCAACGTCAGCGTTTCCGACTTAGTAGAGTCCGCAAGAGAGAGAGACTGATGTCACCTGACGTTAAAACCCGCGGTCGCCTTGCAATGATCGCTGGCTACGGGACTGTGGGCATCCCTACTTTGGCGGTCCTCGGTGTGTTGTCCGGCGCTATCCAAGTTGCCGACTTAGGTCCTCTACTTTAGGCGGTTTGGCTGATCGTTGGTCCAGTGGCAGGGCTTGTCTTCGGATACTATTTCAGCGTCGCTAACCTACCGTCAAATCAAAGTGCTGCCGATTCACTAGCAACCGGTAGTGGACTGACCAAGTAGGATTGTCGGGTTATAAGAATGCTGAATTCCAAGTACGTTGGGCACGGGGTTGGTGAATTACTTGCGGTTGGCAAGGGATGGTTCTTCGGATTGGGCCTCTTTCGGATTGCTTTGGCCTGAGGGGTCGGCTAGGCCTACGGAGTAGCCATAACCCGGGTCTGGACAGCGAATAGCTACTCGCTGGCTTGGTGGGTTGAGCACCCATCTGCCGGTCTAGAACCATATAGCTCGTAGTCGCGAGCGTGAGCCCGTTGTAGCCTTCCCACATGATCTGGTTCCCCGGTGCCGGATCGTGCTTGCGTCCCCGGTAGCCGCCCAAGTGGACCACCACCGCCACGGCCGACCCCAGATCGCTCGGCCCAGGCCTGCCTTGCTGCTCGGCGTAGGCCCACAGGAATTCCAGATCCTCCCCCGCGAAGAGCACCTCCGCCGCACACTACTGCACTTCCCGCCCCAGCAGCGTCAGCACCATGATGCGCCAGGCGATCACGCTTTGGATCAAGACCGCTTTCTGCAGCCTCTCCTCTGTCCGAAACAGCTGATCCTGCACCTTGCATGCCGACTTCAGCACCCGGAAGAAGTCCCCCGTTTCGAGGCTTGGTCGACATTCACTCGAGTTGTGGCCTGCACGTTCGCTGAACCACCCAAGGCGGTCCGCTTATTCGAAGTGCTTCAGTCCATGTTGTTACCTCCACGAACCACTCCGATTGCTACCGGATAGAGCGACAGTTGCCGGGCAGGGTTCGCACCCGCTGGGAAACAGCGCCTCTACGGCGCACTGAATAATCCGGGCTAGGAAGGTCGAGTTCGTCGAATCTAGTGTTGGGAGTGCACGAAAAAATCACGATTTTCGGTGGTATTTTCATTTGCCTAGATCGAAATGGCCAAATGGTCGAACTGTGGGATTGAATGCTCTCGCGTGTGCTACTATGCGAGTATGCGAATTCTCTCAGCATCAATTGTTGTGCTCTTGGTTCCCATACCTCTATTTGCGGAAGATGAACCGTGTCCGAAACCTTCAAAGCCTGTTCCGCTCTGGAGTGGAGGAGCACGTGACAAGTGGCGCATAGATCCCAGTATCCTGTTGCTCGCTACACGCGCTACTTTTGACGACCCGCCAGAAGGGAAGGAGATCGACCCGTTCAAGAACGGGACTGTAGATGTAGACGTACGCTTGGCAGGAATCGAGATAGCACGTGTATTCGGGAATGACACGTTCCGAATTGGAGCAAACTCGAGCCTCGGCATAGGGAAACATGAAGACTATGGGTTGCTCATGATTTCCGTTTCTCCATTTTTCCAAGTTCAGAATTACTATAGGATCGAAGCCGGAGTCATGCATGCTCGAACCGGAAGCAACAAACGTACGGGACCGGAAGCCGACAAGACAGCCTATTTTGTGGGCGTTTCTTTTCCGGTGATCAGTGACTCGGTTCGTCAATTGCTTGGGAAGTTCAAGTGAAAGGAACTAGGCCACTACTAGCCCCCTCGTGCATCAAGCATTGTTCCGGACATGGGCTAACAATGCGTGCCCAGATTCTGGCTGCTGGAGTCGGCGAGTGCTCGTGAACTGAATGGGTATGGGACGGATCTCGGGCCCGAGCGGGCGGCCAGCGTCGACGCGATCGTTGCGACGCTGGCCCGTTGCGTCGATCCCGACGGTAGCGCTGTTGAGGAAACGGTGGCCGGGTTTGCCAGCGACGACGGTTAGACGTGTCTGGCGACGCACTTGGGAAGTGCGGGCTGTAGAATGCACGACATTGAGAAGCAGGACACCCAAGCACCCGAATCGGAATGTCTCCCAGTCGCCGACAGTTGCCGTCAAGCTGAGGTAGCGCGGTAGTGATCGAGAAGACGCTCCATCAGCGAGTGGCTGCCACGGTAGCGTTTGCGGGTCAGCCGGCCCTACGAGATCGCGCTGCAGGCCTTCGCCAGGCGCATCCGGCGGCAGTGCCGCAAGCCGGCACTTCCTCTCGCCGTACACGTCCACCTCCCATTCCCGGGAGCCCTTCCGCGGGCTCCCGCTACTAGCAGTTGAACAGGCTCAGTTGCGTGTGTCCGGAGCCGCCATAATTTCTGCAATTTCGGCCGCCGGATTCTCTGGAACTGGCAGCAGCTCCCTCGTGTTGGTAGCGCGAATAGGGCCTGCGTATGATAATTCACATGTCTGAATCCGTGAGCAACGAAAAGATGAAGCCGAAAGACTGCAAGCGATCGGACCAGCCAACCGAGCGCGAGCGCGAAGAGTATCCTGACGAGTTGCGACATCGGGAAGCGGAATTGCTGCGCTTGAGGCAGAAGCAGGACGGAACCCAAGAGAGCAAAATAGCAGAGCTTCGCGTCGGACTGGCTCTGTCGGGCGGGGGGCTCCGGAGCGCCACGTTCTCACTCGGCATTCTGCAGGCGGTGGCAAGAATGCGTGCGCTCGACAAAGTCGACGCGCTATCGACAGTTTCGGGCGGTGGCTACACCGGGAGCATGATCAGTCGTCTGTTCTGCCGCAAATCCGTCAATTGCGTTGGAGACGTGGAGCGGGCTATTTCACCGCGATGGAATGAAGGCGCCCGACAGGCCAAATGTGAGGCGGAGAGCGGGGAGAGGATCAGGACTGGGTCCGTGTTCCGTTGGCTGCAGGACAACGGACACCATCTGGCACCTACCGGCGGCGGTGATCTCCTCTTGGCGGCTGCTGTGATCGCGAGAAACTGGGTATCCGTTCAGGCGATGCTCGTTGGCCTGCTTCTCTCGGGCTTCACTCTCATGCAGCTGCTGCGGCACGGTGGCACCAAGCTCCCTGAGTCTGTCGGCTGGCTCAAAGAAGCGGAAGAATTCCTGGCTTGGATAACGCCGGACGGCTTCTGGTGGAGCCCTTGGTTCGGGGTGGCGTTACTCGGACTCGGAATCTCGATCTTGGCTGGTCTGTCCTATTGGATTCTTCAGTGTTCCTTAAAGTGCGGCTCTCAGAGAGCCCGCTTGCGCGGGCCCAGTTCAGGACACCGCCTGTCCGTGTGCCTCAAGTATTCGTTGTTGGCGACTGCTGCGTTGATCGGCGCCGCCTTGGTTGACATGCTCGGCCAGGCCGTATACGTGCATTGGCGGATTGGGGAGCTGGTAAACGTGGCTTTGGCTGGTGCGGCGGCGGTCGTGGCTCTCATGGCAAATGCGAGGAGGCTCGCAACAGCCTTGTTCGGTGAAGGTGTCGCGGAGCGCCCGGCGATTCCACTGCGCGTTGTCGCCGGTGTGGTAGCGTCCGCGCTGTTCGTGGTTTGGCTGAGCTCCATCAATGCTGTTTCCCATGGAATTGCGTGGAGTTGGCGACTACCTCCTGGCATCCCTTGGAAGGTCGTGAAGAACGCTCCAACGATCGAGATTGCCGCGACGGCATCCCTGTGCAGCCTTTTTTGGTGGTTTCTGGGACTGACAATCGCAAGTGCGCTATTGGGGCGCTGTTATCGTTTTCTCAACGACTCCACGCTACAGCCGTTGTACGCGGCCCGCATAGTGAGGGCTTTCCTAGGTTCGTCCAATCCGCAGCGTATAGGAAAGCGTTACAACCCAGTGACGCGAGTAGTCTGCGGCGACGATACGGCAGTGCCTTGGGAGGAGCAGGGTGCTTGCCGCGGTTCCAAACAGTTTTCCAAAGGTGCCCCCCTGCATTTTGTCAATGTGACAGTGAACGAAAACCTAGACAACAAGACGCGGTTGCAGCGTGCGGAGCGAGGCGGTTTCGGAATGGCAGTCGGACCTGCGGGAATCAGCGCAGGGGTACGTCATCACGTGGTGGCAATCCCCGGCGGAAAAGATCATTCGAATAGAGAAGTTTCGGTGTATCCGAAGAACGGAGAAAAGAATTTCCGCATGTTCGAGTATGCCACAAAGGATTCCCGCGAGAAGGCGGTATACAAGGGCGAAAAGTTGACGTTAGGACAATGGACCGGAATTTCCGGGGCTGCGTTCTCCACGGGCTTGGGTCCTCGGAGTAGCTTGTCGCTGTCCTATCTTCTCGGCATGTTCAATGTTAGGCTCGGCTACTGGTGGGATTCGGGTGTCCGACCGACGGCAAGGTTTTCTCGACATAGCCACCGCAAACGGTGTGACAACAGCAGAGCGAGAGGGATTGGAAGTCGGAACTGGATGGGGCGCGCATTCTCCAATGTGTTTCCGGCACAAAGCTACCTGCTGGACGAATTCTTCGCCCGGTTCCACGGCACTGGGCGGCAGTTTTGGAACCTCTCCGACGGGGGTCATTTTGAGAATCTAGGCGCATATGAACTGATCCGGCGTCGAGTTGCCCTCATCGTGATCGTGGATGCAGAAGCGGATCCGGACTACACCTTTGAAGGTCTCGGGAACTTGGTCCGAAAGGCGCGGTCGGACTTCCATGCAGAAATCAGGTTTCTTGGTGAAAAGGAGATTCTCGCTTGGCGCAAGGCAACCACCGAAGGATGCCGCCGCTATTTCGGAACTCTCGACATGCTGCGGCGCGGTTCTTGGAACCTTGGAATGAGACCATATGCCGGGGACACCGAGGAAACAGAGATGCCTACCTTCGGAGGGGCGGATCGCACACGGAACTCGCTTGTCCATGCGGCGCTGGCCGAAGTCAGGTATGAAGGCTGCCCTGATCGAAAGTCGATCCTGATTTACATCAAGCCCACCTTGGTGGGTGACGAACCGGTTGACCTCAATCATTACCACAAGAAGCACGTGGACTTTCCACACCAGTCGACGGCGGATCAATTCTTCGACGAGGCACAGTGGGAGTGCTACCGTGCTCTTGGCGACTTGATCGGTGCTCGGGTTCTGAAGGAGTTGGGGAAAGACAATCCTAAGGACTGCTTGTCTGCTGGCCTGAAGTAGCGCGAAGGCGCCTGCGAATGAGTGATCAAATGCTGGTAGCAGGTATTGCTTGAGGCTATCGCGTCAGAAGTGGGTTGGGTGGGGAAGCGTTCATGGTCCTAAGTGGGCGACGCCGCCCACAGCGCCAGACGGGCTTTGCGGCCCGGTGCGGGCCTCTCGTGCGGACCGCCGACAAACATCAGGCCCAGTGTAGCCGGGTACACGGACCGGCCACCTGTCCACACCCGTCGCAATCAGTGCCCAAACTCTCCTTCGGCACCTCCACCTCACGAGCTCTCGCCCTCTCTTGCAGCCAGACTCTGGTCATTCATTGTTAGCCTATGTCGGGACTGTGATTCTGGCGTCACCCCGTCGAGTCGTGGCATACTAGTTCGGTATCGTCGCCGGGAGGGACCTCTGATCGAAGCAGCATGCCCACGGCTAGGATCATCTACTGGGAGGATGATGGCTGTTGGATCGGCTACCTCAAGGAGTTTCCCGAGTACTGGACCTAGGGAGACACGCCGGAAGACCTCAAGTTGCAAAATCCGGAGGAATCTGAACGGTGAATCCGGAGCAAAACGAACACTGAATCCGGACGAAAACGAACGCCCAGTCCGGGCCAAAACGAACACTCGGGCCGATCGCGCCAACGACTTGGGATCTGTCCCCATGGGATAGCGGAGACGTTGCGACGCGAGGGCCGAAGGAGTCCGCTTCTCCGCGTATGAAACACGAAGGAGGAGCGATGGCAAGAGCAAAGACAGCCATGAAGAAGATTCTCGAAATCTTGCGGTTGCACAAAGACCAAGGTCTGTCGCAGCGCAAGGTGGCCCGTGCGAGTGGCTGCTCGCTGGGCACGGTGAACAAGGTGTTGCGGGGTGCGGCGCGTGCCGGCCTGGAGTGGCCCTTGGAACAGGAGTTGAGTGAAGAGGAACTGCAGCAGCGGGTTTTCGGGGCGTCACTGGTGACGCCCGGCGACTCTCGTCGGCAGGATCTGCGTTTTGAGGATGTCTACAGGGACATGCAGAAGAACAAGCACCTCACGACCCGGTTGGCCTGGGAAGAGTACCGGGCCGTTCATGAGAACGGGTACGGCTACAGCCAGTTCTGCCACCTGTTCCGGGAGTGGAGGCGGCAGCGGAAAGTGACCATGGCGCAGGAGCACAAGGCCGGCGAGGCCATGTTCGTCAAATGCGCTGTCCCCGGTTATGCGCTCTAGCCGACTTGAATCTAGTTCCGGTGGGTGGGGAACAGGCAGTTCAGCAAGGCCGGTTGCAGTGCACCACTGGATCCCGGCTCACAAGGATTTCAGGAAAGCCATGAGGCCTTGGTCATCCCTCCACGCCTCGCACGCGGTCGGTGCCGAAAAGTCACAACTGTCGAGGGCTCTGGCTTTGGTGGCAGTGTCAATCTCCGCGTAGATCGTCGTCGTGTTCAGACTGACATGCCCGAGCCAAGCCCGGATTGTGTTCAAATCCACTCCCGACCGGAGTAGGTGTGTGGCACAAGTGTGTCTCTAATTCCGAGCTCGGAATCAGAGTTAACACAGAGGGGTTGGTTTATGTAGAACAGCAGAAGTGCACGTCGGGCTCCGGATGCTGCAGCCGTCCACCGTCGAGTGGCTGCGCGGGGCATTGCGGCAAGGCACACAGTCGCGGGCGGAATTGTCGCGCGAGTTGTGCCGGCGCGACAACTGGCGCAATCGCAAGGGCCGCTTGTGCACGGCCTCGGCTCGCAAGCACCTGCCGCGGCTGGCGGAGGAGTTGGGTGGGGCCTTGCCGCCGGTGCGACGCAGGGCGGGTGGCTGCCGGCGGCGCTCGCCGCGCCAGGCACGGCGGGCAGTTGCCCCCGTCGAGCTGCAGTGCTCGCTGGCGGCACTGGGGAAAGTCGAGCTGCAGTTGGCCGACACGGCCGAGCTGCGACGGCGCTATGGGGACCTGCTGGCGGCGGAGCACCCGCTCGGGCGCGGTCTGGCGCCGGGTTGCCGGCTGGTGTACGGGATTCGGGCGCGGGGGCAGGTGTTGAATTTCAAGTAGTCCCGGCCTAGGCGTTGCGGATTGTCCGGATCTGGAAGCGGAGCAGGTTTTTCCCATTGAGGCGAGCGTTCCGGATTATTCGGTCGGATGAACGGCAGGCGGAGCGTCGCTGCGCTCCGACCGGCCTGCGGAGCGTTCGTGTCCCATGGGTCCGGGTGTTCACTTTCGTGAGAACGGGCACTCCGGAGACGGAAGTCCTCGCATCGACGCCCTCGCAGGACGGCATGGGGACGGCTGTCCGCGGTGGGTGCGGCCGGGGTTCGTTGTTTGTTCTTGCGGTGGCGCTTTCGGATGTTCGCTGCCGTGCGGGCAACAGCGGCTGCCGCGCAGTGCGCGTAGCGGATGCTGTTCAGATGCGGGTTTGCAGCAGTTCGTTCCAGTCCTTGCCTCGCGGGGGGCGCAGTCGGCGCAGGCCGGGGTGTCGCCGCTGGAGGGCCTCGGCCGCCAGCTGGCCGGGCTCGTCGGAGTCGTATCCGCACAGGACGGCGGACGCGCGAAACTCACAGAGCCAGGCCGGGATGCGTCTGGCGATGCCTGCCGTGGAGGCGATGAGCGTGGCGGCCGGCAGCTCTTGCGGGAGCAGGCTGGCTGAGAGGGCGTCGAGAGCGCTCTCGGTGAGCAGGAGGCGGACCGGCCGGACTTCGCGGGGCGGCGGCAGCCAGAACCCGCCGCGCTGCTTGCGGCTGCCCTTGGCGAGGCCCTTGAAGGTGCGCCCGCGGGGGTCCGGCCGGGTGCCGGCAAGTTCGGCCCCGACGGGCCGGCCACTGCGGTCACGGCACAGGAAGACCGCATTCTGGCGCCGGTCTGCCCACAGCAGGCCTTGCTGCCGGCAACGCCGCAGCAGGCGGCGGCAGAGGTGCCGGGAATCGGCGAGGTAGCGCTGCACGGCGGGCCAGAGGGCCGGGCAGGGCCGGGGCAGCCGCAGGGCACTCGCGGGGCTGCCCTGGGGCGCGGCGGGGTGAACTTCGGGCGGCGCGGCGGGCAGGCCGTTGAGGAACTCCACGGCCTCGCGGAAGGAGCACCCGCGCACGTGCAGCACGAGGTCGATGGCCCCGCCGCCGCCGCGGCCGGTGCGGTGGTCGAAGAACTTCCGGCCGTTGATGGCGAGCACAGAGCCGGGGCGCTTCCAGCGCTGGCGGTTGCGGGGATCGGTGCGGTAGCCGAGCCGGCGGGCGACCTGCGGGAGGGGCTTGTTGCGGGCGCGCTCGGCGCGGCGCTGGCGGGAGGTCATGAGCGCACCTCGGCGGCGGCGTGCTCGACATGCAGCGCGGTGACGGCGGCGGCCTGTCCGAGGGCGGCTGCGGTGAGGGCATAGTGGGCGTGGCGGTCGATCAGGCGCGGCAGCCCGCGCGAGGCTTGGAAGAGCGCCTCGCAGGCGGGCTTCCGGAACAGGTCCAGGTCGCAGCCGGCGCGGCGCAGGCGGTGGGCGAGGTAGGGCCCGACCTCGTCGCGCAGCAGGGCGGTGTGGTGGTGGCTGACGACGATGCGCTGGCGCAGCTTCCGTGGCGTTCGTCAAGGGGCTGAGGCGATGCAAGGGAAGAATCTCAACGAACCGGAGATCAATCAGCATCATCTTCTTCTCGCCGCCTCGGCAGGGCAGTGGGACCCAGGCTGCCCGCGCCAAATATGGCCAGGCAGAACGCTTCGCACAGGAGCGGAGGGGAGAGTTCACGCAGCGGCCTCCAGCGGACGGGAGGGGCACTCGCTTTGCCACATGCGGTCTTCACGCAACAGCGTGTTGATCACACCGATGAGCCGTCGCATGACCGCCACCATGGCCACCTTGTGGGGCTTGCCGCGAGCGACGAGGCGATTGTAAAGGCTCTTGGAGCCCGGTTCCCAATTCTTTGCCGACATAGCCGCCATGTAGAACAGGCGGCGGGGTTCGGCACGGCCTCCGCGGATGGCACGCCGACCGCGGTGACCGCCAGAGTCGGAGGCGAAGGGCGCGACTCCCAAGAGGGAGGCGGCCTGGCGCCGACCGAGCGAGCCGAGTTCCGGCATGTCGGCGCACAGGGAAGCTGCGTTGATGGGGCCCAAGCCGGGAACGGACGCGATGATGGCAGCGCGACGGGAAAGTTCGTCGTCGCTGGCAACGCAAGCCAACATCGCCTTTTCGCAGCTGCCGATGTCCTCCCGCAAGGCCGTGATCGCGGTCATGTGCACCTCGGCATCGGTGCCGACTTCGGACCGCAGCTTGCGCAGGGCGTCGAGATATTCGAGAAACTTGCGCCGCATGGCGAGCAGATCGCTGAGCTTCTGCTGCTTCTCCGGTGCAGGGTCGGTCGCATCGAGGTTTTCGAGGGTGCCGAAGCGGGCCAGCATGGCAGCATCCACGCGGTCCGTCTTGGCGAGGCTGCCGATGGCCTCGGCGAAGCGCCGCGAGCGCAGCGGGTTGACGAGGATCGTCGCCATGCCGGAGTCGAAGAGGCACTGGTGGAGCTGGCGGTGATAGCGGCCGGTGGGCT
>JAPPMC010000113.1 GCA_028819235.1 Bryobacterales bacterium
ATCCCTCTCCCACCATGCTCAGCTCTGGCCTCTCAAAAAAGAATCGCCCTGGCTCACGGGGTGTGTGGGCGAAGAGAGCATGATCGGACTCTCGACACCTACAGGCCCGCAGCGCGTGGCGTCGGATTCTCGAACGTCTGGTGCATCACGTCGATTTGCGCGGCAACGCTCCAGAATCCCAATTGGAACTCTTGCAGAGAGTCCCGCTTCACCTGGGCCATGCCGTCGATGAGCCTTCAGCGTGTGGACCGCCGCGACCCTGCGCTGCCGAATCAAGCCGGTCACCCGATCGGGCCTGGGGGCAAGCTGGGCGTCGGTGTCGATCCAAGCACTACGGCGTGGATGAGCGAACCGGTGCATAGGGCTGGCGCGAGTAGGCAATCCGCTTGGGAGCCATGACGTGCCGATCCGAGAGGCTCCCGGACCGCGCCTGCCGCGTGCCATAGAATCCCAGTGCGCATCCAGTGCGAATGACCGCCTCCAACCCTAGGCGCCGACTGCCGATCGGCATTCAGACGTTCTGTGAAGTCCGCGAGGAGGGGCACTACTACGTCGACAAGACAGGCTTTGCCCTCCAACTCGTGGCAGAAGGAAAGCACTTCTTGCTCTCACGCCCTCGGCGCTTCGGCAAGAGCCTCTTCCTCGACACGCTTAAGGAGCTATTCGAAGGCAACCGCGAGCTGTTTGCGGGCTTAGAGGCTGATCAGGGCTGGAACTGGTCATTGCGCCATCCGGTAGTCCGGCTATCGTTCGGTCGGGGCAACTACGCAGAGCCGGGCTATTTGCAGGCCAACTTGATGGCACAGCTCGACAGCATTGACCGCCAGGCCGGGCTGAAGTCCCTCTACGACAGCGGACCGGACCGCTTCGCCTGCCTGCTGGAGCGGCTCCATCGTCGGAACCGGCAGCGCGTCGCGGTGTTGGTGGACGAGTACGACAAACCTATCCTGGACACGCTCGAGGACCCAGGCATTGCCCGGGCCAATCGCGACTACCTGCGAGGCCTCTACTCGGCCATTAAGGACTCTGACGCGCACGTGCGATTCTGCTTCCTCACCGGTGTCAGCAAGTTCTCGAAGGTAAGCCTCTTCTCGGGACTGAAAAACCTGTTCGACATTACGCTAGAAGCTCAGTACTCGTCCATCTGCGGGTACACCGAGCAGGACCTTGAGACAGTCTTCGCTCCTGAGCTGGAAGGACTTGACCGGACGGGAATTCGCGAGTGCTACAAGGGGTACACGTGGGGTGCCGCCGAGAGAGTCTACAACCCATTCGACGTGCTGCTGCTGTTCCGCAAGCGCACGTTTGAGCCTTGGTGGTTCGAGAGCGGCTCGCCGACATTCCTCATCGACACGCTGGTGCAGCGCGGCGTGCAGGCGGCAGCGCTGGACGGCATGGTGGCCAGCGAGCGGCGGCTCGGGACATTTGATGTCGGGGGCATCGCCACGGAAGCGCTCCTGTTCCAAATCGGCTATCTGACGCTCGGAGGCAGCGAGCGTCGCCGCGGCAGGCGGTATCATCGGCTGGTTTACCCAAATCGGGAAGTTCGCCAGAGCCTCAATGAGAGCTTGGCCGATGCGCTGACGGGGGATGTGTCGAAGCGGGAGGCCGACTGCGACCGACTCGAAGATGTTCTGCGGACTGCAGACTTCGAGGGATTGGAGCTACTGCTGCGCTCGGTCTTGGCAGGGGTGCCGTACCAATGGCACAGCAGGAATCCTATCGCGCGCTACGAGGGGTACTACGCTACGGTCCTGTACACGAACTTTCAGAGCGTGACGGCTGATGTCACGGCCGAGGACAGCAGCAGCGCGGGCCGCTTGGACCTTGCGGTGCGTGCCTACGGGCACGTGTACCTCCTGGAGTTGAAAGTGCACGAGCGGGCGGGTCCCGGCTCGGCCATGGGCCAGCTCAAGGACCGCGGCTACGCGGAAAAGTATCGGCATCTGGGCGAGCCAGTGCATCTGCTGGGACTCGAGTTCAGCGAGAAGACCCGCAACTTGGCGAGGTTCGACGTCGAGTCGGTCTGAGGGCAGGGAACCTATGCGGACAGGACCCGCGTACGAGCAAGCGTCTTTGCCGCGGTACCGCGATTGGCCTGCGGCGTCACTTGCTCCGGGCTCACCGCCCCGGCCTCGACGCAGGTCGCTGACGCGCGCCGCAATCTCATGAAGCGAGCGGACCGGACTTTGGCGGAAGCCCCGGAATGACCCTGTTGGTCGGTTCCTACTGGATCCGGTCGGTCTGCACAGCAGTGCCCTTGAGAAGGGTGGCTGGAGCCGCTACGGTCATCACATTAGTGCTCTTGACCACGTACACTGGCTGATCCTCCGCGTCAAACACGCCGGCCAACCGGATGACATCCGTCACGACGGGCTTGAGCCGAATGGTCGTGCCGTCGGTCAAGACGATGTTCGACCAGCGTTCCGTGGACTCGTCAACCGCAATGACCTCGCCATCGACAGTCCTGCCGCCGAACGTGACCCGAGTCATCTTGCCCATGCCAAGATCTTACGCCCAAGTGCCGCCACGGTATGTCGGCATTGGCTGGGCTGGCTGACGTGCAGGCGCCCACGCCTCACGGCTGCCAGAGTCGCAGGCAGACAAGGGTGTCCTTATCGCGGGCGTACATCTTTCCGCCCGCAAATGCCGGAAACGCCCGCGTCTCACCCGCCAAGATCTGAGCTCGAGCCGCCACTTCAAACGTCTCGCGGGACGCATCGGCCAACAGCAGCTCGCCAGTCTCAAGCAGTAGGAGAAGGCGATCCCCGACACGCGTCACGGAGCCCGCTGGCAGGCGATTGCTGGACCACAGCACCTCTCCGCTGATGAGATCAGCCGCCCGGAACTGCTGCCCGTATTCCTGCCGCCCGTGAAACCCGAATATTGTT
The DNA here is from genome assembly GCA_028819235.1 of Bryobacterales bacterium. GTDB lineage: Bacteria > Acidobacteriota > Terriglobia > Bryobacterales > UBA6623 > VXMF01. Next base: position 2,892 of record JAPPMC010000113.1, read on the forward strand.
CCCCCGGACCGGACTGGCGAGGAATAGTGCATATCGAGCACGCCCTCGCCCGACCAGAGTTCCTCCACCTGCCCGCCCGCAAGTCGCATCGCGATCGCGCCAGTTCCGTACGAGGCGGTCAGGAACACGACGTTTCCAAGAGCGATGGGCGTCGCGGCGTTCACTGATGCGCGGCTGCGGGATCGCCAGCGCTGCTCGTACAGGAGGTCGCCAGTTTCGGTTGCTAGGACGGCCAGCCCCTCTCGCGTGAAGAAGACAGCCGCTGGGCGGCCGTCGATGTGGGCCACGATGGGCGAGGAGTAGCTGGCATCGTGGTCGGTTGCCCTCCACACCTCCGTGCCGCTGCTTGCGTCGAAGGCCACAACGCCTGCTCCATCTGGTCCGCCGACGTTGGCAATTACTCGCTGTCCGATCACCACGGGCGTCGACGCCGCCCCAAAGAATCCCTTGCGCACCCGGTACTTCCGGTGCGTGTCGACGCTCCACAGGGATTCGCCGGAATCCAGGGCGAAACAGGTCAGTGTCCCGGCGGCACCAAAGGTGTACACTCGGCCTTCGTTTACGACTGGGGTTGCTCGCGGGCCGTTCTCGAACCCGAAGTCATCCTTGTAGGTCGTCTGATAGCCCGTCTCCCACAATTGCTCTCCGTCCGAGGCTCGCAACGCCTCCACGATCTCCCGCGCACCGCGCCGATGGAATAGCAGCACCTGTTCACCGGTCACGACCGGAGCGCTGAACCCAGAGCCCACCGAGCGCTCCCACAGCAGATCGGGGCCGCCTCTCGGAAAGGCTTCGACGGTCTCCACGCCTGGCACGATGCCGTCGCGTTCGGGCCCGCGGAATTGCGGCCAGTCTTGGGCTCTCACCTCCGCCACTAGTAGGGCCGCGACCGCAGCGGCTACGAAGGCGGGCCGGAGCGAAAGTACGAGGGACATCAGAGCAGGTCGAAAGCCTCTAGGGCGGGCTCGGCTGCGCAGGAATCCGAGCGCCGGATGGGGGGACGGCTCACGCGGATTGTATCCAAGGGCCGAGACGGGCGGAAGGCCGCGATGCGAGATTCCGTCAGATGCCCTCCCACCTCTTGGTCGCGGAGTCATCGACCCCGAGCAGGTCCATGTATCTTCCGACCTGCTGATCTACAATCTCGTCCACTGTTTTCGGGAGCGTGTAGTACGCCGGCATGGGAGGGGCAATGATCACCCCCATGTCGGAGAGCAAGGCCATGGTCCGCAGATGGCCGGCATGCAAGGGTGTCTCGCGAACCGCCAAGATCAGGCGCCGCTTCTCTTTCAGCGCCACGTCCGCGGCTCTTGTGAGCAGGTTGGAAGTGAGCCCGCCGGCGATAGCCGACATGGTCTGGATCGAGCACGGAACGACCGCCATGGCTTCGAAGCGGAATGAACCGCTGGCGATCGTTGCGCCGATTTGCTGGACCGGGTGGAGTTCGTCCACGAGCCGCTGCAGGTCGCTGAGCAGGAGGCCCGTCTCGTGATGCAGGGTCTTCTCCCCGGGCCGTGTGACCACGAGGTGGGTTGACACGCCGTCGGCTTCCTTGAGGCGCTCGACGAGCCGCAGTCCCAGCACTGCGCCGCTGGCACCGCTGATCCCAATCACAAAGCGCCTCATCCCAGAGCCTGCGAACATGGTGACAGATGGAGGCCGACCGTGCGATCCCTACCCGCCCGGATGCCCTCGTGAGCAGTCCGGATAGTGAGAGTAGGACCGTCGCCGATGCGCGGCCAACGCGCATGGAATCGCCATCAGCATATCGTCACTTGGTGCTCATTGACGGCGATTGCGGACTCTGCCAGGCCGCAATGGGCTTCGTCGTGCGCGCCGACCCGCAGCGGATCTTCGGTTTCGCGCCACTGTCCAGCGACCTCGCGGCGGAAGTGCTGCAAGGCCGCCGGGAGGCCCACCGCGGGTGGGGGACGATGTACGTGGCGGCCGACCGCCATACACCGCAGGAGAGGCTCTTGGCACGGTCCGACGCGGTGCTCTTCGTCGTCGCCCGGCTGCCCTGGCCTTGGAAGCTCGCTCGGGTCCTGCGCTGGCTGCCCCGCAGCGCGAGGGACGCCGGTTACGACCTGTTGGCGGCAAACCGCCATCGATTCGGGACGGCAGGCCGGGCGTGCGGCTTGGCGGACCATTCCGGCCGGGACCGGATCGTATTGCGTTGACTAGCGCCCTCCGTACGCTGGCCACGGTCCCGAATCGGGTATTGTGAATCGACCCGCAAGTTGGGTGTGCGCCATGTTCAAGACCCGCATCACGGAAATGTTCGGGATCGAGTATCCAATCATCCAAGGGGGGCTGATGTGGCTCGCCCGGGCAGAGCTGGCCGCGGCTGTGGCCGAGGCCGGCGGCATCGGCTTCATGACGGCCCTCACTCACGACACTCCGCAGAAGCTTCGGAGGGAGATCCACAAGGTCCGGGAACTCACCGACAAGCCCTTCGGCGTCAACCTGACGTTCCTGCCGTCGCTCCGTCCGCCCGACTTTCCCGCTTATGTCCAAGTCTGCATCGACGAGGGTGTCAAGTTCATCGAGACTGCCGGGCGCAACCCCCAGGAATTCCTGCCGTCGCTGAACGCAGCGGGCGTGAAGGTCATCCACAAGTGCACCTCCATCCGCCACGCGATCAAGGCGCAGAAGATCGGATGCGCCGCCGTGAGCATCGACGGCTTCGAGTGTGCCGGGCATCCGGGCGAGGATGACATCACATCCCTGATCCTGATCCCCCTCGCCGTCGACAACATCGACATTCCGGTGGTCGCGTCGGGAGGCTTCGGGGACGGTCGCGGATTGGCGGCTGCCCTGGCTCTGGGCGCTGACGGCATGAATATGGGAACGCGCTTCGTCGCCACCGCCGAGTGCCCAGTGCACGCTGCGGTCAAGCAGGCATTGGTCAACGCGAGCGAGCGCGACACGCGGCTGCTGATGCGAACACTGCGCAACACGGCACGCTTCCTGGCAAACGAGAATACGGAGAGGGTTCTCGAGATCGAGGCCCGCGGCAACGCCACGATCCACGAGATCAAGCAGTACCTATCCGGGCTTGAGGGCAAGGAGATGATCGATACCGGAGACCTGAACCGGGGCGTCTTCTCGGCAGGACAGGTCATTGGCATGATCCGAGACGTGCCGACCGTCCAGCAGCTGTTCGACCGCATCGTGGGGGACGCGAGCCGCATCATGTCGCGCCGGCTGCCGGTCATGGCCGGTTATGCGCCGGCGGCATAGGGGCCGTGAGATTCGGCGTTTGGGCTGCTGCGCGGGTCAAGCCTGCCGGCACTAGGCCGCAGTGAGGATCTCGGCAACCATCATTGCCCGGGACGAGCAGGACAGCATTGGCCGCGCGATCCGCTCCGTCGCATTCTGCGACGAGGTTCTGGTGGTCGACTCCGGCTCGAGGGACCGGACAGTCGAGATCGCCAGGGGTCTTGGTGCGAGGGTTGCGACTCGTGGCTGGCCGGGCTACGCTGCACAGAAGAACCACGCCGCCGAAGCCGCCAGGCACGACTGGATCCTGTCGATCGATGCCGACGAGGAAGTCAGCCAGCGTCTGGCCTCCAGCATTTCCGAGCTTCGAGATGGCCGCCCGAGCTGCGCGGGATACGACTTTCCGCGCCTCGCGCGCTACTGCGGGCGCTGGATCCGACATTCGGGGTGGTATCCGGACCGAAAAACCCGCCTCTACCACAGAGAGCGTGGCCGCTGGGTGGGCGACTACGTGCACGAGTCAGTGGAATTATCGGGGCCAAGGGGGCACCTCGACGGCGACCTGCTGCACTATACGTGCGACAGCCTTCAGGAGCATCGCGAGCGCGTCGAGCTCTACACAGACCTTGCCGCTGAGGAACTGCGGGCGGGTGGCCGGGGCGTGTCGGCTTGGAGGCTGGCGCTGTCTCCCCTGCACGCCTTCCTCAAGGCATACCTCCTGCAGCGGGGCTTCTTGGACGGGCCCCAAGGCTTCACGATTGCACGGATGGCGGGCCGGTACGTCTATCTGAAGTACTCCAAGGCGCGCACGGTGACGGGCCGCTAGGTTGGGGGCACGGGTGCGCATCCTGCATATCGACACGGGTCGCGAAATGCGGGGCGGCCAGCATCAGGTAGTTACCCTGCACCGCGAATTGGATTCGCTCGGATGCGAGCAGCTGGTCCTCGCGGGCAGTGCTCTGCGGTCGCTGCACGGCTTCGAGGCAGCCAGCTGGCGGTCGGTGCGGCGCCACGCCGACCGTTGCGACCTGCTTCACGCGCACGATGCCCGTGCTCACACGCTTGCCGCCCTGCACGGGCGGGGCAGGCCGCTAGTCGTGGCGCGTCGCGTTGCGTTTCCGATCCGGCGCGGTCCCGGATCAGCGTGGAAGTACCGCGTTCCTGCGCGATTCATTGCGATCTCAGACCACGTCGCGGACGTGCTGGCTGCCGGCGGCGTTCCCCGGGACAAGACTGTCGTGGTCCATGACGCGGCTCCCGGCGACGCTCTCCTGTCCCGTCGGGCCCAAGCTGACCGCGTTCCGACGTCCGCCACGCCGGGTGAGTTCCGGGTCGTCTCCCCCGGCACGGCTGACCCGTTGAAGGGGCGAGATCTGGCGATCGAGGCATGCCGTCTCGCAGGGGCTGCCCTCGTCCTGTCCGACGATCTTCCGCGGGACCTCAGGAGGGCAGACGCCTTGCTGTACTTGTCCCGCAGTGAGGGCCTGGGATCAGGGATCCTACTGGCGATGCTGGCGGGTGTGCCGACCGTAGCGAGTCGCGTTGGCGGCATTCCTGAAGTGGTCCAACACGGGCGGACTGGCCTGCTGGTGAAAAACGAGCCGCGGAGGATCGCCGCCGCTCTCCGCAGGTTGGCTGGTGATTCTAAGCTGTGCACCGCTATGGGCAGGCGGGCGCGGTGCCGGGTCTTGGCGGAGTTCAGCCCTAGACGCATTGCCCTGCGCACGGCCACCGTCTATTCGGACGTGCTGGGCAGACCGGTGCTGCCCAACGACGGGGCGCAGCCGAGATGACCACGGCCGCCGCCTTGGTGGGTCTTGCTGTTGGCAGCTTCCTGAATGTCTGCATCCTGCGCTGGCCGAGAGGCGAATCGGTCCTGCTGCCCCGCTCCAGATGCCCATCGTGCGGCGTACCGATCGCGTGGCACGACAACATTCCGCTGCTCAGCTTTGCCATTCTGCGTGCCCGATGCAGGTCGTGTCGGGCTACGATCCCGATCCGCTATCCATTGGTTGAGCTTGCGACGGCGGTGCTCTTCGCGTCCGCGGCGGCCCGTTTCGGCCTCGGGCTGGTGGGCGCCAAAGTTGCCCTGTTCGGCGGAATGTGCGTGATCCTCTTCTGGACGGACCTAGAGCGGCTCCTCCTGCCCGATCACGTCACGCTCGGCGGGCTCGGAGTTGGCTTAGCTCTCAGCCCGCTCGTCCCGCTGCGCCCGGGTCTGGCCCCCCTTGTCTTGGGCGTGTCTGGATGGCACCTGCCCCCGTGGGGCGCCTCTCTCTTTGAGTCCTGCCTCACCGCCGTCGTGCTCGGCGGGCTGTTATACGCCACCGGTGAGGCGTACTTCAGGCTCCGCGGCGTTGAGGGCTTGGGCTTCGGGGACGTCAAGTTCGCGGCAATGATTGGGGCGTTCCTGGGCTCCTCCGAGGCCATCCTTGTGCTGCTGGCTGCGTGTCTGCTCGGCTCGGCTGCCGGCGTCGCCTTGCTCGTCGCGGGCCACGGAGACCGGCATACTCCGCTGCCCTTCGGCAGTTTCTTGGCGGTCGCTGCCGCTCTGGCCCCGTTCTGTGCAGACCCTATCCTGAATTGGTACTGGGAGTACATGCTGAGATGAAACTGGGGGCAATTGCGGACGCGCTCGGATGCCGACTTGTCGGGGATCCGGGTTTGGAGATCAGAGGTGTTGCCGGTTTGGGCGAGGCTGGATCTGGCGACCTGACATTCTTGTCGAACCCGCGCTATGCGCGAATGGCCAAACAGACTCGTGCCACGGCCATCCTTGCCGAGTCGGACGATCTTCGGGACCGCCTGGCAGTGCTCGTCTCAACGAATCCTTACCTCGCCTTCGCACGGGCCTTGGATCTGTTCCACCCTCCGCCAGCCCACGAGCCTGAGATTCACCCTACGGCGGTGGTCGACCCCACCGCGTCCATCGGGGAAGAGGCCTGCATTGGTCCGTATGTCGTGATTGAGGAAGGTGTCAGGATTGGTGCCGACGCGGTCTTGGGCCCGCATGTAGTGATCGAGCGGGACGCGACCATAGGTGACGACTTCACTGCTCACACCGGCGTGACTGTCTGCCACGGGACACGCATAGGGGACCGAGTGACCCTTCATCACCGCGTGACGGTCGGTTCGGATGGATTCGGATTCGCAAGGCGGGAAGACGGCAGCCATCGCAAGATCCCCCAGACCGGCACGGTTGTCATCGAGGACGACGTCGAGATTCAGGCGGGCTCTTGCGTGGACCGCGCCGCCGTCGGCGAGACCCGCATCGGACGAGGCGCAATCATCGACAATCTGGTCCAAATCGGCCATGCGGCCAGAGTCGGGGCGAACACCATCCTCTGCGCGCAGGTTGGTGTTGCGGGCAGCACCACGATCGGCTCAGATTGCGTCCTCGCGGGGCAGGTGGGGGTCATCAATCACCTCAAGGTGGGCGACGGCGTAGTGATCACTGCACAGTCCGGGGTTGGCCACGACGTCCCGGACGGAGCACGAATCTCCGGATCCCCAGCATTCGACAACCGCAAATGGTTGCGATCGACGGCGGTCTTCAACCGGCTGGCTGATCTTGACCGGGAAGTCCGCAGGCTGCGAAAATCTCTTGGAAGCTGATCCAGTGCCTACAACATGAATTCCAGCCCTAGCATTTTCTCGTTCGTTCGGTCTCGGTGACGGGGGCGCAACGTTTCTCGTCCGGGTCAAATGCAGTCCTGAAATTTCCCGCAATATGAGGCATCTAGGACTGATTCAATTGACCGAGTCAACCAAGGAAAGTCTCTTCAATTCGGCATTAACGTACTCCTTGAGTTCCATCAATTTTCTGCACTTGTGCCTCCTAAACTGTAGCATTGCGGATCGGACTGCCTCCTGTTCTGGTCTATTCTCACTTTCCTTTGTCCACTCCAAATGTGAACGATACTCTGTCGGTTGAAACTTCTGCACGTTCTCAAACGTTTCGAATGCTGCTTGATACTGCGTCGGGTTGTCGATACGAAGTCTATCCAAGACTCTGTGTGTATAGTACTGAGCCAAGCCTTCTACCACTTCCAAATCGGCCTGATCAAACCTATGCACTGGCCATCGAAACCCTTCGATGTCAGCACCTAACTGCGTAAAGGCGTGTGCTAGCTCGTGGGTCAAGACAACGATAAATAGGTCTTCTGGTTTACAATCGAGTACCGGAGAGAACACTGCGATTGCAGCCCAGAAGATCTCGATCTCGGCCCGATTTACATGTCGGGGAGACATATCCTCGAATTGCAACGACCAGATTTTGGAATCTGGGTACCAATACCGATATACGCCAAATACATCGTCATGAATACCTTGATCTCGCACCCGCAGAGAGCCGATTAATCTGTCAAGTTTGTGACTGTTGATATTCTCCAGAATAGCTTTGGAAACGGACATGGTATTTTCGACACATGCACGATCGAATCCGTGCTCAATTTTGTCTTCCTGTGACTCTTGCTTATCGGTTGCATCGATCAAATCAATGATTCCGGAAAGGCCTACTATTGTTTCCTTTAGCGCACTGCGATAGCGGCTTAGCCGAAGGAGCTTATTGAACTCCTCCGGCATCTTCTCATTACCCAATATCATCTCCATATGTGCTGGAAATCCCGCTTTGAATTTCACTGGAACTCGAACTGGAACAGATCTCGGATTAGTGGATTCATTAGACTGAAGTTTCAGACCCGTTTCATGCCTAAGCGCACTGCGAATCCGGTGACTTGTCAGTCGATAAGCGGTTCTCATGTTCTGCTCACTAGAACGAGGCAGAGAAGAAAGGATGTCCTCTAACCGTCTTGTCAATCTTGAAACGCGTCAGTCCTGATGCAGTACGCCGTTGCTTAGAGGTCGCCCGACGGGAGGCCATGCGACCCTGTCGTCAGAGTATCATTCTCCACATCGTCCTGTTCAGCTCTCCCGGGTCGGGCCCACCGATTTTCGGCATCGCCAGAGACGTCTAATCTTCCAGCACTCGACGATCGCCGTGGACTCGTCCGAGCCGGAAACCGTCGGATCCGCCGGCGCGGTATCGCTTCCAACAGCGGGCAGCTGGATACTGATGCTGGTCCCTCATCCCAGCGTGGTGTACAGCACATGCTACGGTGCCAAGGCTGCGATGGAATCAGGAGAGAAGATTCGGGTCGATGTGCGGGCAGAGCCTCTAGCGAAGGCTCAAGAGCCAAGGGACGACGACGTTACGGCAACGCTGCGCGAAGGACTGCGTACCGTGTCACCCTGTAATGCGTATCGAAGACTTCGGGACCTGCGGGGCAAGGTAGTGTTCTCGATCGATCTGGAGCGTCTCCGAGAAGACGGCGCGTGATCGCGGCCGACTCGAGCACAGAGACCGCCTACTTCCAAGGCGAAGGCGGTTGCTCCGAGGAGTTGTTCGACAGCGCACCGACGTCGGCTCAGCGTAAACGTTCGAGCGGGCAGTGGCGGTGCTAGGTAGGCTGTTGAAATTCACGA
>JAPPMC010000189.1 GCA_028819235.1 Bryobacterales bacterium
CTCTGGCTGCCGCGCAGGTCTTCGTCCACGAAGCTGCCGTCGAGCGCAACGGGCGTCTCGTCGGCCAGCAGCGCCGCCACCCACGGTTCCAGATGGGCTTGCAGCACCGCTCGGGCACGACGGTCGTCGGCCAGCAGTGCGCGGAAGACGAGGTCGTGCGGGTTGTACAGGTCGGTCGCCATTCTCTCAGCGCGCCGGTCGCAGCCCTGACGGGCCAGAATCGCAACCGCAGGAATCCGAAGGATAGCAGCGCGGTCGGGCGGGATCGGCCGGAAGTTCTCATCCCGCAACAGGTGTGCCGACCTTCGACGACCGCCTGGTCGCAAGCACAGCCTCAGGCACTTTGGGGAACTGCCCGGCGCACTCTTCTGCTCGTTGGCCAGAGTGCCGGGGTCATGGACATCCGACTGGGCGGGCTGAGGCCGCCACCAACCTACAGCCGATTGGAGCCTGCAGTCTGTCGGCGTGCGGCTCGGCGGGCCAAGTCCGGCACAGTCGCGGGCGGCTCAGGCTCACGAATGGACCGCGAGCGGGCAAGAACGGGGCTCGTCCCGAGCGGGTCGGCGTGCGTCAGGTTCGTCTCACGGACTCTGGTCAACGCTGGAGGTCGGACCTGCAAGTGTGCCCGGCCGGATGAGGACTGGTGTCCCCAGTTCTTGACATCGAAGAGTCGGCCGCGGATCGCCACCAGAGCCAAGCTTTATTCGCGATGGCGTGTGCCTGCTAGTGTTGGAACGCGCCGAAGCGACGTCTACCCTCTGAGCACACCGCGGCGTCATGGCTTCTCACCAGTAGTAGGTCACAGACGGTCGAGGGACCGCAGTCACCCGTCCTGGGCACGGCCGCCGCCGGGCCCGAGCGGCTAGCTGGCCCCTGTCCTGCTGGTGAGCTTTGTCGGCCGGCCATTTCACGGCTGCCTGACGCTCTGACCAAGCCATTGCGCGACCGCCGCCGCGGGAAGGCAAGACCGTGCTTGGCCGCGATCAGCCATTGGTCCCGCCACCAGCAAAGCAGGGCTGCCCGAGAACCCGGAACAGCGATTGTTTGCCCATGCCCGGATCTAGTGGAATCCGGTCCATCCCAGCCAGTCCGCCCACGGATGGGTGACCAACATCGATGCGGCAGAACACCGATTAGAAGCTCCTCTCTCGGCAAGCCGATCCACTTGCGGGCGTTGCGGGATTGGGCTTGCCCAAGGAAAGCGCGCCGAAGGCTGCCTTCGTCTCGGCTCCGAACGCACCGATTGAGGGGCGGCTGGATCGTAGCAGCGCCTCAATGTTCACTGTGCGGCAGTGCAAGCGTTCGGGCGAGGCGTGACAAGAGGGAATCTGCCCTAGACGGGCCGGCAACGGCCTTCTGTTCGCAAGGCCGGACGGCGGAAGCCTCTGCACTCTCCCGGTCCCCCTGCTCGAGGACCTGTTCTCGCCGTTGCTATTCTGACGCCGTGCCGGGCCGTCGCCCGCGCCTTACTCGCATGGCGGACAAAGGCATCATCGAGCAGCACGGCGCGCCGGCCGTGGCGGTCGAGCCAGCACGGCATCACCTTGAACCCGAACCTCTGGAATACCCCGATTCGGACGGTCGATTCTTGCCCGAAAACCCGTTGCAGGCCAATGCCATCATAGAGTTGCGCAACAACCTGAAGCAGCATTTCCGGCACCGGTCACACGTGGTGGTGAAAGGTGACATGTTCCTGTACTACGCGGAGGGGCAGGCCGACGAGCGGATTGTGCGGGGACGACGCGTGGGCAAGTACGTGGCCCCAGACGTGATCGTGGTGCTGGACCACGACCTGGGAGGGCGCGGGACCTACAAGCTGTGGGTGGAGGGCAAGCCGCCGGACTTCGCGATGGACGTGATCTCACCTTCGAGCGAGGTGCGTATCCGGGATGCGAAGCACCGCACTTACGAGAGGATCGGGATCCGGGAGTACTTCCTGTTCCAGCCGGACGCGAGCCGACCGTGGCCGCGGCTGGTGGGCTACGAGCTCGGGGAGCGGGGCTACCGGCGGCCGGGGCCGGAGGTCGGATTGCCCGGGGCGGTGCGGAGCGCCGTGCTGGGGGTATCGTTGCGGCCGGAAGGAGCGTTCGTGCGGGTGCGGGACGAGCGCAGCGGGACGGATTACCTCCGGCATTCGGAACTGGTTAATGCAATGGAGGCTGCGAAGGCGGCCCTCCGACAGGCTGCGGCAGCCCGAGAAGAGGCTGAGGCGACCCGACGATCGGCCGAACAAGCAGCTGAGCGGGAAGCCGCTTGGCTAAGGGCAGAGGAGGCGGCCCGACGAGCAGCCGAGCACAAGGCCAGGCGGGAAGCGGCAGCGCGAAGGGCGATGGAGGCGCGACTGGCCGCAATTGAAGTGAGGCTAAGCCGAGGCCGGAAGCAATGCACGGACGATAGCTGAAGCGTTCCCGGTGAGCCCGGCGGGACATCGTACGCAACAAGTCGATATCTCCGCCACGCCTTGATCGACCGGTTACCAGCAGCTCCCTCGACAGATCCAGATGACCTTCGGGGGCGCACAGAAGACGATGGTCAAGCGGCGAAAGACCGGGTCTTTAGAGATTGCGAAGGCGTGATCGAGCGCGTAGGTTCAGATCGCATGGTCTGTGGCGCGGGCCAGAACGACTTCTCGCACGTGGGCCGACCACGGAAACACGTCCGCAAGGTCGCCCACGAGGCGCGGGGACAGATTCTGGTCGAAGAGAAGCCTCAAACAAACGTGATCGAAACGGACTTGCGCTCACGTTCCGCAGCGAACGCAAGCGCTGCCCGGATGTCTTCGGGCTCGAGGTCGGGGAAGTCCCTCAGGATGTCCGTCTCCGTCATCCCAGAGGCCAAGTATTCGAGGACATCGTACACGGTTATCCTAAGGCCGCGAATGCACGGCTTCCCCCCTCTCTTGTCCACGGCAAGCGTGATGCGATCCAATTGATTCACGAGCTCAGAATACTCTCAGGCTGCAGCGAGCGCAGGAGGCGTCTTTCCCCAAGTTGTTGTCCGCCGAGCTTCTGGGGCACTCCTGCCTTCGGTCGCTAGATCACATCGTTTGGCTTTCTCGCGCTGTACATGTTGATCGCTCGGACCCGGGGGCTGAGAAGGATTGTGGAGGTCTACGGGGCGTGTTCGGAACGGCGATAGCTGTAGGAGTTTCGGAAGATGGGTTTCGCGGTCCGGAGATGGGGCAGGTGTCCGCCCGTGACCGTCCTCCGCGACGCGAACGCCGGGTCAGGTGCTGATTTGGTGGCCTAGGGTCCCACCCGGCACGCCGGGACGTCAGTTTGCCGATCGCGGCTGAGGATCTCCGAGCACGCTTCGGGGACGACCTCAGTCCCAGGGCCAGCACTCGGATTGGGACTGCTTTGAACGCAGAGCCCTCCGGCCAAGGCCCTTCATGGAATGAGATCCGAGCGTTCCCGCCCGGGCTCCTGTCACCGGTGAACTGCGGTTAATGAGTGCCGCCGGAATCCGGGGGTTGTGCAGGCCGCGCCAATCACCGACACTGCCACTGAGATTGGGTATGCTAGGCCCACCACCTACCGCCATGATGCCTTAGGTCCGTTCTTCGCGGTCGGATCCAGTCGTGCAACACATCGATGCACCGCTCAACTGCGTCCGCCGACCGCCAGAACAAGTTGGTATCGGATACCTGCCCGACGGGACGAGCCCTCAATGCCATTTCCAGCCCACAGGGATTGCGAAGCCTAGGGACCTGGCAGTTGAGCGATCGTGGCCGCACACGTGTATCGTCGTCGACTGACCCGAACTGCGTCGGCGGTCGCGAGTGCAGTGAGGCTGCCGCCGTCTCAGCCTTTGTCTAGGGTCTTCACTGCGAGATCTGTGCAGCCTGTTCAATCGTCAACACACGGTCCGTGCCTTCGATGTGGATCGCTTGCCTTGTACCGTCAGGCCACGTGACGTTGGCGTCTTTCCGCCCAGGCACTCTCCCCAGGCCAAAATGCATGGGAGCGAGCGACGAGGAAGCGTAGCCGACGCTGGAAGTGGCGATTGCGAACTGCTCGCCCATCCTCACCTGCGCGCCAATCCCGTCCCGGTTGGACCCGCGGCCGACCAAGCGGACACCGAGCCAATGGTTCTCGCCCAAGCTCTCGTTGCGCCAGAGTTCGGCAGGATCCCCTATCGAGGACACGACAGCGTCGACCCGGCCGTCGCCGTCCAGATCCGCGAAGGCGGCCCCCCGGTGGGCAGCAGGCCGGAAGTCCGCGGCGGTGTCTGATACGTCTTGGAATGCTCCATCCCCGACGTTGGCGAAGACCGCGTTGGCCTGCCGGTACGCCGCATTCTCGAAGTCCTCGGCCCGGTCATTGACGTGCGACGTGGCGACGAACAGGTCCTTGAGCCCGTCGTTGTCGAAGTCTACAAGGGCGTTGGCCCACCCACTCCTTGACACGGTCAGACGCCGAAGCCCGCTTAGGGTCGTCATATCTTCGAACAGGCCGTCCCCAGAGTTGCGGAACAGCGGGAACGTCTGCCGATTCAGCGCTGTCACGTGGATGTCCGGCAACCCGTCGTTGTCGTAGTCCTGGAAGGTCACCCCCATGCTTGAGATGGGGATTCCGTCCGACGCGAGAGCGACCCCTGAAAGCAGCCCGGCCTCCTCGAAGCTGCCGTCGCCACGGTTTCTGAACAGGAAGTCGGGCTCTGTGTCGTTGGCAACGAACGCATCGAGCCAGCCGTCCCCGTCGTAGTCGCCGAATGCGACGCTCATCCCCTTGCCGACATGGCTCCCGATGCCGCTCTGCTCAGACACGTCCTCGAAAGTGCCGTCGCCTAGGTTTCGGTAGAGGGTGTTCGGCAACCCGGCGTAGTACGTCGGGCTGCAGTAGATTCTGAGGCCTTGTTCCCGATCGCCGCAGAACCGATCGTCTTCTGGATCCCAGTCTAGGTAGTTGACGACAAAGAGATCCAACGCGCCGTCCCGATCGAAGTCGAACCAACCAGCGGCGACCGACCAGACTCGGTTCGCGATTCCAGCCTCTTTGGTCGCGTCCGAGAACACGCCCGTGCCATCGTTGCGGAACAGGATGTTCGCGCGGTAGCCAGCAACGAAGAGGTCCGCGTCCCCGTCGTTGTCGTAGTCCGCCGCGGCGACGCCCATTGAGTAGCCGTGGCCCGCCACGCCGGCCCGCTCTGTCACGTCGGCGAATCGCATGCCTCCAAGATTGCGGTACAGCCGGTTCCAGTGCCGCGGGCCTAGCTTGCGGAGCGACCGCGAGTCCGCTCCATTCGTGAAGTAGATGTCAATCAGCTCGTCCGCGTTGGCATCGAAGGCCGCGACGCCTCCGGCCACGGCCTCAATCATCGGTTTCCCGACTGTCGGCCCGCTGTTCAGCGCAAACCGCAGTCCCGATTCCGATGCGACGTCGCGAAAGCGGATCTGGCCGCTCGTACCATCGGGTGCCACAAAGACCAAGACCGGGGCAGCCAGTGTGATTGCGGCACGGACGGCCGTCCGCGTCCGCGGTCTACGGCGATGTGATTTCATCGGAGCCGGACGGCCTAGGCCGCGCGCGCACCAGCGCCGCTCGCTTCTCGAGAGCGACCGTCGCATCCGCTGTCCGGCCGGCAGACTGGTAGGCGCGTGAGAGTTGGAAGAGCAGGCGCTCGTCCTCGCGGTGGGCGACAACCGCTTCGAGGTGCGGGATCGCCTCCAGACCGCGGCCGACCATAAGGTAGGCGGTCGCTAGCGCGGCGCGTATGTTTCGATCTCCGTTCGAGAGGCCAACCGCTTCTTCGAGCAGACCAACAGCCTCGTCGGCGCGGCCAAGTTGCACCAGAGCGTCTCCCTTGTAGTAGCGAGCGGCAGCAGAGTCTGGACGCAAATCCAGCAGTGCCTCTGCCTCTCTAAGAGCCGCATCGTGCAGTCCGGCGGACTGAAGCGATCGCAGGAGGCTTCGTCGCAGCAATGGGTCCTTTGGGGCCATCTGCACTGCCTGTTTCCAGGCCTTGGTTGCTTCTCTTGGATTCCCTGCGAGGTCCTCGATTGATGCCAGCAGACGAAAGCCGACCGCAGACGGCGGGAGTGCAAGGATCCGTTCGTTGGCTTGCCGCGCAATCTCGCCGAAAGCTCGGGCCCGCCAGTACAGTGGCCCTGGATCTCCGGAGCCGGCCGACGCATCCACGATCCGGTCAAACTCCCCGGATTCGAACCAGCATTCAAGGGGTCGCTGGTCGCACGGCCTTGCGGTCCCTCTCTTCGCCCTCTCGGCTTGGGCCCACTCGACCTGTCCAACACGCTCGTACACCTCTGCGACTGCAGCGTGGATGCCCGGGGCCTTAGCGTTCACCCCTTCCGCCTCTCGGTAGTGCGCGAAGGCTGCACGGTATCTGCCTTGGGCTTGCGCCGAATGGGCGAGCAGAAGGTGGTGATACTCCGAATTAGGAGCCGTCTGTTCGAGCGTCTCGGCGGCCCTTCGTGAGAGTTCGGTGTAGCTCAGTGCGAGACCAAGCCATGCCTTGGGATTCTCGGGGTCGCCTCTCGCCAGACGCCGGAATTGCTGTGCGGCCTGCTCAGGCTGGTGGTCCTTCAAGAGCGCATCCGCCAATTCGAGGCGGGCCCGGCTGTTGTCTGGGTCCAAGGCGACGGCTCGTTCGAGCGCCCGCCGCGCATCAGTCGGCTGTTCCAGGTTCTGGTGGCACACGCCGACGAGGAGCAGGGCAGGAGCGTGATTGGGCTGTGCTTCTAGGAATCGCTCCAACGGTCCGATTGCGTCGCGGCACTTGCCGGATGAGTACAGCGCCAGTCCAAGATTCAGAGCAAGCCCCGGCTCGTTCGGGAACTGTTCGGCCAACTGCCGATACAAGCGTTCCGCGGTCTCAAAATCCCTGGCCTTAAGGGCCGCGCTCGCCCGCTGGGCCAACACCGCCGGATTCGCGGACTGGTACCCATTTGCGGTCTGGGCCAGTGCCGCTGCCACTGCCGACACCGCGAGTGCCAATCTGAGGATTGTCATGCCTCGCGTGCCCACTGGCTGCGCGTCGACCGATGGGCGGACATACATGCGGCGCATGCTGGCGATCTGCCTCGCAGGGTCGGTCCGCGGCGACATCTAGGGAGACTTGCTGTTGTCGCCCCACAACTCCCGGACATGGGGTTGTACTTGCCGACTACCGCGCCTCTGGCTCGGAGCCTAGGCAGCCGACGTTGATTTGGGCGGTCAATTCCGCCCGGAACTATAGCAATGGCGTCGCGGTGGCCGCAATTCTGATCCCCCGGATGGGTGAGCACCACGACCATTAGACGCCAATCAGGGATTGGAACCTCTCCGCCCTCCCGCAGCGCGACTTCGTGTCGTCCGCAGGGGCTGAGGAACATCCTGACTGCGGGCTGATCGGACCTCTAGAAGCGCCTCCGCATCAACGGGTGTCACGCCCTCCCAGAAGATATCACCCAGCGTCCCCAACGTGAGTGGCTCGGGCTCGTCCTCCGCGGTCTCGGTGACGTCCGGCGCGGCGAATCCGGAGGGAAACTCCACCGCCCGCATCCAGCTGCGATTCCCCAGCGACCTCGTGAGTCGGCGCCCGTAAGAGCCGCCCGCCCGAGTCGCGTGAAATCGTGCCGCGTCTCGCCGTCGCGATCGCCCTAACCGGGCGTGGGGGATGAGCCACCCGTAACGTTTCGCGATCGCTCTTGGTTGGCGGTCTGTTCGGACGGCGGGGACCTCGACGAACCTGTTCGGCTGCCAGAGCAAAGGTCCCAAGCAGGCGCAGCCGCCGCAACGGGCCGACCACACAGCTTCGTTACACCCTAGATTCCCGTCCATCAAAAGAAGGGATTGGCGGATGGGCGCTATACAACAATCCGTACGCCCTTGCACCATCAACGGACACGGCGGCGTTCGATGCATTCCCTTGCAGCCTGCTCCGTGATCTGCTTCGGCAGCCCAGCCAATCTTGGTGAGCCGGTAGTCTTGTCGCCTGCTGTTCCGCCTCTCGGGCAACGTCCGTGTCTATTTCGGACCCGAATTGACGCACCCGTCGAATCACGCAATTGAGACTACCGGAGTTCGAACTGTGTCCCAGACTCCTAGCGATGGCCGATTTCAGTGCCGGGCCGCGTGTCGGCAAGGCACCCGCTCGCCACAAGGAGCGTCCGTTGCTGAGCAGGCCTACCAGCCGTGCGTTCGACTGACGCCGGCTCTGGCCCTTCGGGAGGCGACTCTGGCCCGCCTAGCTCCGGAACTCTGGCCCGATCGGCTCTGGCCTCAACTCTGGCCCGTGGCTCGGCCTCTAATTGTGCGCAGCACCAACCTGAGGTGGTCGCGGGAAGGTTACCGTCACCCAATGCTCGGAAACATCAATCCGGGGCAGGGGAGTGCCGTGGTGACGGCAGAGATCGAACATTCGACGGACGCCCGATCCTATGCGCTCGACGACATCCATTCGGTAGAGCATGTCGAACAGCAGTGGATTCCGGGGAACACTCTTCGTCCCCAAGTCGGCTTTGGTCATCCCTACGGGAAGTCCGCCCGGACTGACAATCTCGACCCGGTCCTTGAACACGTACACCTGAACGTTCGCTGGCGACCGGTAGTCGCGGTGCGCAACGGCATTGGCAACGGCCTCTCGGAGCGCGTCCTCGGGCAATTCGGGGCGCTCTTCGCGCCGAACGTGCTTGATGATGAACTCCACATTGATCTTTGTCAGAATCCAAAACGTGACGTCGTCCACCAGTCCTGCCATGTGTCGGTGAAAGTCCCTCCGCTCCAGTATCCGAAACTTCGTCCGCCCGAGAAACAGCTTGCAGGACACGTGCGCGGAGGTCGTGACCGTGCGAATGTCCCGCGCCTTTAACCATGCACCGGCATGGGTCATACGCTGGTCGGCGTTGACCAAGCCGAGGTTGCGCAGTGCCGCCCGCCTGTCCATCGCTCTCGGGATCTTCGCCCTCCGACTGAAGCCGTCCCACGTCGCGTCATTGAGGTCCTTCTCAAGCTCAATGTTTGGGCACGGCGTACTGTCGAAGTGCAGGCGGCCGACCTCGTAGAACATTTCCTCGATCTCCGTAACAGACATCCGATGGCTGTTGGCTCCGACCCTTCGGAAGAACCTGCCACCAAAGGAATAGGGCTTGTCGTGCTGGGCTGGAACATCGACCCGGAGAACCTCGCCGATAGCGTCGATCTCAACCCGGATGGGAGGGTCAGCCGATCGGGCGATGTCTCGAATGCGCGACTTGAGCCGAGTGTGATGTGAGACTCCAACTACGGCACCGTCGTCGGACACGCCTACGAAGAGGGATCCTCCGGACGCATTGGCGAATGCGCACAACTCGCGCCCCAAACTCTTCGAGAAGGACCGCTCGAATGCCAGCGAGGGGCCCTCACCTCCCAATATGGCGTCCCTTAGTTCCTCCCGAGTCATCAGGCCACCTCAGAGGTTGTGAGCATTTGGTTGAGCAGGAGGAGGCCGCACCAGCAGTGTGCACCTGCAGAGAGTCGCCATTGTTTATGCGCCGTCATCCTCGGGTGGCCAAGCATCAAGAGCGTGTCTTGCAAGATCGCAAACGCGGCGTCCTCGGGCTTCGGCGCGACGACATCTGCCGCCTCACGATGAGTGCCTCAGCCTCAACCGAATCGCGGTCGCGAGCCACTGTTTGGACCCGAACCGGGCGATGTGGCTGGCAGGTGCCATGTTCTCGACCTCTTGAACGAAAGTATAGGCACTGTCAAGTTTCATCTTCAGGATTAGGAGTAGGCCGAGCGGGCCATTGGAACCGATGTGCGGCGGCAGGGGGTCGGGCGTCACGGGTTCCTAGCAGCGAGCGAGGCGACAGTCGCAGGCACTGCGCCATACTCGCGTGCAGGCCGGTCGATCGGGAGATCGGCGCCGCGACACCTTGGCCAGCTAAGATACGGAGATCCTGTCGGTGTCGAGCGCGCACTCCACGCATGCCGAGATTGCGGGCTGAGACCCTGTAGTTTCCTGCCCGTGCCTTCCCGAGGCCACTATGTCCCAGCGCATTGGTCACGGAGGCTGTTCGACGATGCGTGAATGACGATGCGAGCATCCTCGCGGCCTCCTCGTCAGATTCTTCTGGCTGCCACTTCAGACGGATGCCGCCATTTGCAGGGTTGTTCGCCGTATCCATTGTTGGGCCACCGCGGAGAGTGTTCTTGTCTGGGAGAGGTCTGATAGCGTGTCAATGTTTCTGAAGTGCCACACGCATTGCAACTCAGGCGCGGTGCGCCAGAACGGCAGGCGAACCCATCCCCCAGCTTGCGGCTTCACCCCCGGCTCTCGGTCCGATTGGAACGGAGATTGCACATCTGGATGTCACCAGGTGAGGAGGCCGGGATAGGGTCGTGCACGAATACTGCAGCGGCTTACAAGCGCCCTTCGGAACTGGTCCCAGTTGGGCTGTTGGCAGCACGGACCGACGGGGCCGTCTTTGAACTCGGCGGCGGGTCGGTCGGCGTCGAACAACCCAAGCCGGATAGAATGTCGCCCGCTCACCTTGATGTAGAGTTGGAATCCGCGACGCGTTAGGTACGAACAGTCGCGTTTGGCTAGCCGCCAAGACCCACCCCTGCCATGAATCTCGCCAATCCTCCCGAGAGCGACCTTCGGTACCCCATCGGCCGGTTCGAGCCTCCCGAACCCGTAACGAGCGAGCATGTTCAAGCTTGGATCGAAGACATCGCTGCACTTCCCAGCGATCTGCGCCGAACCGTCGCGGTGCTGTCAGACAAACAGCTCAACACCCGGTACCGGCCGGGGGGTTGGACGGCGCGGCAGGTAGTCCACCACCTCCCAGACAGCCACATGAACAGCTACGTGCGCTTCAAATGGGCTCTTACGGAGGACCGGCCGACGATCAAGGCCTACGACGAGAAGGCTTGGGCCATGCTCCCGGACTCCAAGGTGTCAGTCGACCATTCCCTCGACCTCTTGGAGGCCCTCCATCGGCGATGGGTAAACCTGCTGCGAGGCCTCACCTGGGCGGAATTGCAGCGCGAATTCCTGCACCCTGATTCGGGCCCCTCCAAGCTCGCCGTCATGGTCGGCGCATACGCCTGGCATGGCCGCCACCACTTGGCACACATCGATCAGCTTGTCGTACGGCGGGGCTGGGGCTGACGGGCCGACATATTCCTCCGTCACATGGCAGGCTTCGGGTAGGGGGACCTGAGCATTCGGCGAGCGTTGTCGACCGTCACGCACCGAGGATGCGGAGATTGGCATACCCAGTCTCCCCTCACAGCTGACTGGAATGGTGGTCCGTCTCGGACAGGCACCCGCAAGTGGCCAGCTTGCTCAGGCGCGATGATGCCTGCCAGCGGGACGGGAACGGCCAGGCACATTCTTTTGTTGATGTTTGGGACGCTTGCCGGAGTCGATCCTTG
>JAPPMC010000133.1 GCA_028819235.1 Bryobacterales bacterium
AAGGTCCGGCACCGTGGGCCACTGTCTCGCCGACGGCACCGGTGGACGCCGAATGCCGCTTGGCATCCTTAAGTAAACAGTATTGCCTCTAGGCCACTGATCGGGGACTCGTTGAGTCAATTTAAGAGTGGCCCCAAGGCGGACGGAAACCCGTCTCGCGCCGACGCCTAAAGCGCCTTGATCCGGATGCTGCGACGCTCGACCTGCATGGCGGGCCCAGAGTGGAGTTAGATGGCGACGACACCGGCTTCGGCCTCGTCGTTGCTGCATTCGAAAGTCGCTTTGCCATTGAGCGTCAGTCGCACGCGATCACCTTCGGCGCGGATCTCGTAGCGATTCCATTCCCGGGGCAGCACGACATGCTTCGCCCGCCACCAGTCCTAGTCCGGCGTGGCCATCAGACTGCGGTCGCGGCCTTGTTGGGCAACAGGCCGAGCGGGGGGGCACACCCACCGCTGCCAGCAAGCTTCGGCACCTCGCAGGCCTTGAGCCGGCGACGCCCGCCTAAGGCGCCACGAATCGCACCGAGCTCAAGAGCAGCCCCGATCTATGGCCCATGGCTGCGGCTCTGGGACTCCTCGGCGCTTGGGACTTGTAGGCGTCGACGCCCCCTCGGGCGACGCACCGACTATAGCCTGTTACATGCCTTCGGGCGTGCGCCCAGCCGCTCATAAGACTCTCTTGGTAGAAGTTGCCCCAAGCCGAACGTTCCCCGGTATCCGAGAGATCCGCTTGGTAGCCATGGATGGTCCAGGCGGGACCCGGCACATGCTCGCTTCGAAACTGGATGTCGCTGTGTTGCCCTTCCGCAACCGGACTTCGCGTCTCAGGACGAAGCCGTCGAACGATTTCCCCTAAGTCAGGAACGTGTTGGTGTCGGCTGGGTGGCTGCCGTCCGAACCGACAATGGAGGCGTCCCGAACGGACCACAGGGTGGGGGTCGCCGTCTCAGCTATCTAGACTACTCCCGTCGAAGAGCAGGACGTAGCCCTCGTCCCGCCCGATTTCGGTGAGTCGGTTGGGCTGGGAGAAGGCCGGGACATCGACAACGAGCAACGTTGCGGCAAACTGCTGGAAGGTTTGCTTCACGTGCTTCCCGCAGCCCACCTCAGGCTTGATGCATCATCTTGTCCCATGAGAACACGTGGCCAACCATTGTCACAGGAGCGTTCGGGCTGCCTCGGAAGCACTCGCCCCGGTTCTTACGGACCCGAACCGCCGCGACCGCGTCCGTTCGGTCTGCACGACCATCTCATCGCTCCCCCCACCGCTACCGGGATAGCTGAGCGCCGTCGAGGCTGAACCGCCCGGTTAGGACGCGGGGCTGCGGTCGGTCCGCTGGCGGGGCCTTGGCGAATCGGCCATCAACTCTGGTCTGTCGCGAACGGAGACCTTCGATTTGCGGGTACGGCACTGAAATTGATGTCCGTCATGCAAAATCTACTCCGCCCCCCGTGGCTAACCCTTCTGTTACTTGCACTTTGCCTTCGGGCTGTCACATGTGGCTGTGGCAGCTGACTTTCCCGCCATGCAGCACGCCGGCGTCGCGGTCGCCGGTAAGGGACACGTGTAAGCGTTCCACCGAGGCGAGAACCCCATCATGGAATTCGCGCCCGACGGCCACTTGGCCCGCTCATTGGGCGAGGGTATGTTCGTTCGGGCGTACGCTATCCGCGTGGATCCCGCGGGCAACATCGGGATGGTCGACAACGACACCCGTCAACTGCTGAAGATGGCCCCGAGCGGTCGTGTGCGGATGGTGCTCGGCCGCCACTTGGGGCGAGATCCCATTCTCCAGTCCGACTCCGCCGCCGCTGCTGTGACTGGCGCACGGAGCCTCGCCCGCGACCTGCACATTCGTGCCAAACTCGATCATGTTGAGCAGCACTTGGGCGCGGGCTTGGGGCTGCAAGTCGCCGCCCATGACGCCCAATGAGAGCCGCGGCTTGCAGTCTTTGAATGCCATGGCCGGAATGATGGTGTGGTACGGACGCTTGCGGCCCTCGATCCCGTTGGGGTGATCCGGATTGAGCGGAAAGAGAGCGCCGCGATCCTGCTAGAGCAGGCCGGTGCCCGGCACGACCACGCCGGAACTGAAGGCTTGGAACAAGCTGTTGATGAACGAGACAGGATTGCGGTCCGTGTCCACGACCGCAAATAGAACGTGTCGCCGACGCCCTCGATCCAATGCACCGATCCCTGCACTCCGGACTCGACGCTCTCGGCAGCGCGGACAGGGTTGATCCGTTCCCGCCGCTGGGCGTAGTCCTTGGAAATCAAGGTCCCAACCGGAGCCTAGCCCTCTCCGGATCGGCCAACCAAGCGCCAAGGTCGGCGAATGCCAGCCGTCTCGCCTCAACGAACAGATGCAGTTAGTCCGCGATGCTAGGGCCGGCGGCCTCGAGATCGCAGCCCCCCAGAATGTTCAGCATCTCCAAAGCCGCAATGTCCTGCCCGTTCGGCGGCAGTTCGTAGATGCGGTGTCCCTTATTCGTTGTGCTGATCGGTCCGACCCAATCGGAGTGCTGGTAGGCCTGGTCCGCCTAGGTCATGGGCGAGTCGAGGCTGTTGAGCCGCTGGACGATCTTGCGGGTGATTTCATCCTCGTAGCATGCATAGCGGCCGCCGTGGGGGATCTGGCGATAGGTCCAAGCCAATGGCTTGTTCACGAAGACCTCGCCGTGCTTCGGGGGCTTGCCATCGGCGTAGTACGCCTTGACGAACTCTCGGGCGTCTTTGGACGCGGGACTCTGGCTGGCCCAATTCTCGGCGAAGATCTCCGACACGGGAAAGCATGGCGTAGGCGGCTCCGGGAGCCCATCATATGTGCTAGCCTCCGAGTGGTGAGCCGGTCAACCTTCGGCACGAAGCTAGCAACGACCGCCATTATTCTGCTATTGTCCGGCTCCTCCGGTTTGCAGGCGGCGAATTCAGTCGAACGGATCGAAGCCGACCTGTCGGAACGCATCCGGCCTCTGTTGGCAAAGTACTGCGTGCACTGCCACGGTCCCGGCACGCAGACGGCGGGGGTCGACTTCACCGTGTTCGAGGATCATCCTTCGGTGCTCCGAGCCCGTGGAGTGTGGGAGCGCGCGCTGCGCGTCTTGCGCGAGGGCGAGATGCCTCCTCAGGGGGCCCAGCCAAGCGTTGAGGAGCGACAGGCACTGGTGGAGTGGATCGACGACGCCATCAACAACCTCGACTGGAGCGCCCTGCGCGACCCCGGCTCCGTGACCATTCCGCGGCTGAACCGCACGGAGTACAACAACACTGTCCGGGACCTGACGGGCCTGGACCTGCGCCCCGCGGACGGGTTTCCCGTAGATGGGCAGGGCGAAAGCGGATTCCGGAACGACCGCGACGGGCTATTCGTGGCGCCGGTCTTGGCCGAGAAAGTCCTGGCGGCGGCTGCACACGTGGCCGACGAGCTGGTGGCCGCTCGGCGCTCGCACGACCCCCTCAGAGCGCGGTTCGAGATCGAGGACTTCCTGCGCACGGAGACCAACCACGAGTTCACGGAGTACGGGCTCGACCTCCGCAACTACCAGCAGACGGTGTACCGCTACGTGACATTCCCACGGTTTGCCCGCTACCGGTTCCGCGTGAGGGCTTGGGGAGAATCGCCTGTCGCCGGTCGGCTGCCGGGTGTGACGCTGCGCGTTGCCGGGCGGCTCGTGGGCCAGGCGCACGTGCTGGCCGATCCGCAATCGCCCCAGGTCTACGAGTTTTCGGGGAACATCCCGCGCGGGAGCCAGCGCGTGTCCCTGCACTGGTTCAATCCGCGGACCGAGCGCACCAACGAGAACAACCGACGCCTGGCGGCCGAGACAGATCGGCTGCGCGCCGAGGCCAAGGCAGCGGGGAAGAAGCCGCCTCCGGCCCAAGTGATCCTGTCCTTGGACTGGATCGAGATACGTGAGGATCCGCAGCCCGGTCAGGATGGCTCGTTGGTGTGGATCGCGGAGCCTGGTTCGGGGAAGGCTGCCGCCAATGCGGCCCGGGAGGTGATCGGCAGTTTCGCGGCACGCGCATTCCGCCGGCCGGTGCGCCCCCCCGAAGTGGAGCGGCTCATGGGTTTCTACAGGGACGCGACGGCCCGGGGCGAGGGCTTTGGGGTGGCCGTTGGCCTGGCATTGCGCGCGGCATTGGTCTCGCCGAGCTTCCTGTTCCGGCCCGAGCTGGCGCCGGAACCGGAGGGCGAGCGGCTCCTCAACGACCACGAATTGGCCAGCCGCCTCTCGTACTTCCTGTGGATGTCGATGCCGGACGAAGAGCTAGGGGGCCTTGCCCGTCAGGGCAGCCTCGGCGACCCTGCCACTCTGCAGGCCCAAGCGCAGCGAATGCTGCTCGATCCCCGCGCCACGGCGTTCGTCAGGGAGTTCTTCGGGCAGTGGCTGGGCTACGCGGAGCTGGGCGGCACAATCAAG
This sequence comes from Bryobacterales bacterium, assembly GCA_028819235.1. Taxonomy (GTDB): domain Bacteria; phylum Acidobacteriota; class Terriglobia; order Bryobacterales; family UBA6623; genus VXMF01. The sequence goes on from JAPPMC010000133.1 coordinate 4,428, forward strand.
CCGGATGATGTGGAGTTTCCGGAGTTCACCCCGGCCCTGTCCGAAGCGATGCTGGCCGAGGCCGAGATGTTCTTTGGGCGGATGGTCCGCGAGGACCGCAGCCTCCTCGAGATCGTCGATTCGAAATACAGCTACCTGAACGAGGAGCTGGCGCGACACTATGGGGTCAAGGGCGTGGTCGGTCCGGAGATGCGCTTGGTGGAGTTCGACGGTCCGGAGCGCGGCGGCGTTCTAGGCCTGGGGGCAGTGCTGACGGCGACGTCGCTGCCAACGCGCACGAGCCCGGTCGTGCGCGGCAAGTGGGTCCTTGAGACGATGCTCGGGCAAGAGCTGCCGCCACCGCTGCCCGACGCGGGCGATCTGCCCGAGGGCGGGAAGAGCTCGGAGGGGCTCACTCTCCGCCAGATATTCGAGAGGCACCGTGACGAGCCGCGCTGCGCGGTGTGCCACGACCGAATCGACCCGATTGGATTCGGATTGGAGAACTATGACGCGATCGGTCGCTGGCGGGACACCGACAACGGGCAGCCGGTGGATGCGGCAGGGACGCTCCCCGGTGGCGAGAGCTTCTCGGGCCCGTCCGGGCTGAAGGGCATCCTGCTGGATCGCAGTGGGGAATTCGCTCGGATGATCAGCGAGCGCATGCTCGGCTTCGCCCTCGGACGCCAGCTCGAGTACTTCGACCGGCCGGCGGTGGACGGCATCGCCGAAGCCTTCATCCGCGGAGGCCACCGCCCTTCGGCGCTAATCGGCGCAATCGTCGAGAGTTATCCGTTCCGTTACCGCCGGACTCCGGGAGAGGATCCGACCGAAGCGCGCTTGGCACCGGCCGCTTCGCCGCCAAACGGCGAGCCGGACCCTCAGCCGTCGCTGTAGTCTGCGCCGTCCGCGCTGCGGGCGCACGACGCGTCCCACTGCTCGAGCTCCGTTCGCATCGCTGCGGCGAGTTCGGGCATTTCGCCCGCGAGATTGTGGCGCTCGCCAGGATCGACGGCGATGTCGAAGAGCATGTCCTCGTCGGCGCGCTCCGCGTCCAAGTACGACAGGAACTTGTAGCGATCCCCAATCAGCGCGTGGTCGGGCGAACCCAGCCTGCTGGCGACGCCTTGTTCCGCGCCGTCCGGGCACTGGAAGCCCAATCGGGATCCGCGTACAGCCATCGTCCCGTCAATGAGCGGGATCAGGCTGATGCCGTCTACCGGGCGAACTGGTGGTCCGGAGCCTAAGCCCACTGCCTCGGCGATGGTGGGCAGGTAGTCGGCCGTGGAGCAGGGCACGGCCGTGGTCCGGCCTGAGGCCACGCGCTGCGGCCACTCAAGGATGCCCGGAACGCGAAGGCCGCCTTCGAACAAACTGCGCTTCCGGCCTCGCAACCCTCCGCTGGAGCCGCGATTGTTGCGCTGGTGCGGGGTGCGGCCCTCCGGTCCGTTGTCGCTGCAGTACCAGAGCATCGTATTGTCCGCCACCCCAAGGGCCCGCAGTTCTTCGCGCAATCGGCCCACCTGTTCGTCCAGGGCCGTGATGCAGCCGTAGTAGTGCTGTTCGCCCTCGCTGAGTCCGGCGTACATGGCCCGGTGTCGCGGGCCGGCGACGACGGGGCTATGCGGGGTATGGAACCAGATCACGGCGAAGAACGGCGTGCCGCTCTCGGCGGCCCGCCGAAGGAACGGTACGGCGCGGTCCATGATCACGCGCGAGTCGTCGCCGTCCAGATTGTCGGTGGCAAACTCGCCCGGGCCCGTCCAGTACTGCGATGGAAAGGCCTGATCGACCATCGGGTTCCACGTCGGCATCTGGACCTCCGCGGAGAAGCACTCGTCAAAGCCATGCTCCCAGGGAGGGGCATAGTGCTCTGGGCGGCGCCCCCCGCGGCGGCCGTCGGGCTGGTCGTTCGTGAGCGTGCCGAGGTGCCACTTGCCGAAGTGCCCCGTCGTGTAGCCTTGGTCGCGAAGCAGCTCCGCGAGCGTGACTTCCTCCGGCAGCATGTGACCGGCATTGGCTGTGGGGATTCCGTATCGGAAGGGATGGCGGCCTGTTAGGGCGCTGCCGCGCGTGGGCGAGCAAACTGGGGCCCCTGAGTAGAAGCGGTCGAACCGCAGGCCGGCCTCGCTCATCGAGTCAAGGCTGGGCGTCTGGAGGAATGGGTGCCCGTTGTAGCCCGTGTCGCCCCAGCCTTGGTCGTCCGCCATGCAGAGGATGACGTTCGGCGGGGAGCTGGCCGTTGAGCGACCGCCGCTTTGGCAGGTCGCGAGCGGGGCTACTGCCGCACCCAAGAGACCCTTCAGCGCCGCTCGCCGGGTTGAGCCGTCGTCCCTGATGGCCGCGATCCCTCCATCGCGAGGTTCGCACGCAGGGCGCTCAGATGTAGTGTCTCTCATTGCCTTGGTTCTCCGAAGCAGTACAGCCGGCTTGCGGTTCGGATGAACAGCTTGCCGTCCGCAATGGCCGGCGTGGCGTAGACATCTTCCCCAAGGTCGTTGGTGCGAAGCACTGTCCAAGCGCCGGCGGCCTCCAGCACGGCGACTCGCCCGGCGTCGCTCGTCATGTACACCTTGCCGTCTCCGGCGACCGGAGAAGCGTAGAAGCCATCGATCGCGTCGCGCAGCCGCCCCTGTTTGAGCACGCTGCCGCTTGCGGGATCCAAGGTAGTCACGATCCCGCCATTGCGCACGAGGTAGAGCACGCCCCGGTAGAGGACGGGCGAGGCCACTTCGGGGAGTGACTTCCGGTACCTCCACAGCAGGTGCGACCCGGTCACGTCGCCCGTGCCGCCCAGGCGGATCGCCATGCACGAGTTCTCGGAGACGCGGCGGGCACGGTAGTGCGCCCAGTCCCGGGCGTCCATCGTTCCGTTCTTGTTGCGATCGTGCATGGCCCAGCTGTTCGGGTGCCAGTCCTGCCTCAGTTCCGACTGAGCGAGTTCGCCGTCCCCGTCAGAGTCGAATCGGTCCCGGACTTCGTCCCATGCCGGCAGTTCGAGCCGTGCGCCGGGCTCGCCGCCTACGGCCCAGCCGCTGAAGTAGAGACGGTCGCCGTCGACCACGGGTCCGGACTTGACTTGATAGGTCAGCCCATCGAGCCTCCACACCTCGCGCCCGTCGGTCGAATACCCCGTCATGCGGTACGAGCCAGGGACGACGATCACGGGGTCGCCGGCCCCAGCTTGGTGAGTTACGGGCGTTGAGAAGCTGTGAACGAAGTCTGGTCGCGGCCGCTTCCAGAGAATCTCCCCGTTGGAGGGGTCTATCGCGAGCGCGTAGGCCTCTAGGTCCTGATCGCAGATCAGGATCAGCTTGCCGTCCACAAGGATCGGCGAACTGCCCATCCCGTGGTAGTTGGTGAACGGTCCGAGCGGCAGGGTCCAACGCTCCACCCCGCCACCGTCGTAGGAGACCAGGCCGTATCCGCCGAAGAAGGCGAAGACGTTCTTGCCGTCGGTCACGGGTGTCGGCGCGGCTTCGTCATTGAGTCGGTGCATGCGCTCGACGCGTCTGGATGGAGCGGCGCGTCGCCAAAGCTCTCGGCCCGTCGCCCGGTCGAGCGCGATCGTCAGCAGTTGGCCGTCCTCATGGGCCGTGAGGAAGACCTTCGTGTCCGTGAGCACCGGCGAGGACTTCCCGCGCGGCAGGGGAGTCTCCCACACCACGTTGGTCTCGGGTCCGAAGGAGACAGGCAGCGGGCCCTCGTCCGCCACCCCTGTGCCGTTTGGGCCCCGAAAGCGCGTCCAGTCCGAAGCTGTCGCAAGTGCCGGAATCGACAAGGCGCAGGCGAGCAAACAGCCACGAAGCATGGCTCAAGCCTAGCTGATCCGCTGAACTAGGAACTCCGGGGCCGGCGATCGGACCGCCGGGCCCGCTAGTCCAAGCCTTCTTCTAAGGCATTCCCCTTCGCTTTGGGCCATGAGTAAGTACGAGACCCGCATTCATCCCACCGAGAACCGATGCTCGTGCTGCCGACGGGCTCGGCGGCGTCTTCTTCCCCGCTGTCCCGCGCACTTGGCGTACCGGGCATTAGATGAACATTCCTACGCGACCCGACGCTTCATCTTTCGATGCAGGTCCTTGCCTGACCCGAGCGATGAGATCATCTCTCCACCCACATCTGAGAGTCTCGCCAAGTCCATCCGAGGTATTTCTGCCTGATTCTTGAAGATTATGATGGAATCAAAATCTAATCCAAACCGGTGAAAGTGAGAAAGAAAAACTGTGGTCAGACGGGCCTTGTCCCGATTTGGAACACCATACAGGAACAGATGCTCGCTACTCTTCCCCTGAAATCGATAATCGACCGGATAAGCCTCCGAGTTTGGAATGTCAGGAAGGATGTAGTCGCGCTGAATCTGTTCTGCATCAGTCGATTGGCAGATTAGATCCGCGAGGTCTTCGTAGAACGTGGACGCCGCCCTTGACCGCGAACGGAGGGTAAGAGCGTAAATCCGAGTCAACGCCTGACCGTAACGAAAGAGGCTTTCAGAGAGACGGTCGATGGGAGTGTCAACAAAAAGAACTCCTCGCTTCCACGAGACTCGTTCCTCAAACGCAATGCGCTCTACAAGTAATCCCCTACTTCCAGCAAGGAAAGCGTCGATATCATGATCGTAGCTAATGCGCATTACTGTGTCACCCTTGTCCGACAAGCGCACACCTCCTAGCGATTCCGACAGGTAGATTGGATACCGATCTCCGTCCGGGAACTCGAAATCGGATTCAAGCATGAACTCACCGTCTGGGCGCTGCTTCACACGAACCTCTGCGCACAGCTGGTCGCACAGTCGCCGCCGGAGATCGTCAGCGTTGATGGCCATCGAAAAGCCTCCGCTGGAAATGTTGGGTGGGCATACCGGACAGGCTAAAGTCTTTTACTAGGCAGGCTAGGGCACCGATGATGGTTGTGTAGCAGTCGGTCTCTTCCGCTGTGTGCTCCGGCTTTCTCCCGGCCTCGATGGCAGCTTCGGTGGCTCGGTGGATATGGGGCTTGTATTGGATATCCCCGTGTCGGTTGGCCGATCCGTTGTACCTAGCTAGCGTGAGCCGTTGCCCGCTCGGTGGCAGGTATACGATGCCACATGAGAAGTTTTCCTTGTCGCGGAGATTCTCTCGCTGAAAGACGAGGAGACGATGTGTGCGATTGTCATTGGTGGTTGCCGTTGCACGAAATGTACACTGCCTGTGCAACGGATGTACTGCCGGCTTCCCTGACCCGCGGGCGCGCGGGTTGCAGACTCGCTTCGGGAAGCCAAGGAACTCTTGGAGTTCCACGTCAGTGAAGTTGTCGAACATGCGTGGCGCCCTGCGGGTCTGGGCCAGGCCAGTAATGTACCGCACGGCCTGCACCACTATCAACGGCTGGATTGAGTGCCCGACCGCGAAGCAGCGCAGCGTCGGTCCGGTGGTCCGCTGAATGCAGACGAGTCTTCCTATTCTCGTAGTCGTCCGGGATGACGGTCGCGACGCCGTGCCGACACGGCTCTTGAGGTGCCTAGGCTGAGGGTCGGTAGACTGCGTCGAACAGCGACGAGCCGATGTCGTGTTGATGTCTGCTTGGTTGTGTCTGCGGGCCCGCACATTGACTCACGGTTATGTGCTCGTAGCCTTCCGCGAGTTTCCGCGGATCTCGGCTGGCTCGACCAGCAGCTACACCTCGGACCGTAGTCAAGCGGAGCGGCGGGAAGCTGGCATCCTCCAACTGCGCCGGCTCGTGTGTAGCGATGGGCGTGTGTGGCCGAAGTGCGCCGCCGAGTGTCGAGGCCGCAGTCCCAGAGCGGACGTTGAGTTTTGGCACGATAGGCCAATCCGCAAGCGGTGGCCCTTTCTTCGATCACTTGACCTGCTGGAGGAACAGGTGCGGATCGTATCCGTCCCGGGCCTGGATCGTCCGAACCTCCATGCGTGGGCTAGTGACTTTGATGCGGCGATAGCCGGGATCTGCGAATCCCCGAGACGGCGTGTATCCCAAGCTGTAGGCGCCTCGCATTTCGTCCTCGATCTTGCGAAAGACTTCTTCGAGCGTCACGTTCCGCGAGACTCGGTGGAAGCTTCCTCCGGTCTGCGAGGAGATTCGGTTGAGGGCCGCCGATCCAGCGCCGATCCGGTCGGCGTAGATCATTCCTGCAATCGCTTCGTCCAGGAACTGGATCGAGTACACCACGACGTCTGCGCGAAGGGACTCCCGGACGGCCCTCCGCAAACTGACAATGCTTCCCGTGTCGTAGCCGTCCGAGATCACCACGGCGACCCTGCGTCGACTCCGCTCTTGGAACACCTCGGCAGAGGCCAGATACACCGCGTCGAACAGCGCAGTGCCGGTTCGTCGCCCTGGGGTCGGCGGGCCCTGCGGGGCGGCGTACGGACGTACGTGCAGGTTGTCAAGTCCGTCAGACAGGTCTCGGAGGTTTCCGGTAGGCTCGACCACCAGCTCCACGTCGCGGTCGAACTTGACCAGGAATGCCCGGTCCTGATCGGGCCGCAGCACGGACCGGAGGAATTGGAGGCCTGTCCGGCGCTCTGTTGGAAGGAGGGCAGCTTGGCTGAGGCTGGTGTCGACCAGCAGCCCGATGTCCAGCGGCGCGTCTGCGACCCAAGAGAAATGGCTGATGTCCTGGACGAAGCCATCCTCCCACAGGATCAAGTCGTTCTCTGTGAGATCGGTCAAGACTTGCCCCGTGCCGTTCTTGACCGTCGCGTAGACATTGACGACGCGAACTTCGGCTCGAAACGTGGGCTCCCCTGCGCGTTGGCGGGCGCTGTCCGACGGCACCTGCGGTCGTGCCAGAGTCAGAAAGGCAAGACCCGCCACCAAAGTTCGCGCGGTTCTCATCGCGACTCCTTTGACGGTTGCCGCGCCGTCGGGGTTGCTACTTAGTGCTCGCGCCAAAACCCCTGCCACGACGGGCCCGGCGGCCCACTGGTAGCG
>JAPPMC010000194.1 GCA_028819235.1 Bryobacterales bacterium
TGAGCACCATCCACCCCAACCCAATGCCCGTCACGTCCCGCTCGAACGTTTACGTTTGCACAAGGTGGCCGGGCTGGCGCCCATGGACAGGCCGCTAAGGCCCAAGTGTGCGACTTCCTTCGGCACTATGCTGGTCCGAAGAGTGAGTTCTTGAAACAGGCGGAGGCTACTACGGGACACAACCACTATATGGTTGCAACGCTAGAGTCAATCTTAACGTCATTCATCCAATACCTTGAGGTCGGCTTGGCCACGGGATTGTCACCCGAGCGACAGGCACAGATGGACATAGTATCCGATCTTTTAGGCCAAGCTAATATGCTACTTGAGAACAGCAAGTATCATCCAGCTGCCGCTGCGATACTAATCGGCGCGTGCCTTGAGGAGTTTTTGAGGACGTGGGTCGAGGCAGAATCCTTGTCAGTTGGAGCGTCAAGGCCTGGAATTGACGCCTACAGCAAGGCTCTGCGGTCCGCTGAACTGCTCTCAAAGCAAGACGTAAAGGATATCACCTCTTGGGCTGGCGTGAGAAACCACGCGGCCCATGGAGAATGGGAAGAAGCCAGTGATCGAAATCGAATAAGACTAATGCTTGAGGGTGTCAACTTGTTTATGAGGCAACGACAAAGAGACTAGTCTAAAGCCGTACGAACAAACACTACCGAACCACGGGCCACACTCGATGGCTAATCTGAGACTTTGACGCCTACACCTCGTCGTCGTCTATGTCCCATCAATCGCAGCTCATTCTGTGGTAATATGCCTTCAATAATGGAGTCGGATACCCGTCACTGGCACTAAGTCAATATAGGAACTATTTCAGGTTGAATTCTTCCATCAGTCCTTCGCTCAGGATCGCTTAGCACTGACTTCGGTACGCCGATTCCTTTCATTGATCGGTAGATGCTTCCTGTGTACCGGCTCCAAAGGCCGAAGTGACGATCCAAGTCCGAAAACGGCAGGGGATGCGGGATGGTGTCGACTCCGAACGGACTTGGGCACATTGAGGGTTTACAGGACGAACGAACGTATGATATGCGAAATGGAACGAGACAGATCTCGAATAGATCGCTGGAAGGGTGCCACAGGCTACCCAAGCACTTGTTCAGCGGCGAGTTACGAGACTCGAACACAGCATGACACATCGTGTGATGTGCCGAAGTCGTGGGCGTACTGTAACATGGCCCAGCAAGGCGCAAGTAGATACAAATAGGCACATAAGGAAGAGCGTTTCTTGTGTTCCGGCGCGCGCGAGTTGGCTTGTGTAGAGCCAAATGGAGCTGCGTGTGCGCCGGTTCCTAATGAACGCTTTGAACTGAGCCTGTGTCCCTTGAATCGTAGATGGCCGTCGGAGGCCAAGTCATGTATCAAACGATGTGCCCTCTTCCGGCTCGACCCTAGGCGATGCGGCTCCAGAGAGTCGCGTACGCGCGTCCAAGTTCAGAATCCGATCGCGTTGGGACCGTAAGCTTCCCCGCTCCAGATTGGCCATCTGGAGATCCGTCGACACGAGGAGAGCATGTGCGTCGCGAATCCCCGTTGGTGGCAGGGGCGGGGCGCGAAACCGCTGGACTTCGGCGAGCGGTCAGCCCGCTACCCTCTGGATCGACCCGACCATAGCCTAATGGATTCGGAAGCACGGTCGAGATTTGAGTGTGCCTCGTCGTTCTCCACCGTCGCGCTTCAGACGAGCGATCGCGTCGGTAGCGTACTTGCCTCGACCGGCACCTCCATCGAGAAGCAGTCGGGCACGCCGAACTGGCTCACCGGCATTTCGAGCCGGTGGCGCCCGCCGCCGCTCGGATTGGTCCCAGCGATCCTGTTCGTGGATTCTGCACTGCGAAACGCAGGACAGCACTAGGTCTCTGCTGGCGATCAGTCACGCACCCATCAATGCTCGCGTGCTGGACGAATCCTGCCCAGTCTTCTCGACGGAGGCTTGCCGGGAGCCGCGATGTCGTTGCCCGTGTGATGGGGTGACTCCTTCAACCGAGGTTGTATACTGCCGAGGCAAGGCGCTAGTATGAAGCTGGCTGCGGTGTCTTGGTAATGGCTTCTGGTTCGACACAATACTCGGCAGTGGCCCCGCCGGTGGCCGAAGTGGTGGCTCTCATTCGAGTATCTTGAACACCCCGTCCTTGGCGTCACTGTAGAACTCGATATTGACCTTCGTCCAGAGATCGTCCGGGAGATTCATCAGTTCACGCCGCGCACCCACTGGCATGAGCAGTACTTTCGCCTGCTTGTCCACAGCCAACTCCGCGATTGCGACGGGATCGGGAAGCCGGTCAAGGGAGCCGCCCAAGTTCAGTGAGCCAGCGATGATTGTTGCGCCGCGAGTTCTTCGTTCGAGCAGCCCACTGACCAATGCGGCCAATACAGGCAGCCCCAGTCCCGTTCCGGATCGCTCGCTGTCGCGAGCCAGCATCTGGATCGTGTACTGGTGTCCACGCGGATCGCGCCCGCCCACGAGCGCACTGCCAGCGGCATAGAGATTCTGCTCGGCCACGTTCACGCTTTCGCGAAACGCCGGCGGTATAGGGTGGTTCAGGATCTTCGCTCCGCCAGCCGCGTTCCCCACTACCGCCTCGATTCGGTAGAGCCCCGTACCGCCTCCCTGCGCACCCGGCCCGATGGCCCATAGCTGGCCGGGTGGAAGCGGGTCGCTGTCGATCGCCTCGTCGCTCTGCAGCTCCGGAGTCGCGACAAAGCGCTCGGTGCCCTCGGCCCCGAGTGTGTAGGAAAAGTGTGTGGCGCGGAACTCAGCCAGTAGGCAACGCTTCTGTTGCTCCTTCACTCGTCGGCGCGACTCCAAAGCCACCCGCACCATCCACACCAAGTCGTCGTCTGGCACGTCCATGTCCGGATCGGGGAAGAGGAGCTTGAGGAGGCCGGAAATGGTCTTGTGGACGGCTTCAATGTCTCGACCGGAGAGTGCTCCGCCCCAAAACACACGGCCCTGCAAGATCGGGAGGCGCGTCGTGTCGCGCAGCTTCGTCCAGCAAGCGCTCAGGAAGTCGTTGACGAGCCCGAAGTGGTCGGTCAAGTGCTCCGAGGGCGTCAGCTTGGGAAAGTCCCAGCCCGGTGCGAAGGCGTGGATCCGGTCGTGGAAGGCAGTGTCGTTGCGCATCTGCTTGGGCAGAGGGCTCAGCAAGTGCCCGATCCGCTGCTGCTGTTCGACCGAAACGTCGAAATTGCCCACCAGAACGAGCGACCCGTCCGCTCGGATGCTCTCCTTGCCGCGGCTGAACTCTCCCGATGCCATGTACCCCTTCATGATGTTGACGCCGTCCTTCTGGTCGAAGGAGATCCCCGCCACCTCGTCGAAGCAGACGACGTCGTACTGGCACACGAGGCCGCGCTGCCCGTTCGCCATGTTCACGAACATCTTTGCAACCGTCGCCTTGCCGCCGGAGAGCAGATGCGAGAACGGCGAGAGTTGCTGGTAGACGTGACTCTTGCCGGTGCCGCGCGGTCCAAGTTCCACAAAGTTGTAGTTGCGTTCCACGAACGGAATGAGGCGAAGGATGGCGACCTGCCTCGCGCGTTCCTCAAGCGCATCCGGTTCGAGACCAGTCGAGCGGAGCAGGAGGCGCTTCCAGTCCTCTGTGCTGAAGTGCCGCCGCCCCTTCCCCAGCGCGTCGAGCACCGAAGAACCGGACATTTGGATGGGGCGCATTGCGGCAATGCTGAACGGACGTCCCTGCCTCTCTTGTGCGATCACCGGGTCGTACTCCAGGGTGACCTCGGCGTACAATCCGTCAGCAAGAATACGCTGGTTCTGGACCACGAACTCCGTGCTGATGCGCACATCCCGAAGTCCCAGGCTCGGCAGCTCGGCTACATAACAATCGTTCTTCGCGTCCAATCGCGCCCGAACAAGGTCGATGAGCCGGACGGAACCCTGTTCGCGGGCCCGCGACTTGAATATTTCTCGATAGGCGGGCCGCACGGTGCGACCTTCGAGCTGGCCCTTCACGATGCCGAGGCCCTCAGCGATCTCGTCGGGCTCAACGCTCGCACAGTAGCGACCCAGCAGGAATTCGACGACGTAGGTCGGCACAGGGTACTGCCGAGCGTACTGCCGCACCAGATCCTTGCGAACCAAATAGCCGGGGAAGGCCTCGTCGGCTGTGCGGTCTAGGTCGTCGAGGTGGAAGCCATCTGTGGGTACGAATTCGGTCACGAGGTGGAGTCTCCCTTGCGGGTAGCGCGTTGCGCAAGGATGCGACCGTCGGGAGCGTAGACGACAACGACGAGTGCGGCGTCTTCTTGGTCGTCAGCGGTGAGCACCAGCTTCACGACCCCGTTCTCGTCAGGTGCCTTGGAGGCCAACACGACCGATTCGCCCGCAGGACCTCCCAAGCGAAGGTCGACCGTGACATCTCGCCCGCCAGCTTCAACAGTGACGCTGCACCGCATCCTCGTCCAATGTACGGACTGGATCCTAGCCCGAACAGGTCCTCTTGCGCTAGCCTCAGCCTTGGCTGTCACGCGGATTTCCGGGATCAGGCACTCCTGCACACTCAGGCCGCCATGCGCGTACTCCGGTCGCTTGCTGAAGCAGGCGATACCACTCGGCGAAGCAAACTCCTCGTACGTATTCCAGTGCCACGGCCAACACGGCACGTCTGGCCGGGCCCTAGGAGCGAGCACGGCACACCTAGCCCATTTTGATGCCGTGAGGTGCTTCGAAAGCGGAACCATCGGGAGCCCATTGGGCAGGAGCAGCCACCCGTGGTCGGTGACGATGCGGATTGACCGCCAGCCGACTTCGATGAGTCTGACTACCTGGCGGACAAGACTACGGAGCTCTTGGTCGACGAGCCTCGAAAACTCCACCGAATCATGGTGGTGCCCGTGTCGGTCGATACTGCCGGCTTCCAGCCAACCGCGTGCAGTGGGCGCCGGCCTGAAATCAGGGCTTTGGTCCCCGACGACTACGTAACCCTTCTCCCTCATGGATTCACGCAGGACAGGGGCCGTAATCGGGCGGGAGGAGCCGCGCAAGACAGGTTGGAAGTCTGCGCCAAGCTGATCGCCTGCGATCCCGCCCGCAACAGGAGTGACAGCGGGCTTGGCGGTAGCAGTCACCGTCGGGATCGCGGCCCAGCGAGGCAGAACGTCGGCATTCAGTTCGTGGTCCTCGATGCAAGTCGCGAGGCGGCGCCCCAATTCGTAGCGGAGCCCGTCGACGAAGAGGATGCACTCATTCTCATCGGCAAGTGTTCCTACTCGTGGCTCCCTCGACGGGTGAGCACGAACGGCTCGCTGGAAGGCTTGGGCCGACTCGCGTAGCCAAGGCTCGTGCAGATGGCGAATGGCTGACTTGATGACTGCCTCATGTCCCTCAGGAGTTAGCGCGAGAGCTTCACGGGCTGCCTGGTCGGCCTGCCAGCCGCGCTCGGCGTAGACTCTCGCTATGTCGTCGGGTGTTTGGCCGCCCATGCTCTTTGCGCTTGCCTCGGCCAGACACGCAAGGGGACGGAGCACCGTCGCAAAAGGTGAGCGTCCCATCCTCGCCCAGACCCAGCGCCGACGCGACGCGTGCTCCTCTTCGAGGTTCTGGACCTTCCGGCAAGCTGCGGCGTGCGTCAGATTGGGCAACTCAGCCACAGCGTTCTGTAGGGATGCTTCCTCCTGGTCGTTGATATCGGGCCAACGATCGGGACGCTCGGGTAGGAGCACATCGCTAGATCGGCTGCGCCTGAGCACATCCGGAACCTGCTGGAAGTGGGCGGGCATCTCTTCGAAACGCGACCAGACATCGCGCCACCGACCCTGTCCTTCGGCCATCCTCCTGCCGGCCTCGACGTCGATGCCGGTATCCGGGTCGAATCGGAGCTTTCGTTTCGCCTCGTCGCGGAAGGCATCCCAACGGTTGTCGTCCATCGAATTGCGCGTTGCTGTCGGGTCGCCCAGCCAGAGCAGCATGTCGCGCTCGACCTTGACCCCGAGGAACCGGTTGAAGTCGCTGGCATCGAGACGGCCGTGCAGATCGCTCGAAGAATCCGTGAATACCTTTTCGATCGCCCGGAGAAGCGCCGCCCTAGTTGCCCCATCGCTTGCGATGTCGAGACCGGGGCCAGCAGGTACACCGTCGGGCCCGAGCCTGAGGAATGCGCGCACATTCCAGTCGCGACCATTGGGATGATGCCAAACAACGCCCCTATACATGAGCTCAACGAGTGGACGCAGAGCTTCTGGACAGTCCTCTCCCGCACGAAGCTGTCCACGCTTCACGCCCGGCAAGTAGATGATGGGAGGATGATCGGCCGGGACGTACGGGGAGTCGATCGTACGGTCCACCATGCACCGCAGCCAAATGGCGGGCCCCGTGCGGTCGTCGGGGTGGAACTCGCCTAGGACGAGCAACTCGGGGATGTGGGAACGGGCAATGGGGATCAATCCATCCCACTCGCGTCGGTAATCTGGCCAGAGAATGGCGCAGGGCGACACCCGGTCCCCAGACACGCCGGCTTTGGCGCGGATGGCGGCGGCGAAGAGGTCGAGAGGCGTAGTCACTTTGCCCGGTGTTCTCGGAGAAAATGTACCAAGAAATGTCTCATGGTCATTTATTGGTACATTTCGGGTGGCGAAATGTCCGAAGTTGGGCAGCTTCGGTACATTTATCGATCCCCTACCTAAGCCTGCAAGGGGCCAGTGTAGACGTACCTTGCCCCTCTCCCGTGGCCTTCGATCCGCACGTGACCCTCGTCTGCCAACTCGTGCATCAGTCGGTTCACCCGCCTCCTGTCCAACAAGGTGATCTCGCGCACATCCGCATTGGCAGGAGGCGGCTCGCCTCGGACCGCGCGTGTCCTAAGCGCCTCTAGGATCCGCAGCTTCGCGGTTTCTCGGTCGACCTTGCCCGATGCAACGCTGGAGAGTCTCGCACGCGTTTCCAAGTTTAGGGTCCAGTAGCGCTCGGACTGTGAGCCTCCCCGCTTCAGGTAGCCCATCTCTGTCTCCATCGACACGAGAAGAGAACGTGCCTCCGGTTCCCGACGGTGGCAGAGACGGGCCGCAAAGCCTGCATCGATCTCTGTCTCGTTCAGCAGGTGTGTTAGGACAAGCAGATGATCCGCCGCAAGCGCAACTCCTCTTGCCGCCTCGTTTGCTACGAACGTACGCATTGGGACGGAAACCTCGGCGGCTCGAAACGTCACCCGCACCGAATCACCCTCATCCACGATCAGGGGAGCTGGCTTCCCCTCCGTCAGGAGAGAAGAGAAGATGCGCTCCATCCCAAGGTTGCTGCGGTTGACCAGACGCAGTCGCATCAGAGCGGCAACCAAGCAGGGGTTCCGACTGACAGGCTGGTGGTGTAGGATGTTGTCGGGAGTAATACCGCCAACGAATCCTCCTGGGCTGCTGATCTCGATTCGGTCGGAGTATTGCTTGACCAATCGAGGGCTGCCTCTGCGGAAGTCTCCGTGGCAGAATGCGTTCAGGAGCGCTTCGCGGAGCGCGATCTCAGGATAGGTACGGTACTCGAAGTGATGGAGTCCCTGCCGAACGGTCTCAATGGGGTTGTCAGCCATGATCAGGTCGACGATGCGGTCCAACGATACTGTGATCGCTTGGCGTCCGTCGTCGCGGTCGGAATAGTCGGTGGGCGAAACCATGCGGAGGTGTGTCCACGCAAAGTTTGGGATGTGTTGTCGAATGGATTGAGGTGACCCAGCCAAGAGGACGGCGGCTCGGGTGGGACGCCCCTCGCGCACGACACCGATCGCTTCAAGCAGGTCGGTATCGTTTAGGCGGACCATGTCCGAGGGTGCCCGTTCGAGCCGAGAAGCGACCCGGAGTGACTCCATGGCCACCGGGGAGACAATCCGTGGCAGGGGCTCATCGACCATGGCAGATGTAAAGTCGTTGTCGCCGAACTGATCGAGCAGTCTGCGCCGGACGGTCCCAGTGAGGGGCTTGCAGTCCTTTCCGATGCGTACCGTTCCACGACCCGCAGTGTCGGTGTAGGGTGGCATTCCGGGGTGAACGTGCATCAGGATCAGCCGCCTCGTACCTTCTGGGACTGAGACTTCCTCGAAGACGGGCGTCAGACGCGGATCGGTGCCATCGTAGACGCCTAGCATCAACCGATTGACGGAAACGTGGTGCGGAACTCCTACGACGGCGTGGCCACGGCCAACCACCTTGTCCCGTACGCCGAAGACGACTGTTCCGCCTCCTCCGTTTGCCATGCACACTGCTGCGGAGACCGCCAGCCGGACAGACTGGTGATCGCTTCGGGCGTCCCATTCCTTGAAATCGAGTCTCTGATCCTCTAGCGCGTCCGCGGGCTCACGGTCGAGCTCGTCCAGGAGTCTCACGACGTCGTAGCGGGACATGGGCATGTGCTTCAGGCTTCCGGGTCCAAAACAAGCCCGCGATGGAACGATTGGGTCAGAATGCCAACGGCTTGGCAATGAGCCCACTCCCGGCGCGATGCGGGGAAGAACGCGTTGTCCTGTCGCAACCGATGGCATTTTGTGAAGCGTTTCGCGCCTCGTCCGAATAGAGAATGCTCGCGCTCGACCAAGATTCGCGAATCGTGACTTGCACGGCCAGTGGGTCCCGTCACGCGATCCCCGCCATCTGCCGGGCCTCGCGCTTCGCCGATCGCGTGTAGTGCAGGTCATTCCAGCGGTTCCCGTCGAACTTTGCGTCCTCTGACGCCATGTAGTCCGTCCGCGTGTCGGCGTTGGCCGTGCCGGGACACCGCCAGAACCACGGATATTCTTCGCGCGACCGCGGTTCCTGCGGTTCGTTCCCGCGGTCCTTGCCCCACTTGACGGTTGGCTTCCAGCGCAGAATCCCGGCCCCAGCGCGTCCGCCCTTTCGCAGCCGGGCGCGCATGAAGGGACGTATGTTCAGCCGCACGCCGTCGTCGAGGTCGGGCACCCACCCGATCGCTTGCGCGTGTAAAGGTTTCCAGCGCACGAACAGGTCGAGACGAGGCTCGCCTTCCAAGATGCGTTCGAGTTGCTGTTGCAGGTCGAGCGCGTGCGCAAGGCGGGCGTCGGCCCCGGCTGTGCCATCGCCTTGGCCAACGCGCTGCCGGTGGATCCAGTCGTTCAGGTAGGCGTATGTGAGTGTTTCAAGTGTTCGCCTCCCTTCGCCTCCGGGACCCGCGAGTCTGTGGTAGTTGACTAGCGCGTGGAAGCCGTCCTTCCGCCCGTCCCAGACGTGCCAAATGAATGGGCGGTTCTGGAAGAGCTTGCAGTGCTCCGCGAAGAAGCGGTCCGCAAGCCAGACTTCAAGCGAAGGGGGCGACTTTCTGTTCGGGGTGTTGGCCTCCAGCAGTCGGCGCTCGGTGGCTGTGGACCACTCGTCACCGTAGGCACAGATGAGTAAGGCGCGCAGGCGGTCGGCGGCGCTCACCTCGCCCCTGGCGGGCGAGAGACAGACGATGCCATCGGAGTCGGCGAAGTCGTCATAGGCGTCGCAGCGCTTGACGAGGGCGCGTTGCTCGGGAGCCAAGCGCATTGCGGGATCGAGTTCGGCGGGCCAGCGATACCCGAGTAGACGAGCGACTGCGACATGAAGAACGGTGCCATCGAATCGGAAGGCACCGCTTGCAGTCCGCTTGGCGTCTTCGTCCCAGACGACGGTCCGGCACGGATCTCCGTGGAAGATCCACTGAGTGGGATCGTTGGAGTAGGGCTCGGGGAGACCATTGGGATAGCGCTCGAAGGCCACCTTAGTCCAATGGTCGAGGTCAAAGGGAACCTTTACGAGGGTGGCGGCCGTGATCTTCAGTGCCTGATCAATCTTCCGGAGTGTCGTTTGGTGCTCTCCAGATTCACAGAAGCACAGAATCGCGGAGATGTGCGATTTGGTTCTTGGAGCTAGGACACCCGCGTTGTCGTCGAAGGCCTCACCACCATAGGCATACGGCGTCAAAGTTCCGGTCTTCCTGACGGCTACGCCGTCCCGTCCCATGACACTCTGACCGTGGAGCCTGCATCCCCGCATGGATCGCAGCTCAGGATCGTCGAGTGGAACCTTGAGGAGCAATGATCGTCCAGTCCACAGCGATCGCGTATCCTCACTGGGGGAGTCGAGCCACGGCACAGAGTCGACCGTTGGACGCTCTAGCTCCCAAAACTCGAGGAGAAACCGAGGACGATCCCCCGTAGTACTGCCCTTACCGTAATCGGCAATCGCCGACAGAGGCGGATAGTCTTCAAGTGGCTCCAAGAGAACGCGGGAATCCGGATTCCTGAGCTGCCCCGCTTGGCGCGATGGCACAACCTCTGACCCATGCCCCAATAGCCGAGCCTTCTCCACGGCCCGAATCGGCCGCTGTCCACGTGGTGCCGACACGTCCAGCCCCACCATCATTTGTCTGGGCGCGGGCCGCCCCGCCGACAGAATTATCAGCGCAACGTTGACGACCTCACCACTGATCGTCTCGAACGCACCCGGCCCCAACCGCGCCACCACGTTCCACGTCCGTTGACTCAGCAGCCGTTCCCGCAACTTCCGATAGGTCTTCAGAAAGAGCCAGTTCTGGGGCGTAACCAGCGCTTGTGTGCCGCGGTCACCCAGCCAGCTAAAGATCCGCGAGAGGAAGACTGTCGCGATATCCCCCTTCGCGTCTCCATGGTTAGTCTCGGCGAAGTTGCGGAGTCCGCCACTCTGCTTGCCCCGCGCCAAGAAGGGGACATTGGTGACGACCAATGTGAATCGGCCCGCTAGGATCTCGGCCGCGCGCGCCATTCCGGCCGCCGCAACCGCGCGTTCGTTTCGACCTCGAACTTTCTGTTTTCGTCCGACCACCGCTGTGAGCAGCTTCTTCAGGTCGTCGTAGCCCGCGTGGTAGAGGTCGGCCTTGACGGCTTCCGGGGCGATCAGCGATCCTAACTCGCGCGCTTGGCTAAAGAGGCGGTACAATCGGCGCATTCCATCACGCATTGGTCTGCGTCCAAGCGTCTCTTCGGCACTCAAGAGAAATCGTTTGGGATTCTCGGCAACCTCTGAAGCACTCTCGAGATCGTCCGCGAGCCTGATCCAACCGTCCTCTCTCCCCTCGGGCGCGATACCGCAGCACGCGATGTTTAACTCGGGAAGCTCGATCTGCTCGTCGGCCATCCGCCACGCGGTGAGTGCAAGATTGAAGGCTGCGATCTGTGTGCAACGTGGATCGAGCTCTAGGCCGAAGAGGTTGTCTTGGAGCACTGCGAGGACGGCCTTCGTGGGCGCAAGTCCCTCCTCCTCAATGCGAAGTCGCACTATGAGCTCAAAGGTTTCAACCAGAAAGTGACCACTCCCACAGCACGGATCTAGAATCCTAAGCTCGCGCACCTCACGGGGCCAATCCGCGAACGTTCCTGCAGCCGGACGCCAAGGGCCTGACCGCTTGTCGCCCTCGTCTCCCTCCGCCTCGGTTCGTATGAAGCGCAAGTAGGTGAAGTCGTATCCGCCTCCAGTTCCGAGCCGCATCCGCTTCCGCAGCGCAATCTCGTCTGGGGCCGAGGTTGCGAGCGCGGGGTCGCCGGCCAGCACCTTGCCTGCCCACCACGCGCCCAAAGTGTTGTGCAACAAGAAGAGCACCATATAGCGCTCGGTGAAAAGCTGGGTCACGGCGGGAAGTTCGTCCGCGCCGATCTTCGCTCCGCTCTTGTTGACGCGGTCCTTCTCAGCGGAGCGCCAGTATTGGTACGTCCAGCCGAGCGAGTCGTGCGCCGTGAAGACCTGGGAGGGAAGAGACTCGAGGAGATTCTCCAGCTTCTGTCCGGTTTCGGGTGGGAGCGATAGGTCGAGGACCGGATCGTCGGCGGCGAAGATCTCTGGCAACATCACCTGTGCCCATTTGCCGGCCAGATCCCAAGCTTCGCGGCCCTCTTCGCGGGCTAGCTCCTGGCACTCCTCCAAGGAGACGGCTACCCCATACTCCGGCGCGATGAGCAGTTCGTTTTCTGCAAGAAACCGTGCGAAGAGCATCCTGTGCCAGTGTTCGTACGCGGTCTCGTGGGCGAGTCGCCTGACTTCTTGGGAGTCCTTGGAGACACCCATCCTGTCGCCTGCTTGACGGCCCCTCGCCCGCAGCGCGTTGCGAAGGTCTATATCTCGTTGCGACATGTGGCCATGCGGCTTGGGTTCACCAACGGCCAACGTGGCGAGAGCCTCGGTGGCACCGGCTTCAGCCACACGCCGCGCCTCCTGAATCACCGCGCCAAGGCGAGTGCGGAGATCGGGGCCGAGAGAGGGAGGGATGACGGTCATCGGAAACTGCTCCGTGCTCATTTCATTATGACGCTCCACTGATCCCGCCAAGTGCTTCGAAGAGTCGCCTACAGCGGTGATGCTGATCGTTGACGCTCGCCTGATCGAGCCGTCTCAGCAACACACCGGCGTGCCTGATCTAGTGATAGACGTATCTACCCTTGGTAGTTTGCTTACAAGCAAGATCGACGCTTGCCTTCAGTTCCTTGCCAGTGCCTTCAGGTCTGCAACAATCCAAGTCGCGAAGACCTGGACGACGAAAGTCTACCGATCCGGGGGGGCGGTTGGCGCAGCTATGGCGCCACGTAGGGTGGGCTGGCTCGCAAGCCCGACGCGACCTGGCCAGTCAGACTTCTAGTCACCCGAGGACTAGAGGGTATCGGAGAGTTTCTTTGAGTCTTTACCGTGCATGGCACGGCTGCGGTGAGTGTAGGCCGGATGCCGGTGTAGTTCAAACGGCTCTATCGCTGCCCCGAGCGCAGCTCCCCGCCGTTCACCCAAGGCCGGATCCGTCCCGCCGACCAACGTTCCCTATCACTGTAAACCTTGATAGTGAACCGTAATGGAACTCAGCAAACCCCGACAAGACCGATTGCCCCCTAACTGGATTCGCGTGCCCGCAGGCCGTGGGCCCACCTCGGGTGCGGAGTTCCGTGACGATCCCGCTCGGCGTCGTGTTCAGATGCCTCTCGGGGTATGACCGGCGGATGGAAAACGGGATCAGAGCACATTCGGTCGGCTTTGACGGAGGAAGGCCGCCACAACCGGGGAGTGTGGCCGGGCGTTCCTTGACTTGATGCAAGTGCGGTACAATGGCGGCTCCAACCAGCGAGAAGCGCTGGATCCGCCTCCATGAAATACAGATTTCCACAAACATTCATCTTTGCTGCCAAGTCGCAACTTCGACCATTGCAGTATAGTGATCCTTGTTGGCCTCTTCGATCAATCGCAAGAGTTCTCTCAAGACGGTCCGTCCCTCGGCAAGTGCTGTCAGGTCATGTCCGGAATCCAGTACGCCCATGCCGTGAGAATGTGTATGCAGAAACCGTATGATTCGATGATTCCTCGACTCGCTAAGGCCCAATCTGCACAGCTTTTTCCATAACGAACCGCGTACATGAGGTTGGTGAAATTCAAGAAACGCCTCCAATACGCGTCTCGCCATATTTGGCATGAAATAATTTCCTTCAAGTCCTCGATCTTCATCGCTCGTTGCAGCAGAATAAATGCGAGAGAACAAGTACTGGTACTCGGATCCATAGTTCCTTAGCAAGGAATCAAGCGGTTGTATAGAACTACTTCGAATACCGTTGACTCTTACTGATTCAAGTAGAAAGAATTGGGCTGGTTTTTGACCAGTTTTCCGATTGCGTTTCTTGACACGATGAAACCAATTACGAGTTTGCTTGAACAACGAGAAATTGTGGGTGAAAAGAAACAACTGCCCTGCAATCTCTGTTCGCTGGCGAATAAACCCAAATGCCGAGAAGAGTGCGTTCGCATCAAGGCTCGACACAGGATCGTCCAGCACGACTATACCGTTTGAAATATTGAACCGCCGATCTTCCAGCGACTTCAAGAAGTACAACAGGGCGACTGCCGTACGCTCACCTTCACTCAAAGATCTTGCAACACGACCTCCACGTGTGAGCGAATATCCGGTCTCCTTAGTTTCCAAACTAAGATCGGAGTGGCCGAGATAACTGTGCAGATCGTCATTCAACTCTTCTGCGGGACGACGGTGCTCCAGTATTTCTAGTTCTAGCTCGTCAATTCTGTCGTCGAGACTCTTCACTAGGAGTTCCTTCTTCTCGCGCTTTGCGGTTGCATTGCTCGCAAACTCCGATAGGTGAACGAAGCTCTTCAGATTCTCCGCAACAATGTCGTCAGCCAATTGAACCCTTGCGTCATTCACACGGTCTCCGAAGTTATCGCAAGCAGTGTTGTGTCTTTGAATTACCGAGTTGATGCGATGAATCGCCTCGTCATCCACTATTGGCGTCTTAAGATCGGAGTGTACTGCCTCGAATAGATGATTTTTCTTGGATTTCAACAGTTTAATAGACCTTTCGAGGAATTCCCGAACGATATTCAACATATTAATAAACTCTTTCTCCGCACTATCGTAGGTCGACGAAAGATCATCATAAAGCTGTGCCTCATTCGGAAGGTGTTGATCGGTCGACCCCTTGAGCACTGCGATACGTTTGATTGATCGATCGATTAATGCTATATGTTTCTTGTACGTTTCGCTAAAGTGAGCCTCTAGCTCATCTAAGCGTTGCTTTGACAGTGGTTGATCACAGAACTGGCATTGCTCAGCACTTCTCTCCTTGTGCAACGCCAAACCTTCGCGTGTCCAGTCGGAGAGCTCGGCATCGTGAGTCAATGCATTGATCGTCACGGAACTAATCGTCGTCATCAAGAGTCTTGAGACGTGTTCAACTATCGCCTCGAAATTCGGTAGAGTGTAGCTGATTTCATTGATTTTATTCTTCAATGTCGCCACTTGCCGATTCTGCAGAGCTGTCCGATCGCGCGTGGACAAGCGGCAGCTAGCAGCATTACCGTCATTGACCATGGTCATCGCCCTATTCTTGAAGTGCGTTTTGTTGTAGTTGTTGTACTTATTCGAACCACTGGAACTCAGCATATTCTTGACTTGCCTTGCATTGTCGATACAGAATTGGTCGATGCTCTTGACAGCACGTGTCTCTTCATCTCGTGTCGACCGAAGTTTGCTCCGTGCCTCAGACACTTGCTTCTTGAGGCCGCTGATTTGCTTCTGCGTTTTGACGCTCTCAGCGCCGAGAACTACAATAGAATCGATATGTTCACCGTGGGTTGCGAACACGTTCTCTCGAACGAAGTCTCGGTTGAAGACTCGAACATCATACTGACCTACAGCAAACTCTTTGTTTCTAACCTCACGATCGTTGATTCTTAGCGAAACCTCTCCTAAGGCTGGAATCTCACCCTGTTCAAGGCAACGAAACAGTCTGCTGATCGTTGTCTTCCCAGTTCCATTCCAGCCATATATTAGGTTATACTGACTGAACTCGTGCAAGTGTTGTGGCCAATTGAAGTCTCGGAACACCCCAAAGTTACGTAAACGCGATATCTTCGAAATTGTGGTCATGTCAATTCCGGGAGAATGCGGGTGCGAAACTCGAAGTCCCTATTGTCAGGACCGAACTGAGACCAATGCAATGTGGGCGCTGCAGAAAGTAGGACAGCCGTCTTCTCAGACCAGAAGTCAAGATCACAAAGCCGGGTCGATCCCTAGGACACAGTGACACTCCAGAATACTGAGGTCAGCACGACAGCCCTATAGCTGGAAAGAATGCTATGCACTGCACAGGACGAATATAACATTTCAGCCCAAGCGAGTACAAGGAATTGTGCCGGAGGAGAAACAGAGTTCCGGGCAACGAACATGGCGGAAGGTGCCTCTGGGCCCAATCTTGCGTATTCGTGACGAGTAGCGAGCCTGCCCCCGTCTTTGCGTCTGACCGAGATGGAACCTGTTGGCTGTGCCCTAGTGAGAGCATTCGATGCGAGGAGTCTCTCAGAAGCGTTCCGCCTTCTAACCGTCCGCTTGAATCATCGGAGACAACCGTCCATTCCCTGACGCACGGCAGCCTTGGCGTCGGCACTGTGAACCGGTTGCTCCATGTAGATCGCGACGCCCTTCACGGGTTTGCCCCTAGCTCTCCCATCCGCCAAACGTCCCCGAGACGGTAGTCGTAAAGCCACCCGGCCAGCCGCTGTGGATCCAAACGTCGTAGCTTCGTCGATGCGCCGGGTCGCTCACAAATGACGATAACGGCTGGCAGATCGGTCAATGCGGAAACCAGGGCATCGGAGTGCGTGGTCACCAATAGTTGCGTCCGGTGTGATGCCTCGACGAAGATCTCGGCCAACAGCGGCAAGGCATCCGGGTGAAGCCCCAGTTCCGGATTCTCAATGCAGAGCAGAGGTGGCGGTGCAGGCGAGAGCAGAGCCGCCAGCAGTGCCACGAACCTCTTCGTGCCGTCCGAGAGGCGGGTCGCGGGGATGGGCGCTTTGAAGCCGTGCTCGAAGAAACAGAGCTGCGCCGAGCCACCGCAAACTCGGATGGACATGCGTTCGAACCTAGGAAAGAACTGCTTCAGCAGGGTATTGACACGTTCTTCGCCCGAGTGCCTCATCTGGTTGAGAACCATGTTCAGATTGCTGCCATCCGGAAGCAGCCGGTCTTCGGGAAGGTCAGCTCTCTGCGGATCGCGGGTAGGTGTGTGACGCCCGACGGTCCACTCGTCAAACATCAGGATGCTGGAGAACGTCTGCCGGATCTCGGTGACCTCTGGATGCTGATCCAGATCCTTGCGCTGCGCGAGTACGGACTGATCTGATGGCAGGGTTTGCCGCTCAATAGCTCTCTCATGCCTTTCGGCTCCAACGGTCCGTACGCTGGTGACTGGGTGTCCGCGATGGTGGTGGCAGTAGAGACAGGCGCCATCAACGTCGTCGCGGCTCGGGCCTCGTTCGGCCTCCTCAACCACTTCGTCGAGGATTTCCAACCGTCTGTGAACAGACGCAAAGCTCAGTCGGTACCTAATGAATTGGCCGTTGTTGCGTTCCAAGACGGTCTCGATCTCGGCGGAGTCCGCTGGGGGGTGCCCTTCCACAGCCACTCAAGGGATCCGCCTCCCTTCCGTACAGCCGCATCTAAGTCGTTCGGAGTCGCCGCCAGCAGGCCGAACGCCTCGAGCAGATTCGACTTCCCCGCTGCGTTCGGGCCGATCAGCACATTCAATGACCGCAACTCGAACGGGTCGGATCCCGGTGCAAATGACAGGAAACCGTCAAGACGGATTGATCGGAACCTCATCGAAGTGCTCCCCTCGTCGTTTACCGCACCCATGCCGCCGCGGCGCAGTCATCCGTGTCCTGCAGCGGTATGCGTCCTTCGCCATGCACCCCAGGATTCCTGATCCCGAGAGTTGCCGACCATGTGCAATTCGCTCCTATTCCAGGATCACGGGGCCTGTGCGGACTGCGGCCATGAGCTGCCTCTCGTGTTCGGCGAGCCACTTCCGTACGGCCTTCTCGTCGTCTAATGTCCCTCGCCTCAAACGGACGAGTTTAACTCTGCCATCTGGGCCGGGCCCCCTCTTTGCAGCCTCGGCCAACGCCCTGCTCTCGCGAACCGGTACGGCGTCGATTTGGGACCGCCACGCGGCCAGCCCGCGCACGTTGAGTTCCGCCCGGAGATTCTCGTTCGTCCCTACTCGAAGCTCCCGAGGCGAGGTGAGACCAACCTTCCGCAGAATCCCTGCCTGATCACGGGCACTTACCTTCCGCCAAGTGGAATCGTTAGCGAGCCGTTCGGTCGCGGTCTTCACAGTGGACGCCAGCTGGTCGTGCAATTTGCTGAGCTCCTGTCGCAGAGCATTTGCTAAGCGAGTCACGCATGGCCGAACGTGGTTGGTGTCGTCGAGCAGAGAGCGCTGGTTTCGGATAGCGGATAGCTGTTCGCCAACCTCCGCGGCGACCTTCGTGAGATCTCCCTCGGCATGTCTGTGGAGCCTGTTGGCCAACTCCCAGACCTGCACGCGGTTTCTGGCGCGCTCACCGAGCCTCTTCCAATCCTCCACTGACTGCTCAAGCCGCTCTCTTTCCTTGAGAATCTCGGCCAATTGCTCATTCCCCGCCAACCCGGACAGGTCCATGAGGAACGTCGTCTCCGGCACGGGCGGCAACGGGGAATTCCCGCCGGCACTGTGTGCCAGTTCACGGCAGGCCTTTAGGAAGTCGGGTGCCTTCGCGGCTTCCTCGCCGCGCCTGACCGAGAGACGTGCAAGGTCCCTGAAGAGCCCACGGATCCGGAGCCGTTGTGGGGTCGTCAGCCGAACCTTCTCGGGAAGGAAGTGGGCCGTGCGGATTGTCTGCTGCGTTAGGTGTCCCGCCCGCACGGGCAAACCATTGCGCTCCGCCTTGAGGTGGTCATCCTTGACCAACCCCGCGAGCGAGGCGTGGATCGCATCTTGGGGCCATCCGTAGGGGACGGTGGTCAGCGCGTCCTGCACCTGCTTCCCTCTGGTTCCCGCTCCGACCTTCAGCAGCACTTCCTTCGCGACCGGATGGTCCGTCAAATCCCCTTCCCACCCGACCACGTCGAAGGGCGTTCCAGCCCCTTCCCGGATGCGCTTGAAAGCGGTGGCCCATCGCCGATGGTCGCCTTCGCCGAATCGCGGGAAGAGCCGCGCGAGCGACGACTTAGCACCGGACGAGACTTTCGAACCCAAACTTTCGCCGTACTCCTCCCCGCCTCCACCCCGGAAAACCCGGGCCGCACGCACGATCTCTTCGACGATCCGGTCCATCGCGGCCTCGGCACTCTCGAGACGACTGCGCATGCCCTCCATCGCAACCTGCCCTTCCTGCGAAGCGGGCACGCCACGCGATTCCAGCACCTTCCGGGCAGCCTCAGCGCTCTCGATGTGGCCGCGAAGGTCCTGGGCACCGCGCTTCGGCAGGTAGACATGCAGGAGGGCGTCTTCCAGTCCACGCTTGCTCGCCTCGGCGAGAACTGTCGCCACAGTGCACGACCATCCATCGCGCACCCAGACACAGACGGAATCGTCGGCACACCGGCGCTGCTCCCCTGCGTCCGGCTTGTCCATGCCGAAGTGCGGTGTCAGCGTGCGCGGCACCTTAGACTCTCCTTGAAGGAGGCGAATTCCCCTGAGTTCCCGCAGAACGGCACTGCTCACCGCGTTGTCAAGACGCGATGCAATCTCCACCTCGCTCCGTCGCAGCCGTGTCCGTTCCTCCCGAAACGCCCTCTCCCACTCGGCGCCTTCTCGCGTCTGGATGCGATACTCGTCGCCAATCTTCATCAGGACGCCTTCGTCGCCGAGCGCCTCCAGCGTCCGCGCGACTCCGTTTCGGAATCTCCCAGAATCCAACCTGATGTCGGCTAGGAGAAGATCGGCCAGCGTGGTCGCATCGGCGCGCACGCCGCTGTCCGCTCCCCCCTCCCGGGGCAGCTTGCCGATCAGAAAGACCACACCGCAGAGGTCAGCCTTCAACCTGCCGCCCTCTGTGCCATCGTCGAGCTTCCGGATCCGGGTGTTGATCTCATTCAGCAATACGCTAGAACCGACCAGATCCTGGGCCAAGGCGCGGAATAGGTCGCTCGCGGGAATCACGCAGCCGACCGGTCGTTTGGCTATCCCGTGCAACGAATCGTGAAGGATGCGGAGTTGCGACCGAAGCTGACTCCTGGTACCGGACGGGTCGGTGGTCTGAAAGCACGCCTCCCAAAAGCGCCGACGGGTGCGCAGGAGGGGATAGTCCCCCACATCAAGCCGTTTGTCCTCCGCTCTCACGGCGAGCCGAGTGGCTTGCAGGTGACGCGACACTTCTCCCGCGTGCCGCTCGAGTATGCCGTGGACCGCCGGCGCGGCAGACGGCTTCTTCCTTAGCAGCACGTCACGCGTCACGGCTTCGACCTCGGCGTCGGCGAGCTGCACGGTGACACGGAAACGATCCGTGAGCCACGCAAGCGCAGCGTTACCGCCCGCTAGCGCTGACTGGCCCGACGCAACCAGCAGCACCCGGCTGTCCAACTGCGATTGCAACGCTTCGGCGAGCTCCGTCACGATCTGCGCGCGGTCTCCGGCTTCGTTGATGTACTGCTGAACTTCGTCGAGCACGACGACAGTGGGCGGAATCGGTCCGCCGTCGGGAGCCAATACCTCCCTAGCCGTATCAATGAACTGCTTTGTGCTGAGGTCGGACTTCAGTAGCGGAAACTGCTGCACAAGAAGTTGCCGCGCTCTGATCACATCCGCCGCGAATCCAGGTACGGCCGTCAGCACTGCCTCCGCGATCACCGGGCTGACGTAGAGGTTGTTCAGCTCACCCTCCCACGACTTGCCGGCCTCTTCGACGCTGCCACGCACATCGTCCAGCAGCCCTTCGCCGCGCAACCAGAGGCAGAACCGTGCCTGCGCGTACTGTTCGGGGAGTCCGGCAGCCCGGAGCACGATCGAGAGCACAGACAGGCGCACATGGCCTACGTTGCCTCCAAGAAGCGATCCTGCGGCAGCCACTGGTTTGCAGCCGAGCCGCCGACACCGCATGTCGAGTTCTCGTAACGCGTCGCGAACGGTCGTAGGAAGTCGGTCGGCTACGAGGCCACGCGCCGTCTGGCCGTCATCGAACGGGGTATTCACCCAGAGATGCGCGAGCATCTTCAGAAGGTGCGACTTTCCGCTACCGAAGAAGCCGCTTACCCAGACGGCGTCTTGGCGTGAAGATTCGAAGTTTGTGAGATATCGCTCTAGGATCCGCTCTAGGGCGTCTGCGAACTGGCCCTTGCAGACGAAGGTCTCCAGTTCGGCGCGCAGCTCCTGCATGACCCGCTCGTCCCGCCCGTGAGTGATCCGGGCTTGGC
Source organism: Bryobacterales bacterium (assembly GCA_028819235.1). GTDB lineage: Bacteria > Acidobacteriota > Terriglobia > Bryobacterales > UBA6623 > VXMF01. The sequence continues at coordinate 20,678 of JAPPMC010000194.1, forward strand.
CGTTGTTCGCAAGGCTGGTAGACAACGGGTCGCGATCAAGAACCTCGTGAATCTTCATGCTTGTCAAGGAATCCACTCCCCATGTAGCGTGATAGGCTGCGCCAAGTAGCTCCAGCCATCCCGCGCATCCAGAAGCCGGTAGTTGTTGTCGTTCTTCGTGCCCGGAAAGAACACGGCCAGACGGCCGCGGATCTGGGACTCGACCGATTGAATGAGGTCAGAGACGTGAATGAACCCATAGAGGGAGGCCGTGCCGAATAGAGCCACTACGGAGTTGTCATCCGCGATGTCGAGCGCATCCTTGAGCCGCTCCGCCGCGAACTCACGGAAATCGCTCTGAAGCGCGCCTTCGAGCAGCTCGGGCTCCTCAAAGTACGCGTCCCGGTACTCGTGGCTCCCCATCCACTCGGCGAACCAGCGGGTGGCGTCTGCTTGCACCCACCCATGCCCTTCGTCGCGCGTCGCCTGCTCGAACTCTTCGATCCGAGCACGCAGGTCGCGCTCGCGTTCCTTCTTGTAGACCACCATCATCACCCGCTCCGCTCCCGCAAGAGTGGGCGGCCAAGGGGCACCTATGTGATGCCTATAGATTCTTGACAGTTCGCTGACTTGATTCAAGGTTGGAATTCCGGATCCAAGGCTAGCGCGGACGCTTCGACCACGTTTCCGGCGGCACGAAGGCGTATTAGTCCCAATCGGCTGGCGCAAGTCGCGTAGTCGAGCATCGCGCCTCCGCGTACATCGAGCACTGCCGCCCAGCGCGAGTCGATCAGGCGATGGCCCGCCAGCCCCTCCGCCTCACCCAGCCAGAGTGCCAGCGAGACCGCCGCCGGGGTCGGCGAGATCAAGCGCCGGAACTTGCGCATTCGGCCTTCGAGGTGGCCCGACTGCGTCCACGAAGTCGCAGCATTGATCGCTATCTTGTTGAGCGTGGCGTCGTTGAAGCGCGGACCCGTCTGATCCCGGATCCAATTAGCGAGCTCCGTCCGCACGAGTTCCTCCCCGATCGACAGCGCCAGCACGGGCCCCGCCGTTAGCCGGAGAAGCGGATCGCGGGCAAGCGCCGTGAGGATTCCCAGCAGGGCGCGGCCGCCGGAATCCGCAGGCTCGAACGCCCACAGGCGTCGCAGCACACGGAAGAGGGGCACTTCGGGATCAAGCGCATAGAGCTGAGTCAAACACTGACCGGTGGTCAGCCGCGTGCTGCGGGTCGACTTTGCAAGGAGGTTCTCCTGTACGATCGCGGTCCTGTAGTCGGCGCGGGACGCGCTCGCAGGGAGCGCGTCGAGGAGCTCTGAGAGCTCCCGCAGCATGATGGACCTTGAACTCTGGGTACCACGCGCGCCGAAACGGAAGCCTGCGCGTTCGAGAGCCGCAGTGCGGCGAACGGACAAATCGGCAGCGGACCCGAGGCTCAATCTCCCGCTCACCCCCTGCCGAAAGCCGACCTCCGGGGATCCGGTAGGCCCCGCCGTTCGCCGGTCCGCGGGGCGAAGAGAGTCGGCTGAATGTCCCTCTTGGGCGATTCCGGTCATGCGAGCACAGATGAGGCCGCCCCCCGTTCAATACGAGGAAGAGCGCGGAGGGAATAATACCAATCTGGCAGCCCCGGACGGGACCAGCGCTTGAATGCAGATCGGGGCTGCGGTTGAGGCAAGGCAGGGCGGGCATGCAGGACAGCAGAGTCAGAGGATCTGCGCAGCCGGCGCGAACGCGCCCTCACACAAATCGCAGATCGGACCCGCTGAGCATGATGTCTTGGCTGGCGAACGGCCGATTGATGGTGTCGAGTATCGCCGTAGCGGCGATCGCCATTCCGACGATTTCCCAATACGATCCGCCGAAGTCTGGTTCGGGCTGTTGATCCCCAATCGCGCCGAATGCGCCAAACTTCACCGCTGGACATCGGCCAGCAGCCAGCCTTCCGGATCGATCTGCACCGAGGATGCCGGGTTACGCAGAACGATCGGGACTCGCACCTCGTCCTCGTCCTCGCCCACAGTGACGGTCTTGACCAGCGACCTTGTCGGAAGTGTGTGCACCTCGACAGGCACCTCCATGGGGAAGTAGTCGTCCACTCCGGACTGTGAGACCCGCATCTCGAACTGGTGCCGCCCGCCCCGCTCGGACTGGTCCCAGCGGACCCTCAGCCTTGGGATACCGGTGCCGTACACCCACTGGTCGAAGAAGTCCCTCAACTCCGGGTCGCGGTGTCCGTCCGGCACTGACTCCGCGACGAGCGCGCGAAACGCCTCGGTTGTGACCGGCTCTCCGGCGAACCGCACGCACAGCTGGCGCAGCATCTTGAAGAACGCCTCGTCGCCCACGATGCCGCGCAGCATGTGGATGATCCAAGCGCCCTTCTCGTAGACGATTACGCGGTGGGCATAAGGGAGTTTGGCGGTACGGAGGCGACGTCCGAGCACGATTGGGCCGGAACTCTCGATCGATTCCCCGTCCACTTTCCTCATCAGGTTCGTACGGAACTCGGCCAGCACGCTGTTACGTTCGGGAATACCAGACTGATGCTCCAGCCACAGGATCGAGGAATAAGTCGCTAGCGCCTCCATGATCCAGCCATCCCGCTCCAAGATTGAGTTGACCACGTTCCCCCACCACTGGTGTGCGATCTCGTGCGGACGCATCAGGTCCACGAAGAAGCGCTGGGCATCCTCCGCGAGGCCGCTCAGCGGCTGGTCGCCCCGCTCGAAGTAGCTCAGAGTGGACGCGAACACCAGCCCGGGAAAGCCCTGCCCGAAACCCCCGGGCACAGGAGAGATGACCGTCACGGGCATCGCGGGATCGCCGAAGCGGCTCCGAAAGTACCGGAACGCCTCAGCGCTCTCGTCGGCGACTCTCTCGATGTCCTCCGCAGGGCTTGCAACGGGTGTGGCCGGGAGCACTAGTACGGGCTGTTCGTTGCGGTTGCGGCGTCGAGAGCTGACGACCGACGGAGGGAGCAGCACTGGTGTTCGAGGCGGCTGCAGCCGCTCCTCTACCGTCTTGTTGGCTCGCACTTCAATACGGAATCCGTCCACTTCTCGCACCGCGGATGCAAAGTCTCCCAAGTTGAAGCCTGCGATGCGGATGGGCTTGCCGCTAGTGAACCGTGACACACGCATTCCCTCGTCCAGCGCGTCGTCCACGCGCGTTCCGGTCGCGACCAGCTCCAGCCCGGCGGGATAGCGGAACGAGAGATCGAAGACCGCATCCTCGATACCCAGCCGCGGGTACCAATTGCCCCGATCCCCGACGTAGTAGACTCCCTGGCCCGCTTCGGAGACGACCCGGCCCTGATACTCGAAGGCGATCGTGTGCTCGCCGGGGGCCGCCAAACCTGGCGGAAGAAGGACGACCACCAAGACATCCTCGGGGCGTGTCTGCGGACCGCGCGAGGGACGCTGCTGCTGCAGGAAGTCGACATCGGACCCATTGACCCTGACGGCAGTCACCTCAAGCCTGTTCGAGATCTCGAACGCGAGCGCCGGTTGGCCTCTCCCCATTAGGACGAGAGCGGCCTCAGCCCTGACTTGCATGTGCAGGTCCGTACCCAAACGGGTCTGAATGCGGTAGCGGTCGAGCCGTGCACTAGCGGGCCGGGGAGACCACCTGCTCAGCCGCGAAGACCGGCTCTCGAAGCGCAGCCAGGTCTCGTAGACCTCGCGGCCCCCATACCTCACCATCTGGCCCGCCACCACCTGCTCTGGCAGGCTGCGATCCACGACTACGTCGAACCGCCCATGTTTCGCGCCGCGAATCGCGCTGGCGAAGAAGCCGGTGTCGCCGTCCGTGCCCGAATAGAGGTCGACAAGCACACGCGACGATGAACCGTCGATCAGGTTTCGCATCACGACCGACCACCTGGGCGCGATCCTCGCGCCTTCCCCAAGATCTGGCCGAGTCCCCGGGGAGGCCGCCAAGGCAGCTTCCAGCGCCTCGTGGGTGTCGTCCGTAAAGAACAGCATTGCGCTGCGAAACTTCTCGGTGAGGATCGTCTCTCCCAAGAACCGTGCGGCCGACTGGCGCTCGGCAGCTGTCGGCGGGATGAGGAGCACCTCTCCCAGGTCTGTCGAACGGGTGGCCACGAACAGGGCTGCGATGACCCGGCCAAGGACGGGCTTGGCAAAGATCAGGTGCCCGTCGGTGAAGTAGAGCTTGACGTCCTCCCGCTCAAGAAAGACGTCCCGGACGCGGTAGCAGCGCTCGGCATCCAGCTCGAGCATCCGCACCGACGCCAAGTCCTGGTCCGCTTGGAACGCGGCCAACCAAACAACGGCGCCGAGAACGGCTACTACAAGTCGCAATCCCATGGGAACGCTCAACTCCGATTCTATTGTCGGGCCTCCACTGCACCGCCTTGCAACCGCAAGGTGGGACGCGGCGTCTGACAGAGTGAGGCTGGCGGGAACGATCCGCCGGCCGGGGAGGAGACAGGATGACGAGGACTCGTGCCGCCATTGCCATCGCCGCTACCTGGTTGCTTGCAGGCCCGACGCTGGGCCAAGCCAAGGTCGAGGTTCCGCCGGAACCGGAGAAGCCGGCCATCCGGAGTGAAAAGGACGATGTTTCCAAGATCGGCGATCGGGGCGTCGGCAAGGGAGTCAACTTCTACAGCCTCGAGAAGGAGATCGCGCTTGGCAAGCAGCTGGCAGCGGATATCGAGAAGAACTCCAAGATCGTCGAAGATCCGGTGATCGCCGAGTACGTGAACCGGCTCGGCCAGAACCTTGCACGGAATTCGGACGCCAAGGTCCCGTTCACGATCAAGGTGATCGATTCCGAGGAAGTCAACGCATTTGCCCTGCCGGGAGGCTACTTCTACGTCAACAGCGGCCTGATCAAGCTGGCTGAGAGCGAGGCCGAACTCGCGGGAGTGATGGCGCACGAGATAGCGCATGTCGCCGCCCGCCACGGCACACGGAACGCAACGCGCGCACAGCTGGTGCAGTACGCCACGATCCCGCTGTTGTTCATCGGCGGCTGGGCCGGATACGGGATCCAGCAGGCTGCAAACTTCGCCATACCCATGACGATGCTCAAGTTCTCAAGGGACTTCGAGAGGCAAGCGGACTTCCTGGGAGTCCAGTACCTGTACAACTCCGGTTACGACCCGACGTCGATGGTCGAGTTCTTCGAGCGGCTGCACGCCATGCGCAAGCGCGACAAGAGCGCGATCGCCAAGGCATTCAGCTCACACCCAATGACCGGGAGCCGTATCCGAGACGTTCAGAAGACGATTGACCGCATCCTTCCGCAGCGTGAGATGTACACGGTCTCGAGCAGTGAGTTTGACGAAGTCAAGGCCCGTTTGGTCCAGCTGGACGGACGCAAGAAGCCGGAAGCGCTGGACCCAAACCGTCCGACACTGAAGCGAAAGAGCAGCGACGAGCCGATCATCCTCCCTGAGGAGGACGACGCCGAGGCAGATGGCGAGGTTGAGGACGAGCGTCCGAAACTGCGCCGCCGCACTGAGACATGACGCCTTCGGCCCCAGCAGACAGGTTCGGGCCTTGCCGACCGACCACTGCAGGCCACAGGCTGACCTTGGGGCCGCGCTCCTGCGCGGCCCCTTAGCCGAATCCGCCGCACGCCGATGTCCGCCCGCTGCCGGATCGGGGGCCGAACCGAAAGGCTCCACCTCCTGCCCGAGGGTGATCACCGAACATCAAGGCCCCACGGGTCCGTGGCGGCCCGGCTCCGGTCGAGACCACAGCCAGGGCCCAATGCGCGGCTGCCTGTCGCGACGGTGTAACAGCGCATATGCGGTGGCACACGTGAGCCGGCAAGAGACGTACACACCGGTAATCGAGACCCACGGCTTGGGAAAGCTCTCTGGGGCGATGACAGTACCGTGCAGTAAGGGCAACAACGCGTACTCCGCCTACGCTGCGCACCATCTGCTGTCGAACACTTGCCCTAATGTCCGGAAAGTTTCGGATGTGCTCTCATCGGTGCGCTGACCGGACATACGGTCAGGCTCGCGTTGTGCAGCTCAGACTGATCCGGAGGGTCGGCGAGCAGTTCCGCTTCGTGGTCCTAGATCTGTAGACGGCCCGCCCTAAGGGCGGGTGGAATGCCCAAGCCAGTTCGGCGGCGGGCATTACGCAAATTTGTGTCAGTGTAGGTCAACAGAGACGAACTTGCGTGAGGCGCCACTCTCGCCACCCGCGTTCCACCCCGGCCCCTCAATTGGGCTTGTATGTTGCATACTATTTGCGGAAAGAGCGCAACTCTCTCGACCGTCCTCGAACTCCCTTCGCCTTACGGCCCACACAGAGGTTGTCCGCCTCCACCGTGACCGAGGGCTGCTCTCGTCCTTGACGCACCATCGCCCAGGCCGGTTAGCCCTGACACATTGGCAGGGGCGGCGTCAGTTCCGCTGCAGGCGCTCCTCCAACCGCCCGAGTGCCTCCCTCGTCTGGGACAGGTCCGCCAGCAATTCGGCCCGGGTCGGGGAAGCCGCGATCTCCTGCTTCCGGTCGTGCTTGGCCTCCTCCAAGCTGTTGATTACCACGGCGACGAACAGGTTGAGCACGACGAAGGTTTCCACGACCACGAAACTGACGAAGTACACCCACGCCCACCAGTGGTGTTCGAGCGCGGCGTACATGATGTCGGTCCAGTCTTCCAGAGTGGCGATACGGAACAGCGACAGCAGCGAGATGCCGAGCGTGCGCCAGTGGTCGGGGTCCAACTCGCGGAACAGGTGGTAGCCGGCCACTCCGTAGACGTAGAAGACGATCGACATCAACGCGAGCACGTTGAACATCCCGGGCACGGAGCGGATCAGCGTGGAGACGATGAGCTGCAGCTCCGGCAGGGCCGACATGAGCCGTAGTACCCGGAACAGGCGGACGAGGCGCGCGAGGGTCGCCAGCCCGCCTGTGCTCGGGACCAAGCTGACGACAATGACCGCGAAGTCGAACATGTTCCAGGGGTCGGCGAAGTAGTCCCGCAGTCGGGGCCACACCGCCGCCATCTTGATCAGGGCCTCAACGACGAACATGGCGAGGAAGGCCTTGCTGGCCAGATCGAAGGCTCCGGCGAATCGCGCGGCCAACGCGACCGACGTATCGAGGCCGATGACGACGGCGTTGACGGTGATGGCGGCGGTAACGCCGTGGCCGAACCACGCGGCACGCACCGTTCGGCGAGCCCACACGACAAGTCGACCGTGAGACCCGGACGGGGGTCCGGTCGCCCTCATGGGATGGCCTGCTTGAGTGTCCATTGCATCCAGTATCGCGATATCGGACGTGTCAGGAGGAGGGGTGAACCGAGCCGTGCCTAGCCGTGATGGAACTAGCTGGCAGCAAGAACAGTAGATCAAGCGGTTCCGCGTGGCGACTTGGGCCGACCCTGCCAAGTAGCGGAGGCAGACGATTCCGTCGCGCTATCGCAAGCTTGTTACGTATGCGTGACAAGCCCGTTCGGTTTCGAATCGGACTTCGGACTTGACCTGAGTGTTGGCGTAATCTCGTCCGAAGAGCCCAACCACCAGCAATTGTTGAGCCTGAAGTCGATCAAAGAGCCCTGGTTCGGGACATCTATTGAGCAATTGCTCTCTGCGATTCCTGCAGGGCTGCGACTACGCAGCCAGAGTCGACGATTTTCACCGCCGCGTTCCGCAAACTGCTTGCGCCAACGTACGCGCGGCCAATGCATGTCTCAGAGTTGGCCGAACCACCAATCCCGGCTCCGGAGCCCGATGCTCTGTCACCCATTAGTGCAACTTAGTTGCGATAGTATGATGGATACCATGACGAGCCTTGGCCGATCCAACCGGCAGAGCCGAGCCTTGGTGAAGAAGGTGTCCGGGGGAATGGCGCTTCTTCGAGAGGGAGTGCTTCCAGTTGCAGCCAAAGAGGCTCGCCGCCTACTGCCACTGCTGGTCGTCGCCGGCAGTCTGCTCCAAGCACGGGACGTCACGGGCGAAGTGACCGGGCCGGACGACCTACCGATCCCTGGCGCCATCGTGGAAATCGTGGGGGGCCGAGGATCCGCGATGTCGGACCATCGTGGCCAGTACCGGCTAGCCAACGTCAACGACAATGCCCTGACTTTGAGGGCCTCCGCTGACGGGTTCAACTCCGTCGATGTGGATGTGCCGCCAAGTGCGGCGGAAGTCCCGATCCGACTGACCGAACTGAGGAGCAGCAGCACATCCATTCAGGTTGTCGCAGCGGCTACAGATTTGCGCACGGCGATCCCCGGTTCCCTGCAGATCCTGACCAAGCAGGAACTGGTCGCCACCAAGCCTGTTGACGCCAACGAAGTCCTGCGACGCGTGCCCGGCCTGACCGTGCGGGAGGACTCAGGGCCTATGGCCATGCGTCTGAACGTCGGGATCCGAGGCCTCAACCCGAACCGCAGCCGCAAGGTGCTCATGCTCGAGGACGGCGTCCCGATCGCGCTGGCGCCCTACGGAGAGCCGGACATGTACTATTCCCCACCCATCGAGCGCATGAGCCGGATCGAAGTGCTGAAGGGAAGCGGCCAGATCGCCCATGGCCCCCAAACAGTGGGCGGCGTCATCAACTTCGTAACGCCCGACCCGCCTTCAAGACTGCATGGCGAGTTCGATTTCGAAGCCGGGCAGAGGGGCCTGTTCGTCGGCCAGGGGTCGATCGGCTCGAGCCATCGGGAAGACTCGATCGGCTGGATCGTGAACTACCTCCACAAACAGGGCGACGGTTGGCGGGAGTTCTTCTTCGACATTGAGGACGTCCAAGTGAAACTCAACCTGCGCAGAGGCGATCGCCATTCCCTAGCGATCAAGGCAGGCCTCTACGACGAGAATTCGAATTCGACCTATCTCGGACTGACAACACCGATGTTTCTCAGGGATCCGGGCCAGAATCCGGTTCCTTCAGACGCGCTCGATGTGGAGCGCCGCTCGGGAATGGTTTCGCACGCATTCACTGTCAGCCCGAAGGCCGTTGTCAGCAGCCAAGCCTTCCTGTACACGACGAAGCGGTTCTGGGGACGCCAGGACTTTGACCGGGCCGATCGGGGACGGCGCTATCTCTCCGTGGAAGGAGATCCCAGCATGTCAGGCGGAGCAATCTACCTGCGCGACTCCGCCGGCAACCGCAACAGGAGCTTCAACGTATTCGGGGCTCAGTCGGCCTTGGGGCTTGAGCATGGTCTGGGCCAGCTCGACATTGGAGCGAGGTACCTCTACGAACGAGCCCACGATCGGCGTGTGAACGGCGACACATTCGACGCCCGGGCCGGAAGGATCCGCGATGACGAGTTCCGCTACGGCCGCGCGCTTGCGGGATACGCGCAGAACCGCTTCCGGCTCGGCTCGCGGGCCACGCTGACGCCTGGCCTCCGATTCGTCCACTACAACCAAGGGCGGCACATCACGCGAAAGGCGATACGAGGTGTCCCAACTAACGTCGACATTCGGAAGGACAACGGGGTGGTGGCGGTCATACCTGGCCTTGGATTCTCCCTGCGGGCTTCGGGAGACGTGACAGTCTTCACGGGTGTGCACCGCGGCTTCGCCCCGCCAGGCACGAAGGTGGCCATCACCAGCGACGGGGAAAACCTCGATCTCGATGCCGAACTCTCCTGGAACTATGAGGCAGGCGTTCGGGTGGGCGGGGGCCGTGCGCTCTCTGGTGAACTCACGTTCTTTCGCATGGACTTCTCCAACCAGATCATCACCGCCGCCGAATCGGGCGGGGCGACGACCACGCTCACGAACGGCGGGGCGACGTTGCACCAAGGCTTTGAGAGCACATTTCAGGTGCGCTGGGATCAGGTCTTCGGCCTCGGTCCCTGGCGGGTCCACTCAAGAATCCAGCACATGTACCTCCCGGAGGCAAGATTTACAGAGAACAACCTGTACGGCGGGAACCGCTTGCCCTATGCACCAGAGCAGACGGTCAGTGTGCTGACAGGGCTGAGCCGGTACGGCGGTCTCAACCTGCAGTTTGAGGTGAGTGCGAGCGGCAGCCAGTTCGCCGACAACTGGCAGACGATGGCGGCGTCGGTCGACGGGACGCTGGGCCTGATTCCGGCCTATCGGATCGCCAATCTGACGGCGGGGTACGAACTGCGCCGGGAGCGCTGGGTGCTTGAGCCCTACTTCACTGTCAAGAATGCATTCAACGCGATCTACATTGCATCGCGGGCGCCGCAAGGAATTCAGCCCGGGATGTTCCGGCAGGCGAACGGCGGCCTCCGCATCCGCTTCTAGCCAGTCGAGCAAGTTGTTGCTGCGGCAGTGGGCAAGAGGCCGCGCGTCAGATGGGTCGCAAGATTCGGGCGGACTGTCACACGAACTGATCGCTGCAGAGGGGACACGAAGCAGGCCCGGCGCGGTCTGATTGACATCTAGCAAACCAAGGGCGTCGAAGGTTGATCCACCGAGCCTGGAGTACCGGGCACTACGCTTCGAGGCAGCCAAGGAGGTGAGATGTAAGAGCGCCAGCACAACTCAACGCTAGGTCATGGCACCTTGTGTGGGAAGGGACGTATCAAAGCAGGAAGCAGTACTGAGGACATTGCCCCGGGTCGGCCGAACTAGGGGCCCGCCCTGAGTACGCGGGGAGAGCGGCTGTGCCGGCAGCCGGAGAACGGGTTCCGCCACGGAATGCCGTCTTTGAGGGACGGATCGTGCTGGAATGGACGAGGACTTGTTGGTGGCCGTGACTCGTCGACAGCCTTGGCTGCCCGGTCGTGGCCGAAGCACGACGTTGGCACCCGGATCAAAAATGCCAGAATCCAGAATGATCCCCATAAGGACCGTCTCGAACGAGACCTTCGAATGAGCCACTCCGTCCGTCAGCACCTCGGCGTTGAGATCGAAGCGTATGACGCTGCGATTCGCCGGTTCATTCCGGGATACGAGGAAATGCTGTCCATCGCTGCCTTGGAGGCCGTCCGGGACGGCCCGGGGCTGGTCTTGGATCTGGGTGCCGGCACGGGTGCCCTCTCTGAGGCGATCCTGTTGGCCAGCCCCGATGCCGAGGTTGGCCTGATCGACGTCGACACGGAGATGCTGTCCCGAGCCCGCTCTCGGCTGGAACCTTTCGGCAGCCGCGCTCGCTTTCTGGAGCAGTCGTTCCTGGAGCCGCTGCCTTCGTGTGGAGGCATCGCGGCAGCGCTGGCCCTGCACCACATCCCGACCATGGCCGCCAAGCGGGCACTGTACCGCAGGGCACAGGAGGCCCTCGGGCCTGGAGGAGTGTTCGTCAACGCCGACGCGGCCGTTCCGGCCGAGGCAAAGCCAAGAGAAGCCATACTTCGCATGTGGGTCGAGCACATGGCCTCGAATGGCATCACCGAGGAAGAGGGCTACCGGAACTTAGAGCAGTGGGCCGAAGAAGATACGTATTTCCCCCTTGAAGAAGAGCTCTCGGCCGTGGCGGACGCGGGACTCGAGCCCGAATGTGTGTGGTCCCAGGGTCCCATCTCAGTGGTGGTGGGCCGCAAGCAGCGCTGACGGCCCAAGGGCGTGACGATTCCGGGGAGCGGACGGCATGGGCCGATGGGCCCAGCTTCGCCGCCGGTTGATCTACTCCCAGTCCACCCAGACCGGACTGACCCAGGCGTACTGCTGGTCGGCTCGGCGGACGCGCAGATAGCAGTAGCTGGGCCTGCCGTCGGGCCGCGGCCCCGACCGGTCAAGAAACTCGAACTCGGTGGCCTCGCCCTCAGCCCGTGTGGCGTGGACTACCTTGTGGTCCTTGACCACCTCGATCAGTTCTGCCGGCGTCCCGCTCTCAACCCGGACCTGAATTAGCAGCGGATCAGCCCTGCCCACGTTGACCGAAGTCCCGATGAAGGCACCGTTCACCCTGAAATCGATCAGGAAGCGGCCGCCGGTCGAAGCGAAGACCCTTCTCGAGCGAATCGCTTCAAAAACCCCGTCACGAGTCAGATCCTTCACGTAGGCTCCTGTGATCCCGTTGTCCTCGCCCGTGCCCATCCAGTGCGAGTCGCCTGACCCGACGAAGCCGATGCGATACCCGCGCTCCAAGGCCTCCCAAACCGCCGACACCGGGCCCTGGTCCTTGAACTCGACGGCCTCCTCCCGGGCCTCGCGCCACGCGGAAGTGATCTCGAAGACCGGCTGGAGTTCGGAGTCGTAGCCAGTCCAGTCGTTGTGGTGCGGCTGCAGGATGACGTCCCAAGGGCGGATTAGCGAGAAGAGCTTGAATACCGTGTTCGAGGTGACGGTCGTCGACCGGAAGATGGGAGCGTTGTCATTGCGGAAGTACATCGCGCGGTGGCCGCCGCGCTCGTCTTGACTCTCGGTGGTCCACTCCCACCCACTTAGTGCGACTCGCCCCGGCGCCTCCTCGTAGACCCCTGCGAGGGCCTGCACTTCCGCCCACTCGGACTGGGTGAGGAAGTCGGGAGTGAAGTCGTGGTTCGACGAGGCCACGAAGTCCATGCCTGTGACGAACAGGCCGTGCGCGTAGTACATGTCGAAGGTACCGATGCCGTCGTTCTCGGTGTGGCCGTGCATGTCGCCCCAGACCAAGCGGTATCGCTCACCGCCAACATCGAGCGACCTTGGACTCTCTCGGATGTATTCGCGCGGTCGCAGCGCCTGAATGGGACCCTGCTCGTCTATGACTTCAGCGAACCGGGCCCGCCGCTCATCCAGGTCAATGCGGTGCGAGTATATGTCGGCTCCGTAACCTCCCGGCCTTTGGGTGATGTCGAACGCCCATAGGCGGTCAGCAATGTGCCGACGCCTCGGCACCTCATACGCGGTCCAGAGCCATCCGCCCCCGTCGTCGAGCGCTGTGACAAGCTGGTTTGCGAGGGGCACTTGGTAGGGTCCCCTCCCGCTTGACGCAAGATCGACGCCCGTCCGGACGGACGGCAGCTGGAAGGCGGTATACGGATTGGGGTCATGGAAGAGCAGCTTGGGCTCGGACCACTTTCCTGCCCTGAGCACGCGCCCGGAGAAGGAAACGCTGGACATGCGACCGCCTCCGAGCCAGAAGAGCCACATGTCGCCGTTCTGGCGCGAGAGCAGCTGGGGGTATCGCTCCTCGCTCATGGCGTGGGCCGCCCAATACGGCGAATGCCGGGTGAGGCGGCCGGGATCCGCCGATTGCTCGAACGGCGACGGCGCCCACTCCCAGCCGTTATCGCCCAGTACCTTCGCAAAGATGCTCCGGCCGCGGTATGCGAACCGCCCGCCCACGGTCTCCCGCCGCTCCCACGCCACCCAGACCCGACCGTCTGGGCCGCGCGCTTGGGACGGTGCCGTGTCCCATAGCCGCGAAGACGTCAGCCGCTCGACGGGCCCTCCCGCCGAGCGCGCGTAGACGTCGTAATTGCCGTCTCTTTCTTCGTCCCACGCAACCCTCCACGCCCCGTCCCCCAACGCTAGGATGTGCGGGCGAAAGCAACGACCTTCACCGTCGTCCAGACGAATGGGCTGTCCCCACCCGTCTCCATCCAGGACGAGTGCATTGAGTTCGATGCGGGGAGGGGCCAACTTGCGGATGACAGCGACACCCTGCCCCGAAGGCAGCGGAGCCGCACGTATCTCAAGCGCTCCGGCCGTTCCCGGGATTTCGCGCTCCGGAGACCACGAGCGCCCATCGTGCACCCTCTCAAATGCGGCCCAAGCCCCCCTCCGGCGTGCCGTCCAAACGACCCGAAGCTCATTCCCACGAGCGATCAGCGCCGGGCGGTGGTTCACTCCGGGCACTTCGCTCACGGTTACCTCGTCATGCCAGTCGCGCCCGTCGAAGCGGCGTGCGAAGACCGAGTCCTGTCCGTCGTCTGGCCAGCTCCAAGCAGCGATGTCGGGATCTTCAACGGGCCACTTCTCGGTCTTCGGCCGACACGATGTCCACGCGATCCACACCGACCCGTCGTCCAAGCGCGCGATTGCGGGCCGCTCGGCGTTTTCGATCGTGTCCGCCGTGATCTTGCTTGGAAACGTCATCGGAACAGGGAGCCAATTGCGCGATGGCTCCGAGGGAGGCTCGTAGAACTGTCCCGGGAGACCCGCGATCAGCACGGGTAGGAGCGCGGCAAGTCGGAGATGTCCCATATGCCGGTGATTGTAACGGCGAAACCTGCGGCCCGGCGCTCAAGGGGCACACTTTGCGGTCTGGGAGAACGCGCCTACAATGCCTCTCGACGATCTACGACGCCCTGGCCCCGCTGGCGAGCAACAGAGTTAATGACATGGGCTAACGGTCGATGTCGCAGTCTCGACCTTTGGGCCGCCTTGACATCGGCAAGGCCAACGGGCTGGAGCGACCGAGTGCAGTCCTGCGCTTTCCCTTGCAGGTCTCCCGCAATCCCCTCGACAGCGAGGAAGTGGATCTCTGCTTGCCGCACTCTAGGAGCGGTTCTTGCGTTGAAGGTGGCTGCCTAAGCCGCTGCGGCAGGCAGCGGCTGTGACTGGGCGACGGTTTCGGGCCGGTCGATTCGGGATGATGTGTGGACCGGAGGGAGACGATTCTCCAGGGTCAGTGCGGCTGCGTGGGCCTCCAGCCGCTGGATTGGGACACCCGGGCCTTGCAGCAAGGCCTCGATGATTGTCAGGGCAGGATGGCAAGCCGGTGGAATGAGCGAGTCCGGCTGCGGACTTCCCGCTCGCCCGGGTCGCCTAAGGGCTTCCTTGGGCAAAGGGGGCTCGACGCTAGGGATTTCGCCTCGTCGGACGGGCTTGGCCGCTAAGGTCTCGGAGTTGCTGCTCCAGCATCTGGATTCTCTTCTCCGCCACGCTCGCCCGATCCTGCGCGGCCCTCGCTTCCTCCTGCGCGGCTCTCGCTTCGTCCTTCGCAGCCCTCGCTTCGTCCTTGGCAGCCCTCGCTTCGTCCTTGGCGGCCCTCGCTTCGTCCCTTGCGGCGGTCAGCTGCTCCTTCGCGACCTTGGCCCGATCCTCTGCGACGCTCGCCCGATCCTCCGCAAGCCTCCGCCGACGCTCGGGTCCCTCCAGCGCACCGTCGAACTCTTCCCCTGTCTCCGGGTCGCGAATCACCAGCACCGTCGCCCCGTTCCGACTCTCGGCGCGCAGGTCCAATCCCAGCACCCTGCTCCGCAGGTACCCGACCCCGCCCGTGCCTTCGACCTCCTCCACCCAGCGATAGCGGTGCCCCTTGGCGCGGTAGCCTTCCAACGGCGCCTCCAGGATTGTCCCTTGCGGGTCGAGCCGCCAGTACTCGAGAACACCGATGCTGGCGTACTTCCGCGCTTTGTCCAGCGCGTCTCTGTCTGCGGTCGACGGCGACGCCACCTCCAGGACAAAGTCCGGGGCCTTGCGTTCCTCCCAAACCTTGTACGAGCTGCGCTCCCTCCCACGCTCCACGCCGAAGACCACCAGCACGTCCGGCTGCAGCCAAGTCTCCTCGTCTCCGTGCTCGAAGTACACCGCCAACTCCATGGCCACCAGCACATCGTCGCGCTTCCTGAAATGCTGCCGCAACGCCGTCCTGGCCTGCGCGACAGCGTCACCGTGCCAGAGGCTCTGCGCGATCCAGTGCCTGCCCGGGTACTCGAGCGCGTCGGGCTCGCTTGCCACCGCTCCGGCCACCGGCGCGGGCACTGCCGAGTATTGTGTCGAACCAGACGCCACTGCCAAGACACCGGAGCCAGCTTCACGCCAGCTCCTTTCCACGCCAGCATACAACCTCGGTGAGTAAGAGCGGCCTTGCCGAGCACGGGGGCCGCTGTCCCTTGACCGCGTGCGACTGACTACGGATGACGAACAATGACGCCATGCGGGGCTCAGACACTCTACCTGCGGCTAGGTCTGGCTTCGGAACGTCCTAGGCCCAAGAGTCACACGCCATCTGCGATAAGGCCTGACTCCACCGACAATGCCCGTCGCCCCTTCGATGGCCGGAGATGTGGAACACGGGCAGCAAGGGTGGCGGCCAGCCGACACTGCACGCTCCGGGCAACATTGCTGTGCCGGTCAGCCTCTCCGGCAATCTGGAGTCGGTGCCGCGAGGCAGCCCGACAGGTTACTTGGGCCTGTAATTCACCCAGATCGGCGAGGCCCAAGCCATTTGCCCGTCTTCCTGCTGGATCCGGACGTAGTAGTAACTCTCACCGGGCTGCGCATCCCCGTCCCTGTAAACGAAGGAAACGGACCTGTCCGAGGGACCAGCTTCATATACGTATGCGTTGTTCTTGATGATCTGGATCTTGTGGATCGGACCCGTTCCGCGCACGGCCACTTGGACGGCCGGCGACTCTCGAGTCGTGACCGAATCGCCCATAATGGCATCGCCGACCCTCACGTCAACCACGATGTTGTCTGTGGCGGCATAGGCGTGGCGCTGCTGTAGCGCGCGGAAGATCGCCTCGCGGGTAGGCTCTTCAGCGTAGACGGCTGCATAGGAGATGTGGGTTGAGCGGTGGTCCGACGAGGCGATGAAGCCGATCTTGTAACCCTTGGCAAGAGCGCTTTGGGCGAATCCGGCCGAGTGCCGTTCGGACGAGGCGGCCCGCGGAGCACCGAAGGCCTCGTAACTCAGCCGGCACCCTTGGTAGATCTCGAGGAGTGGCTCTAGAGCTGGGTCGTTGAAGGCGAAGTTGGTACCGCCGCCCGCAGCTGTCGTGTGTGGGATGCTCAACACCTGCTGTCCTCGCAGGCGCTCCCACAGGCGCAGCTCTTCTGGCTCCCTTGGGAAGTCTTCGCTCTCGCGATTACGGTCGATCGTTCGGTTTAGCGCAGGAGCGCCCCGCTCAAGGTGGATGATGTTGCGGTGCCCGTATGGCCAGCGGATGGAGCGCTCGTACCCGAACAGTGGTGCGAGGCGTCCTCGCACGTAGAAGGCGTCGGCGAGCTTCTGAGTGCGCCACCAGTCGTATCCCCGATCTTCGGGGTCGTCCTTTAGGCCGTTAGCCCCGTAGTAATGGTCCGTGCTGGCGATGAAGTCCAGCTCGGCGGCGTCTAGGGCGTAGCGGTACAAGTCCCACAGGGTCCCGTCGAATCCGCCGTCAGCGCTGATCTCGGTGTGCCGGTGGAGATCTCCCCAATAGAGCTGGTAGCGCTTGGACCCTGCGGCCACGGACCTGCGCCGGTCGGGCCAGGCCGTCCTCTGGTACGGCCGTCCCTCGGTGACGGGTTCGGCGAGCACCAACCGCTGTTGGGCCGGGGCCGACGCCCCACCTTCCGCGACCCGAATCTTCCCGAGGGAGCGAACGTTGTGCGGAACCACGGGCTCGTCTGGCTGCCAGCGGTCGTCGGAGGGATAGGCAATCCAGAGCTGCCCGCCTGGGTCTCGCGCCACTGCGATCCGCTGGTCGTTGCTGCCGGCGCTGTGCTGCACTCGCTGCGGTTCCGTCCAGCGGTCATCGCTGTAGACCATGGAGTGAATGTTCCACGCCGCGGGGCGTTCCTTCATGCTTCCCCCATCGTCTCGGGGCACCCAGCGGCGGAGAAACAGCCGCGGAGATCCGCCCGAGTCAATGACCATCTGCGGGACTTCGTAGGAAAGGGCAAACTGCGGATCCATGGAATCCTCGAGACCGCCGGCGGGGGCCCACCGCCGCCCGCCAGCGAACACCGCGACACCAATCTTCTGCGTGTAGCGCATGCTGACCAGCTGGCCAACCGATCCATCAACGCTCCAAGGAGGCGGCGGCCCCCAATCTCCCCGCCTAGCCTCCCTTGACCAAATGGGCTGGTCCAGCCCCCAGCCCGGACCTTGGTCATCCCATGCGATCCAAGCACGGCCCTCGCCGTCCACGGCGACTGACGCCCGGGCTTCGAACCGTGGCGAGTCGGTAATCGGGTGTTCCCGAGACAGGAGGCCGTCGCTCAGGATCCTGAGGTAGACGTCATAGTCTCCGTGGCGGTAGGTGTCGTACACGATGAAGAGGCGTCCCTCGGCGTCTAGCGCCGCGTCCGGGCGCCAGTCATTGGCCTCGTGCGAAGTGATGGGCACGGTTTGGGACCAGCGAGTACCGTCGTGGGCCTTGATGTAGATGTTCGAATCGCCGGAGCGGAACGACTGCCAAACCAGAAACAGATTTCCCCGCGCATCCGCCAGCAATCGGGGGTGGAAGTCGGACTGGGGATCTGAGGTCAGGCGCTCCACGGCCGTCCACTGCCCTGACCGCCAGGCCCGCGCGTACAGGTCGAAGTTTCCGTCGACCTGAGCCGCCCATACGACCCACACTCGTCCATCGGGCCTGACCGCCAACTCGGTCTGAAGGTAGTCTCCGGGTCCGGTACTGACGGTCATCGGCTCCTCCCACTGAGAACCGGATCGACGGCGGACCTTGACCTCGTCAGATCCTGAGCCGTCATACTCGATCCAGGCGACCCAGAGATCGCCATTCCGGGCAAAGTCCGCAGACGGCCAGTCGGAGTGCCTATGGGGATCTGAGACTACGACCGGGGCGGCGGTCAGGATTTGTGCCGCCAAGCCCGCGCAAGTGACGGCTGTCGCGATCGCACGTGCGACCGCAGGTCCGAAGGCGCGCGCTGGGAGTGGGGCGAATTGGCGCATGAGTGTTCAGTGAAGGCCCGGAACTACATGAAGCCCAAAGTTCTGCCGGATGGCTCGGAGCCGTGCCAAGTCGCGAAAGGGGCTGGCGACTCAGCAAACGTGGCGGAGGTGGGCAGTTGAGACCGAGCAAGAACACGATATCAACGATCGGGCAAGCCGGGCGGGCTCCAAGACAGTCCGACAGTTCGACATCAAATCGGCGGAGGTCTGCGGAGCCCCACTCGCCGGGCACTTACCATTCCTCCGGGAAGGGCCTCTCCTGGGAACAGGCCGTCGGGAACGCTGTCTGTGCGGATGCCGCGGCAACCGCCCCACAAGAGTCAATGCACACGACGCCATCCCTCGACAATCGGCCGCTTGTATCAAGCCTGTCGCGCCATTGTCATCACACTCCCCAGACGGTAACCGACCTCGCCGGTGCCGTCTCCTCGCGGCAGAGTGCATCCTGCGCCCACGAGATGCCATCGCGAAGGTCGAAGACGATGGGGTGCCCTGAGTCCGCCCGGTAGCGGTCCATGTATCGCACAAGCTAGGCGGTCCACTCCGCCACCAAGCTCTTGAGGCGGCGCCCGCTTAGCAACACCTTGCATCCGACGACGTACCGGAGGGTTGGCCCGTCGGCGACAGGCCAGCGGGTGGAAGGGTCGGTCCGCCCACGACCCAAACCATACTCACGGTCGACATGCCCGACACTGTCGATCACACCTTTCAGAAAGGCCTGCAAGTCCAGTTGGGGCCCGGCCTATACGTACCGGAACTGCTTGTCGAGTGTTCGGAATGCTCGCTGAAGAACTGCTGAGAATGCTCGATCAGCAAACTGAGTCGGAGCGACCCGTCCGGGTTGCGATACCGTGCAGGGTCCACTGGCAACCTCTCCCGAAGAGCGAGTCTGAGCTACCGCGCTACAACCTCGCGGAAGATCGGGTTGGCGATCCGGATTGGCGGATCTTGCGAAATAGGGCCGAGTTCGCCCACGTAGTCACTGATTTCCGGTAATCGTGGCATGCGGAGGCGGAGGCGTAGACGTGACAGCCGCATTTCAGGATATCTGCATATGCCAGAGGCATCCTATTTCTGACTTTAGGATGTACAGATATACTGCTTCACATCGCAGATATCATTCATGATGTGTCGCTCAGGCTCCGGTCAGAGGGTCTGGCGGGGCGTTGCGCTGGCCCGCGGCTGCCCGAATCGGACACGGTAACGCCTGCCTTGGCCGGGGCTCCGCTGGCTACATCGCCTGTCGCTTTTTTGGCGCTGGGAGCGGTGGCCTGCGGAGCCCGAATCCGAAATCGGGCCGATTTGCGCTGGCCCGATTCAAGGTCACGTCCCAAGTTGCTGGCGGGTCTTGGCGAGCGCGGTGCCACCAGAATCGCCACGACTGGCGCTGGAAGACTTCCCAAGTGCGATCCGAACCAGACCGCGCCGACCACGGCAGCCCGAATCGACCGTAGGCAGGGGCCGGCGGGCGGCTAGGCCCTGAGTGTCGCGCCGGTCGCCCCCGGCGGCCGGGCTCAATCGCCGCGTGCCCCCTCCCCTCCAAGAGTCCGCCCCAGTTGCTCGAGCGGGAAGTTGAAGGCAGTGGTCACTCTTGAAGTTCGCTTCGAACGGCCCCCCGCTCAACCCCATCCTCAGCTGCCTCGTCGCCAGAAGCGCGACACACCTTGTTCGACGATTGCCAGGAATCAGAGACCGGGGCAGCCAATCAGTGGCGTAATCCCCCGCGACCCGCGTTGCGGCCTTCCAAGTGCCCGTAGCGGTTGTCGCCGTCCATGGAGCGGTCGGCAGGCCAGAGGCGAGCCAAGATGCCCGCTGCATTCTGAAAATTCTTCCGCCGCGGAGGGGCGTCAGGGAAGACTTGGTCATGCAGGTCCCAGACCTGCCTGGCCTCGTGCAACTCCAAGCGCTCCGCCAGAAACGCAATATCCCCGGCGTCCTTGGGCCGTCCGGCGCGCACCTTCATGGCCAGAAGGTGTTTGGCGGAAGCGCCCGTCACGGTCAGGTTGCGGTCCGCATACACCGTCTGGGCCAAGTGATCGGTGCGGCGGGGCACGGCCATTACCGCTTGCTCATTCAGCCATGTAGAGGGCCAGCGATGCCGATACGCGATTTTGCTCACCGCCTCCATGAGGTGGCCGTGCCCGGCCTCCACGACGGCATCAATGTCGACCGTTAACCGACGATTGTCGAAGCCGAGCGCGATGGCCGCGCCGCCGATTATGTAGATGTGCGCCCGCGCTCGGCGGAACCGTAACTCTTCGGACAATTCACGAAAGGCGGCCTCCAGGGTATCGACGGAAAACGGCTCCATACTCGCGCTCACCCTCTCGCTCCCCGAACTCGCTTCCCCCGATGATCACGCCGTGCCGGAGGAAGGCTCCTGGAGTCTCGGCGTAGTCCCAGATGCGAAACCCGCCGAAGACGGGCAGCGGCACCCAGATCATGTCCAGGAATCGCCGTGGATCGTCGCACCACGGCGGCACGGGATGGTCGTGCGTGATGGCTATGTGCTCCGCCGTGGCCGCCAGCAGCGCGTCCCAATTGGTGTGCGTGAGCCGGGGCGGCCTGCGGAGGGCGAATTCCTGCCTGTCCCGCGTGGACTGGTGGAACCGGCGCGGCAGGTCGGAGATCAGCATGCGGTAGCGCTCGTCGTCGTCCCGACCGTTCTCGATGCAGCCGACGTATTCTGCGACGTGCCAGTGAGGCTGGGGAGGCAGCGGCCTCCCACGGGAGTCACGCCCCGCAGCAAGATCGGCCGTGAGCTTGGCTGAGCGCTCAGCAGCGCGCCGGATGAGAGCCTCCATGCTGCGGCGCTCCTCGCCGACACCCCCGGCTCGGTCAGTTCCCGCCATGCTGCGACGTGTCCAGTATGGCAAAGGGGCCCGCCGTGCTTCCAGGGATCCAAGAGCGAGTGATCACCGGGATGGCGAAAGCCCGCACTCACGCTCCCGCTCGCGCCCCACTTGGCGGATCAAGTGTACGAGACCCCTCGGATCCGACACGAGTGGCTTGCCACTAAAGCACAGCCCCCCAGCGACTGGCCGGCGGGCACGGTGAGAATGACGTTGTTGCGTCCGATCCGGCGTATCGGCACCTCAGACGGCCAGTCGGAGTGCCTATGCGGATCTGAGACTACGACCGGGGCGGCGGTCAGGAGTCGCGCCGCCAGGCCCGCGCAAGTGACGGCTGTCGCGATTGCACGGTTGACCGCAGGCCCGAGGGCGCACGCTGGGAGGGGGGGCGAATTGATGGATGGCTGTTCAGCGAACGCTTGGCCCGACATGCGCCCAACGAGTTAGCGGATTGGTCCGAGTCCGGCCAAGGCACAGACGGCGCTGGCGCCTCACCAACCCCGGCGGGCGTGGGCCGTCCAGCCCAAGCAAGAACACGATATCAGCGGTCGAGCACTCAGTCCCGCTTCCGAGAGGTCCAAAGGCGCAACATCAGATAGGCCGAGGTCGGCAAGACAGACCGCTGAGACTCCCGTCTAGCATGTTCGGGGACAGCGCGGGCGTCGTCCGCAAGACCCTGAGAGCCCTCCAGATCTTTGCGAGACATCCTCAACACGGGTGTTCTCCTGATCGGGAACATCGGCATCCTGCCTGTGCCAGCTAGCGTCCGCGCGAGGCCACTGATGAGGACGGGCCATCACAGGGGCTTTCGCAACATCGAAGACGTAGTCAATGAAGCGCTTGGCCCTCTCCGAATCATGCGTCCGCGTCCCTTGGCTGGATTGACCGCGTGGGACGTCGGGGCGCAAGTTGCTAGGGATTCGCAGCGGCTCGGCCCCGAAGTAGGCGAACCGCGTCGCGATCAAGGCATACATCCCTCCTAGGTCACGAGCCTTCTCACTGGCTCCGTGATGGCCGTTGGGCAACTGCTCGAATTCATTCGTGTCGGTAGCGTGCGGAACAAGGGGTCTGTAGATGTTGTCTCCGCACCTGTACACTTTCGCGACCGGATCATTGCGAGGGATTCTGGACTGGAACCGACCATCACGGAAGTAGTCCGCCAAGGCGACTTTCTCGTCGACCTGCATCAGGAACACGAGTCTCTCCTCGCCAGGAGGGTGACCGCAGAGAGCCTTGGAAGTGAACCCGGCAACCCAGTCGCCTTCGCACTTGCTCCTACGGATCCCTGGCTTGCAAGTCGCGAGCGTCAGGAAGCCCCAGAACGGATTCGGAGCGAATCCGCTGTCATGTGTCATTTTGTACGCAAACAGCCGCATCGTCCTCGCGCGCTCTCCATGCGCGGTCTGCACCTCAGGATGCGCCGTTGCATGTCGGAATGCAAACCGGGCCTGAAGCGCCTCCAAGTCGTGGTCGGCGTGCCCGTCTCTCCAATCCAACCCTTGAATCCTTGGGAACGTACGACGAAAGCACCCCCCAACTGCTCCATACACCTCGGAGGCACACGGTGGCCCTCCAACCACTCACGCGGTCCACGGGCACTCGCGCTGGGCTCTTGCGGCTGATTCTCAGGTTTCACCGGAGCCGTCAATCGCCAAGACCACTCAGACGCCGGCGGCGCTGGCTTTCTCTGGCAACTAGCTCGACGACGTCGCTGTGAACACTGCGATTGCGCCCATCCAAGTGGCTGGCATTATCCGTCGCGATGCAATTCAAGGCGGTGGATACGAACCAACGGCAATGCTGTGATCTTCTCTGCCAACTGGTACTCCAAGTCCCCGGGATAGACGACCCAGAGATGCCGGAGCCCCAGATCCTTGATGGCAACGCGCATGGACTTCGTGGTCCGGGGCGCGTCCGTGCACTTGAACTCGAAGCCCCACCTGTGTCCTCGCCGCAGCAGCAGCAGGTCGAGTTCTGCTCCGCGCTGCGTCCGGTAGTAGTACGCCTGAGGTTGTCCATGGGCAATGAGCACCTGTTCCAATGCGAACCCCTCCCAACTCGCCCCATAGTGCGGATGCATTGCGAGTTCGTCCAAATCTTCCAGCCCGAGCAAGTAATGCAGAACACCGCTGTCGCGCAGGAAGACCCTCGGCGACTTGACGAGCCGTTTGCCGAGGTTCTCGAACCACGGCAGCAGCACCCGGGCCATGAAAGTACCAGCAAGGAGGTCGCGGTAGCGGTTTGCAGCGGCCGGCCTCACATCCATTGATCGGGCGACGGCAGAGGCGTTCCAGACCTGTCCGTGCCGGTGGGCGAGCATGCGCCAGAACCGGTTCAAGTTCTCGGGTGGCACGCGCGGGGCGAGGCTTGGGATGTCCCTCTCAACGAACGTGCGACTGAACGACTCCATCCAGCGGACCCAAGACGCCGAAGACGATGCGAGAAAGGCCCGCGGGAACCCGCCTCTCATCCACAGCTTGTCTTGGCTCTCTGGACCGACCTCGGCCAACGACAGCCCGGCGACGTCCAGGAAGCGAACCCGCCCTGCAAGCGACTCCGACAGGCCCTTCACCAAGTCCGAGGACGCGCTGCCGAGCAGCAGGAAGACGCAGCGCCGGGCAGGATCGTCGCAGATCGGCCGCAGCACCTCGAACAGCCGCGGGAGGCGCTGCACTTCATCCAACACGACCAAGCCCTCTCGACGACGGAGGAGTCGGTCTGGCGTAGCGGAGAGCGCCGTGCGGGCGGCGTACTCCTCAAGATCGAACACTGTCGTCGGGCCCTCCCACTCGGAGGTCAAGAGCCTCGCCAAGGTGGTCTTACCAACTTGGCGGGCACCGAGCACGGCAACAGCCGGAAACTCCTCAAGCCCTTGGCGGATCTGGTGCATCCGTGTTGGCCGCGGCACTAATTGTTGGATATTCACTAGGTGAGCGATAATATACGACAATAATAGGACATCAACCTATTCGTTCTGGGTACTTCCCTTCGATTCAGCGCGAGATGGCTCGGGAGTGGGCGCCTTCGAACTCCCGGTCGTTACGTGAGACTTCCAGGCACGCA
This sequence comes from Bryobacterales bacterium, assembly GCA_028819235.1. Classification (GTDB taxonomy): domain Bacteria; phylum Acidobacteriota; class Terriglobia; order Bryobacterales; family UBA6623; genus VXMF01. The sequence continues at coordinate 45,054 of JAPPMC010000194.1, forward strand.
GGGCGGCGCGAGCGTACAGGCTTCCGACCCGACCGCGTGGCCGAGGCATGCACCGCAAAGGGCGCGGGCTGTATGGCAGTTCAGCGGCCGAGCCACTTCAACGTGTCATTGAGCGCGAGCTCTAACCGATCAAGAATCAGCCCGATCTCACTCTCTCCGATCACCAGTGGTGGGGAGAAAGCCATCGTGTCCCCCAGCGCCCGCACGATCAGGCCGCGCTTGATCGCAAACGCCATGCATTGCAGTCCAACCTTCTTGCCGGGGTCGAATGGCTCTTTGGTGGCCTTGTCCCGAACCAGTTCGACAGCCCCGACCAAGCCGACGCCACGCACTTCCCCGACTAGCGGATGGCCCTCGAAGCGGCTGCGCAGGCCGTCCTGCAGACGAGGCGCCAAACGCCGGACCCGCTCCACGATGTCCAGCTCCTCGTAGATCTTTAGGCACTCCAAGGCTACGGCGGCGCTTAGCGGGTGGCCGCTGTACGTGAAGCCATGCGCAAAGTAGCCGATGTCGACGCTGCCCTCGCGCAAGACCCGGTACACACGCTCGTTGACGACCACGGCCGAGATCGGCGCATACCCCGCGGACAGCTGCTTGGCCATGGTGAGAACGTCCGGGCGAATGCCGAACGTCTGCGAGCCCCACATGTTGCCCGTGCGGCCAAAGCCACAGATCACCTCGTCGGCGATGAAGAGCATGTCGTGCTTGTCGGTAACCTGTTGGATCTTCTCGAAGTAACCGCGCGGGGGCAGGAGTACGCCTCCAGCCCCCATCATCGGCTCCGCAATCATCGCTGCAACAGTGTCCGGCCCCTCGTCGAGAATCTGCGTGTCCAGCTCTTCTGCGAGCCTTGATGAGTAAGCCTCCTCTGACTCTCCGGGCAGCGCGCCGCGATAGTAGTGCGGCCGCGAAGCATGGATGACGTTGGCGATGGGTAGGTCGAACTTCAGGTGGTTGCGGAAGATTCCCGTCAGGCTGGCGGCGGCGACCGTCGACCCGTGAAAGCCGTCGACGCGGGCAACGATCTTCTTCTTGGCGGGCCTTCCCAAGGCATTGTTGTAGAACCAGACCATCTTGACGACGGTGTCGGCCGCTTCCGAGCCGGAGTTGGCGAAGAAGACCTTCGACATCGGCACTGGAGCAAGGTCAAGGATTCGCCGGGCGAGCTCGATGGCCGGCGAGTGGCTGCGCGAGCCAAACAGGTGCATGTACGGCAGCCGCAGGAGCTGGCGATAGGCAGCCTCGGCCAGTCTGGGCTCGTTGAACCCGAGCGAGGCGCACCACAGGCCCGACGCTGCTTCGATGTATTCGTTCCCGTTCTGGTCCGAGACGCACGCCCCCCGCCCCTCCTGGATCACCAACGGTCCCTGCCGCTCATGGGTGGCCGGGTCGGTGAACGGGTGCAGAAGGGAAGCAACGTCCAGGACTGTGGTGGCTTTGGGCATCTTGAGCGAGTGTAACCCGCCTCGGCGGACCAAGACGCCCTTGGGGTTGGAACGGAGCCTTCGTCAAGGCTCGAGCGCGCCTTATTCCGCGATCCGGGCGCGTTCAAGGACGGCGCGGGCCTCGCGCACTGCCGGATAGTCCTCCAGCGCCCCGCCGACGCTGTAGACACCACCCCCATGCTCACGGAAGCGTCGGAGGACCGATCGCGCAGCTGCAACTTCGCCGTCGGAAGGCTGGTAGGCCTGGTTGATCAGGGGTACCTGCGAGGGATGGATCGCCGCTTGGCCCGTGAATCCCGCACGGCGCCCGCGACCGGCCGCCTCTTGCACAGCTTCCGCATCGCGGAACTGCATCAACGGGGAGTCGAACACTTCCCTCCCGTATGCCCGTGCCGCGTTGACCACTTGCCCGCGTGCGAACACCAGTTCCGGCTCGCCTGGCGAACGCTGGATCCGAGTTGCCGCTGAGTAGTCCTCGGCACCGAACATGAGAGCCACGACGCGCTCCGAGCAGGCTGCAATGGCAGGTGCGTTCTGGACTCCGAGCGGCGACTCCAGCAACGGAAGGATGGGGATGTCGGCGGGCAGTCTTGAGAGGATGCGCCGCACTTCTTCCTCGGTCTCGCATTTCGGGACCACAATGCCGTCTGGCGAGATGGTCGACGCGGCGGCACAGTCCCGGGCGACCCATTCCGAGCCCGACGTGTTGACACGCAAGAGCACGGGGCGACCGCGGCCAGCCAAAGATGGGAAGGCCCGAGCCGTGACAGCGCGGGCGTCAGCCTTGCACGGCTCGGCGACAGCGTCCTCCCAGTCCACGATGAGAGCGTCCGCCGGAATCTGGCCAGCGCGGGCGAGCTTCCTTGCGCTGTCCCCGGGAACATAAAGGACGCTTCGGATCAAGGATAGGTCCATCTAGTGGTCCGTCACCGTCTCTGCCTCGGATAGATCGACTTGAGTCTACAGCGGGTTCCAGCTACGGTCATCCTCCCGCCAGAGGATGGAGTCGGAGAGCAATGATCGACTCGATCCGTTGCCCGCTCGCGTCAACGGGTTCGAGAGACACGCTGCGACCGGCCATCGAACCGACCAGCATTCCATAATGTGCAATGTGTGCCCGTCGGCGCCGGCGTGCCCACGTGAGGGGATTGCATTGCCATACGGCCGCTACTTCGAAGACTTCGAGGTAGGGCAGGAATTCCGGCACTGGCCGGGAAGGACGATATCGGAGGCGGACGACACTTGGTTCTCCCTGCTGACGATGAACCAGCACCCCGTTCACATCGACGCGCACTACGCGGCGGGGACCCAGCACGGGCAGCGGCTGGTCGTCGGGCCGCTGGTCTTCAGCATCGTCGTTGGGATGAGCGTCGCCGACATCAGCGGCAAAGCGATCGCCAATCTGGACTACAGCGAAGTGAAGCACGTCCGCCCCGTCTTCCATGGGGACACAATCTATGCCGAGAGCCGAATCGCGGGGCTGCGTGAGTCGCGCACCAAGCCCGACAGGGGACTTGTCTACGTCGAGAGCCGGGGACTCAACCAGCGCAACGAGACAGTGCTAACCCTGAAGCGGACCGTCCTCGTGCCCAAGCGCGGGGCCTCCGGCACATGACCCCAAGCCTGACCCCGGAACAGCGATCCATTCGCCGGGCAGTCCTTGAGGTGTGCGCTGACTTCCCCGGGGAATACTGGCGCGATCTTGACGAGCGGCGGGCCTATCCTTCCGAACTCGTGCGCGCGCTAACCGAGGGCGGATGGCTGGCGGCGCTCATCCCGGAGCGCTATGGCGGAGCCGAGATGGGGATTCTCGAGGCCAGCCTGATCATGGAGGCCATCAACGCATCCGGCGGGAACGCCGCCGCCTGCCACGCCCAGATGTACATCATGGACGTGATCACGCGGCACGGGAGCGAGGAGCAGCGCCAGCGCTACCTTCCGGCGCTGGCGGCCGGACGGCTGCGCCTTCAGGCCTTTGCGGTCACCGAGCCGACGACCGGGTCGGACACGACCCAGCTGCAGACCAAGGCCCGGCTTCACGGGGACATGTACGTGGTCCACGGACAGAAAGTGTTTACGTCACGCGTCGAGCACTCGGACCTCATGCTGCTGCTTGTGCGCACAACTCCCGCGGACGAGGTGGAGAAGAAGACCGACGGCATCTCAGTACTTCTTGTCGACCTGCACGAGGCCCGCGGACGCGGACTCGAGGTGCGACCGCTTCGGACGATGCTCAACCACCACACCTGCGAGGTCTTCCTGGACGGGCTCGAAGTCCCCGCCAAGAACCTCATTGGGCGCGAGGGCGCCGGCTTCCGGGCGCTGCTGGACGGACTGAACGCCGAACGGATCCTGATCGCGGCCGAGTGCATCGGGGACGGAGATTGGTTCTTGAAGACAGGCTGTCGGTACGCCCGGGAGCGGGTCGTGTTCGGCCGTCCCATCGGGCAGAATCAGGGCATCCAGCTGCCTCTCGCCCTAGCGCACGCCCACGTGCGGGCCGCAGACCTGATGCGCTTCCACGCTGCGAGGCTGTACGACTCGGGCCAGCCGTGCGGAGCGCAGGCCAACATGGCCAAGCTGTTGGCAGCGGACGCATCTTGGGAAGCCGCGAACGCTTGCCTACAGACCCACGGAGGCTTCGGCTTCGCGACCGACTATGACGTCGAGCGCAAGTTCCGGGAGACCAGGCTTTACCAAGTCGCCCCGGTCTCGACCAACCTCATCCTGACCTATCTGGCGGAGAGGGAGCTCGGCTTGCCTCGGTCCTACTGAAGGGCTTGCTCGACCGCGGCGTCAAGGCGTCGCAGGGCTTGGACGGCATTCCCGCCGGTGTCGAGCCGCAGAGCACGACGCCCGAGGCGGCAGAGCACGGCAAAGTCTCCGAGGGCCTGAGCCTCCTTGACTGTGCCGAAGTCGAGATCGCGACCGGGGGCGGCCAGCTGGGGCCCGGCGACGCCTCCGATCTGCAGGAAGACGCCGGTGTTTGGCCCGCCCTTGTGCATCTGGCCCGTGGAATGCAGGAATCGAGGGCCGAACCCGCATGTGGCCGCCACCCTCGAGTGCCTGGCGACCCTTGAGCGGATCCGCTCCGCGAGGGCTACGGTCTCCGGCGTCCGGTTGACGTACGCCAGCAGGGCAAAGTAGTCGCCCTTCCGCAAGCTGGCGACCAGTTCTTGCAGAGCTGCGGGAACACTGCTGGGCGCGTCGGTCGGGCTGGCGGCGCTCAGCAGCGCCGGACTTGCGTGCAATGCGGCCCATTCGGTTCGCAGCCATGGCTGCCCGATTGGAAGCGAGCCCCTGGCCTCGTAGGCCTCGGCGACCTCGCGTGTCGCGGCCTTGCTGGACTCCACGTCGGGCTGGTCGAACGGATTGATGCCCAGAACAGCCCCCGCCACCGCAGTGGCGAATTCCCACCTGAAGAACTCCTGCCCCAGACTCGCCATGTCTCGCACGCGAACTCTGATGACCGGGTGGCCCGCCGCCCGCAGTTCGTCCAGCGCTGATTTCTGGACGGAGCCTCCTTCCGAGGCTAGTTGGACGCTCGCAAAGATGCAGTCATCCCCATGGTCGGAGGGCCTCAGGGAAGCGCCGTCAACTGGTAGGATGCCACGGCCCAGTTTTCCGGTCGACTCTGCGATGAGCTGTTCGACCCAGGCTCCGAGTGGAGCGATGCCTGGCGAGCAGGACAGGCACAGCTTGTCGCGTCCCGCGACTGCGGCGGCCCCCAATGCGAGCCCCAGGCGCAATCCTGGATTCGCCTCGACCGGGGACGCGGGCCGGCACTCGGCCTGCATTGCGCTCGCGCCCTTGAGGATGCGGGGGACATCCAGCCCCATCGCAGCGGCTGGCACCATCCCAAAGTTCGAGAGAGCGGAATAGCGGCCGCCGATGGACGGCTTGCCGTGAGAGACACGCCAGAACGCGCGCTTGCGGGCTACAGCCCCCAGCCTAGAGCCTGGGTCGGTGATCGCTACAAATCTCGAGCCAGCCCGCACTGCGCCGATCCGCCGGGATACCAACCCGAAGAAGAATTCCGTGAGCAGCGAAGTCTCCAAGGTCGAACCGGACTTGCTGGCCGAGAGGAAGAGCGTCGACTCGATCTGGATCGAACCAATACAGTCCTGTATCTGCTGGGGGTCTGTGGAGTCGAGAATGCGGAAGTCGGGAAAGCCCTCCACCCGCCCGAAGCATTCACGCAACACTTCCGGGCAGAGGCTTGAGCCACCCATTCCGAGCAACACGGCATCTGTGAATCGTCCGCGGACATCTGAGGCAAGCTCCTCAAGCCTCTCCGTAGCTGCCGCCAGTTCGGTGGCGATAGTGAGCCACCCGAGCCAGTCGCCCTCGTCAGCCGAAGTCCAAAGAGTAGCGTCGCCGCGCCAAAGGCGTCCCAGATTGTCGGAGGCCGCCCACTGCTCGGTCAGGTCGCGGACCGCGACCTCCAGCCTAGGGGGCAAGAACTCGTCCTGGGGATTGATTGTGAGCATAGGAGGTCTCATAGGGAGCCCGCCGCCGGCAGGAAAGCTGTCGCCGGCGGGTAGAAGGGAAATACTGCGGGGATCGCCGCGCGGAGGCTGTCCGCCGGCCCAGATCGCAATCGTAGCAATCGGACGGAGTCGGGGCGACCTTGCCGGTCACTTGCATATGGCCGGGCAATCGGGTCTCTTCGGCTCGACGGTGAAGCCTCGTACGGCGTGACGCGCAGGCCACAGGCGCCGACCTGTTCGACATCACGGGCTGGCGGGGAGTGCAACTCTTGCAGCCTGACGACCGTCAGATTGGACTGAGGTGTTCCGCAAACGGTGAGAGAGCGCTTTCGCGAAGGTTTGAGCCATTGCGGTGATCCGTACGTACGTGGACGGGCGACTCGCGTGGAGCTGCGAGCATTCCGGCGGGGGAAGGCTGGCCCACCTAGCTCCCGAACCAACGCGGCCCAGACGATTTGGGCGGTTGAAGTAACTGCGAGGAAACAAAGATGAACTGGACCGCTCTGTGCCCAACGTTGGCACTCGTTCTATCGTCGCTGCCGATTGCGATGGTGGCACCTCGGGCGATTGGGCAAGATCCAGGAGGGTCCGAGGAGGCGGGATCGAGGCCTGTGCTCACTGCAGGAGCGCCTAAACCTCGAACCTCATTGGATGCTGAGGCCTTGGAAGCGATTCGGACGGCCGCAGTGAACGGTGAAGCCAATGCCCAGCGAGTACTGGGCATCGCGTACCAAGAAGGCCGGCTCCTGCCGCAGGACCATGTCCAATCCGCCGGCTGGTACCGCAAGGCTGCTGACCAGGGTGACGCGACAGCACAATTGCTGCTCGGTGCGCTGTACGACACCGGCTTGGGTGTTCCGGAGGACCATGTGGAGGCGGCGCAATGGTATCGCAAGGCAGCTGATCAGGCTCACGCAATAGCCCAATGGACCATCGGGTCCATGTACCACCGGGGTCGGGGAGTCCAGCAGAACGATGCGGAAGCGTTGGAGTGGTTTCGCAAGGCTGCCCATCAGGGGAACCGGGGAGGCCAAATCGCCGTCGGCATGCTGTACGAGCGCGGTCAAGGGGTAGCGGAGGATTCCGTTCGCGCATTGGCTTGGTATGGGATTGCCGCCAGTCAGGGCTCCAAAGTGGCGGCGAGATTCAAGGACCGTCTTCAGGAGCGTATGACCGCCGAGCAAATTGCCGAGGCACAGAGTCTCGGCGCCGAGTTGTCGGAGCAGATCGGTCAGGGCCAGTCGGGACCTCGAGAGATTGGAAGGGATCCGAGACCGACTTCGCAAGCGCGATCAATGGTCGTGTTGAGGGCAGGAACGCCCAACCTTCGAACGTCCTTCGATGCAGAGGCCGTGGAATCGATTCGGGAGGGCGCAGTGAACGGTGAAGTTAGGGCCCAGCGGAGGCTCGGCATCGCATACCAAGAAGGACGGGTCCTGCCGAGGGACCATGCCCAATCTGCTCTCTGGTACCGCAAGGCCGCCGATCAGGGGGATGCGACAGCACAATGGCTGCTCGGTGCCTTGTACGACAGCGGCCAGGGTGTGCCCGAGGACCATGTGGAGGCGGCGCTTTGGTATCGCAAGGCCGCCGATCAGGGGCTTGCACAAGCCCAGTGGACCGTCGGATCCATGTACCAGCGAGGCCGTGGGGTTGCAAAGAACGATGCGGAGGCCGCGGAGTGGTTTCTCAAGTCTGCCCTTCAGGGGAACCGAGGAGGCCAGGCCGCCGTCGGCATCATGTACGAGCGGGGTCAAGGTGTAGCTCAAGATCTCGTTCGCGCCTTGGCTTGGTACGAGATTGCCATCAGTCAGGACTCCAAGGTGGCTGCCAGGTACAAGGACGAGCTCCAGGAACGCATGACCGCCGAGCAGATTGCCGAGGCGCGGAGTCTGAGCGCCGCGCTGTCGGAGCAGATCAGTCAGGGCCAGTCGGCACGTCGAGTGGTTGGAGTGAATCCGAGACCGGCTTCGCAAGCGCGATCAATGAATGTGCTGAGGGCAGGAACGCCCAACCTTCGAACGTCCTTCGATGCAGAGGCCTTGGAATCGATTCGGGCGACCGCCGAGAACGGTGAAGCTAGGGCCCAGCGGAGCCTCGGCATCGCATACCAGGAAGGCCGGGTCCTGCCGAGGGACCATGCCCAATCCGCGCTCTGGTACCGCAAGGCCGCTGATCAGGGGGACGCGACAGCACAATGGCTGCTCGGTGCCCTGTACGACAGCGGCCAAGGAGTGACCGAGGACCATGTGGAGGCGGCGCTATGGTATCGCAAGGCCGCCGATCAAGGTCTCGCGGTAGCCCAGTGGACGATTGGATCCATGTATCAGCGGGGCCGTGGGGTTCCGCAGAGTGATGCTGAGGCTGCGGAGTGGTTTCTCAAGGCTGCCCATCAGGGGAACCGAGGAGGTCAGATCGCCGTCGCCATCATGTACGAGCGTGGTCAAGGGGTAGCCCAAGATTCGGTTCGCGCCTTGGCTTGGTACGACATTGCCGCCAGTCAGGACTCCAACGTGGCAGCCAGATTCAAGGATGAGCTGCGGGAACGCCTGACCAGCGAGCAGATTGCAGAGGCGCGTAACCTCAGCGCCGCGTTGTCGGAGCAGATCAGCCAGGACGAGTGAGGACCTCTAGAGGTCAAGGTCGTCGGGCGATCGAAACGGGGTTGGCCCCATGTTGGCTAGAGAAGACGCCACCGGCGAGGCTACAGCATCGTCACCGATTCGCCCGTCGATAGCGGGGAATCTCGATCGTTTCGTCGCTATGTCGGACGCGGTTGCGGGCTGGTCCGGACGCTGCAGCGACCTCAGCAGGTCTGCCGATAGGATGTTCGAGCCAACATCGTCCGACTTACTTGTCCCTTGCCAGTTGCTGCCCCTTGGTTTGGGACTGCCCCGCAGCCGGTTGCTTGCGGGAATTCGCGCTGACCCACTATGAGTGCATCAACGCCCCGAACGAAGGCATCTTGTCCTGCGTCTACGCGGTCGGCTCGCTGCGACAGCTCGCGTTCCGCTGTCGTGAGGGTAGCAGCGGGACTCTTGATCCTCGCCGCGACAAGTACTGCCCAGGTCTCCGAGCCAGCGAACGCAGACCCCCGCCTAATCATCAAGGCCGAATCGAACCTCGTTCTCGTGCCTCTTCATGTGTCGAAGGGAAGGAATGCGGTGGCCGGACTCGGCCCCGAGGACTTTGAGGTGTTCGAAGACGGGATACGCCAAGAAATCGCCTTCGTCGAGACCTCCGGCGCTCAGGGCGAAGCGATCTCGCAGCGGCGCAGCGTACCGAAAGAGATCATCTTCCTGATTGACGTCAGCATCAGCGTATCTAGGTGGAGGCTGTTGGACGACCAAGCGATCCGCAAGGGTATCCTCGACGCCTTGACTGAGGACTTTCTAGTTTCAGTGTACGGGTTCGGGATCACCCTCAAGCAGTACGCCGCACCGACTCGCGATCCCGCCGAACTGGTACGAGCCCTCTACCAGCTGGCCTTGTCCAGGGAAGGCCAAAGCCGTGTCTACCAGTCTGTGTTCCATGTGCTTCACCACGCAGCAGCGAGGGGAGGGAACGCCAGACGGAGGCTGTTCGTCTTCTCGGACGGATTGGACACCACCAGATTCAAACCGGACCGGGTGGTGCAAACGGCCAGGACGTTGGGGATTTCCATCAATCCCGTAACGGTTGCCGGTCCAGAAGTGTCTCATATTCCCACAGGACCCAAGCGGATCGACCAGAGCATCTCCAAGCGCCGCGCCGCGCTATCCAGAATGGACTACGACGCCCATACCGGCCAGTTCCAAAGCCTTGGTCGGCGGACGGGCGGACGCAAGTACGAAATCGACTTGATGGACTGGAGATCGCTATCCCGCGTTACAGAGTCGGTTGCGGAACTGGCCCGGACCGAGTATGTCGTAGGCTACTACCCCGGCCTGATCGACGACGAGATGACGACGCACGAGGTGAAGGTGCTGCTGAAAGACAAGAGGACCGGCACGCTGCGGGGCGGGAGGCGCCTTGTCGCTCACTGAATCGCCGCGAGCCACCGAACCCGGCCCTGCGTTGGGAGATCAACTACCCCGCAAGCGGCAAGCACACCGCTACCCCGACTCATAGCCGAAACCGCCGACCGACTGCTGGCGACCTAATTCGGAGTCGATCTGGGGTGGTCTGTGCCGTTCTCCCGCACCAAGTACGCCATCAGGCACACATCGAAGAAACACTCTGATCCCGGACGCCGGGCGATCAGGCATGGCATGGAAGGATAGAGAAAGCAGATCGGCGCTAGAGACCTAAGCACGCCAAGCCGTTCCGATCCGGCTGATAGCGTCGCCCAACTGCTGAAGATCGGAGGACAGCTCTAGCTCGGCGCCCGGGACCACAAGAAGGCTGGGCGCGCGGAGCATGCTCTAAGCCAACGCTTTATAGGGTCCGGGTCGCCCCTTCGTCTGTAATCGATTGCAAGAGGTCCCTGAGACGACTCACAACATCGGGATGTTGCCTGAACAGGTTGTTCCGCTCGCCAATGTCATTCTCCAGATCGTACAGCTGCCCTTTCGGATCATCAGGGCCGGGACTCTTCTCCTGTGCCCTCCAGTGCGCGTAACCGAAACTCCCCTGACCATCGATGAGCTTCCACTTTCCTTCGCGCACCGCACGCTTTCCCGTGCCACCGGCCGTGACGACCAGAGAAGGACGTAGGGGTGACTGATACTCCTCTCCCAACAGTGCGGGCAGGATGTTGAAGCTGTCAGGACCTGCGCCCTGCGAGAGCTTTTGCCCGGTCAAGGCCGCGAGCGTGGCGAGCATGTCATTCAGGCTGATCATTTCCGAAGAGCGTGCGCCCTCTTCGATCCTGCCCGGCCACCGCGCGAGGAAGGGCACCCTGTGGCCACCCTCGTAGAGATCGCCTTTCCGGCCTTGCATCACAGGACCCATCGGCCGGTGACCCTCCTCGTCGCTGCGAGACGCTCCGTTGTCGCTGGTGAAGATTACGAGCGTGCCTTCCGCCAACCCTAACCGGTCAAGCGCCGTCAGCACCTCCCCCACTGACCAGTCCAGCTCGTGGATTGAGTCTCCGCGGGCGCCAATCGGACTGGTGCCATCGAAACGGGGGTGATGCTCGTTCGGTATGTGCGGCTGATGTGGTGCGTAATACAAGAAGAACGGCTCCCGCTTCCCGGCAAGCTGCTCCAACTGATTCACGGCTTTGGCGGTCAGCTGATCACCCAGATCCTCGTGTCTCCAGCGGGCGCCGTCACCTCCCTCCATAGCTCCGTAGTTCTCCGACTCCATGCTGCCGATTGGACTGTCCTCCCGTAGACCTTCGACACGGTGGTTCTCCACCAGCACGTACGGCGGGAAGCTATTGGCGACCGGGATTCCATAGAAGTAGTCGAATCCGACCTCGAGCGGGCCAGGCTTTAGCTCTCCGTTCCAGTCCGGCCCGCCAGTCCGACTGCTCCATGCGTTCGGCGGACCTTGCCGGTCTCGGGCGAAGTCGTCCTCGCGGCCGAAGCCCAAGTGCCACTTGCCAACGAGCGAGGTGTTGTACCCGGCCGCCTTGAGCAAGGATGCCAAAGTCATGCGACCTGCCTCGATCAACAGTGGAGCGTCTGTGCTTAGGGCGCTGTACTTCAGCCATGTCCGCCAGGAATAACGGCCCGTCAGGAGTCCGTAGCGAGTCGGCGTGCATGTTGACGCATCGGTGTGAGCGTCAGTAAACTGCATTCCCTCGGTGGCCAAGCGGTCGATGTTGGGAGTCCGCACCAGTGTTGCACCGTAAGAGCTGAGGTCGCCATACCCCAGATCGTCTGCGAGGATCAGCACAATGTTCGGATCGCCCGGAGCTGGCCCCGGCGCACATGCCGACGCCAAGAATGCGGCCGCGAAGACCACCCCCGTCCCGGGTGCGCGCATTAGGCCGCCAGATTGCCGCCCCAAGCAGGCCCCCTCCCGAAGCTCGTGGCCGCCATCGAGATGGATGCCTCTTCGGGCAACACCGAACGCTCAGAGCTCGGCTAGAGTTCCCGTGCTAGAGCCGAACTGATCCGTCTCGACCCCCAACCGCTGCAGCATGCTGACGTACAGATTGCAGAGCGGCGTGTTGTTGTCAAGGTTGTAAGCCATATGTCGCCCGTGGCGGAAGCCACCCCCTGCGAGGATGATCGGCAGGTTGCGCGTGTCATGGATATTCGCGTCGCTGAGGTTGCTGCCGTACAGCGTCATGGTGTTGTCGAGCAGCGTGCCGTCTTCCTCTTCGACAGAGTCCAGCGAGCCGAGCAGGTCTCCCAGCATGCGCATCTGTTCGATCTCGATTTCTTCGAGCTGCGTCAGCTTCACTTGGTCCATGCTGTGGTGCGTCAGGCCGTGGTACCAGGGGTATTGCTTTCCGTTGGGCAGCGTGAGGCCTGGCGTCGTCGTACCCGCGATGAACAACGTGACCAACCGCGTGGAGTCCGTCTCAAGCGCCAGCCTCACCATGCGGTACATCAGGTCCAGCTTCTTGATGTAGTCATACTTCGTCGGCGGGTCGACCGGGACCTCAAGACTGGTCTGCGGCTTCGGCTTTCGCTCCCATTCCCGCTGATCCGCTAGGCGGTTTTCCAAGTCCCGCACTGCCGTCTGGTACTGGTCCAAGCGCCGCTGGTCACGGGAACCGAGCCTCGACTGGAAGTCGCGGGCCTGTCGGGAAACAGCGTCGAGGACGCTGCCGCGGTGACGCAGCCGGGTCACCTCTCGCTCGACTGTCTCCGAATCCCCCTGCAAGAACATCTTGCGGAACAGAGCCGACGCGCTCTCTATCGCGGGAATCTCTACGCCCGACCGTGTGAACGAGAGGCTCTTCGGGTGGTTCACGGCCAGGGGCAGCGCCGGGAAGCGCGTCAGGTGCCCGATTTCGCTCGCCGCGACCTGATCGACTGAGATCGTATTCCTGAACGATAGGCGTCCCGGGTGGGGTGCCGACGTCAGAAAGCTCTGGTCCGACTTGTGAGAGCCGTCGACTTCCGGGTGCGAGAGTCCGCTGAAGACCGTGAATCGCTCTCGGTGCTGGGACAGCAACTCGAGATACGGGGACGCCTTGTAGTCACGGCCCTCGCCCGTGGGGGAGAACAGCGAAGGGATGAAGCCGAGATCTTGGCAGATCATCAGCATGCGCAGCGGAGTCTTGCGCGTGGAATTGGCTGCGGATTTGAACCAAGGCAGGCCCAGAGCGACAGCCCCGGCCTTCAGCAATCTGCGCCGTGGAATGGCTCTGCGGCTCTCTCTCATGCGTTCCCCCTCGTCACTTGCTCCGGAACAGTGGGCTCTGGACAATCTCGTGGACTATTGTACGAACTCCATACTCGGAGCCGACGCTTCGATCCAGTATCGCGGCGATTTCTTCCCGGTCGGAAAAGCGGACGCGGGCCCCCGTCGCGTATACCGTCAGTTGCTCGGCGAGGTTCTGGGCAATCTTGCGCTCGTCGGCGAGCAACAGGGCCTTGTAGCCGTGGATGTCGCGGAAGGCCCTCCCGTCGCGAAGCTGGCCGCTCGCATCGACCGCCTTGCCGATGTAATACACGAAGTTGTTGCCACTCCTGCCACGGCCCTCCACGCGCTCACCCTCCCCGAGACTGCGGTAATTCTCGCGCCACGCTCCCATGACGTCGAAATTCTCAAGCGCCAGGCCGGGCGGATCAATGCGCGCGTGGCAGGCAGCGCATGCCCGGTCGTCACGGTGCCGCGCGAGCAACTCGCGAATGGTCGTCGCCCCGCGTGTGTCAGGCTCGACCGCGGGAATGCCCGGCGGAGGCGGCGGCGGCGGCTCGCCCTCGATGCGCTCCTTGACCCATGTGCCGCGGACTACCGGCGATGTGCCCGCTCCGTTAGCCGTGATCTTGAGCACGGAAGCCTGGGTGAGAATGCCGCCGTGAGGATTCCCGTCCGGGAGCGGCGTGCGGCGGAGAGCGGGCCCCCTGATGCCCTCAACGCCGTAGTGGTTGGCGAGCCTCTCGTTCAGAAAGGTGTAGTCGGAATCCACTACGTTGCGGGCCGGCAGGTCCCTTGCCACGAGGTCCGCGAAGAACAGCTGCGTCTCGGCCACCATCGAGTCAACGAGCCAGTCGTCCCCGGCGTACTCGGGGAACAGGGTGCGGTCTGGCTCGGTGAAGCGGATCTCATCCAGGCCCAGCCAGTCATTCAGGAAGCCGTGAAGGAATCGATCGGACCGGCCGAGATCGAGAAGCCGGTCAACCTGATCTCGCAGCACCTCCGAATCCCCCAGCTGGCCAGCGCTGGCCATGGCGAGCAATTCCTCGTCCGGGCCAGCATCCGTCAGGAACAGCGCCAGCCTTTCTGCCAAGCCATAGTCGTCGAGCTTTCCCGGATCCTGGCTCAGGAACAGGAACCGCGGCGAGGACAGCACGGCGGCGTAAGTCGTGATCATCGCCTCCGTGAACGGGACGCCCTCCGCCAGCAGGCCGTCGGCGATCGCGAAGAAGCCCTCGGCCTCTCGCTTGTCGAGCGGGTACCGATACGCCCGGTCCATGAATTCCCGCAGCAGAGCCGCTGCGTCTCCCCTTGGGTCTCGCGAGATGGCCTCGACCCGTTGAACACCCTCGACCTGCCGGAAGGGGAGATCTCCGAACAGCGCTCCGTAACTCGCGGGAGGCCACTGCTCCACGAGCGGCCCCTCAATCTCGACCCAGTGGAACGCCACGCCCGGGAAACCGTCGGGATCGAATTGCTGGATTGTCTCGGGCAGGGCCGGAACCATCGGCCTGGGAAGCCCGATCGTGTCCGGCCGCAGAATCTCGCCCCGCCGCAAGTACGCCCCGAACTGTAGCGTTCGGGGCCGGTCGGGAGGCGCTTCGACCGTCGCGAGGAACCGCACATGATCGGTGGTTGGATTCACGGAACCCTCGGCGCCACCCCCGGTGTACATCGCGTAGAACGAGACTGGCTCGGGGCGCTTGCCCTCATAGACGCGGTCGGCCACGGGCTCCAGGAAGTCCCACTTTCCGGTAGGGTCCCCTTCGGGGAAGAACCTCGGGTTGGGGCCGGGTTCTGCCATGTCCGTCTGTCTCAGCACTGAGCGCAGCTTCACACGCACGCGGTAGTCGCCGCTGTACTCCACGCGGCCCTGATTGAAGTTGTACTGGTACGGCTGGTAGGGCCCGCGAAAAATCGCGACTGACTCGCTCTCCCTCTTCTTAGGATCCGCCGCTCCGACGGTGCGAGCTTCGAGCTCTTTTTCCCATGAGTGCTCTTCGTTGACTACCAGGCCGTCGAGCGCCAACCACCAGCGGTTCCACAGGCTGTTGCCATTCAGGGCCACCATGCCCTTCTGAGCGCGCGCGTAGTGGCGGGAGACCTTCGCCGCTGGACGCTCGGCCGGGAACTCCAAAGCTAGCCGCAGGGCCATCTCGGCAGCGTCGAGGTAGGCGTTGACCTGCACGCCTGAAATGTCCAGCGCCTCGCCGACCTTTGCAAAGCCGTGCACTTCGCCGTCTCGGGGCAGCACTTGGACGACGTTCAAGTAGCGCAGGCGCAGCAGGTCCTGCAGCGTGTTCTGGTACTCGACGCGATTCAGCCGCCGAATCGATGCGCGCCCGTCCCGGCCGGTCTCATCGGCCTCAAGAGAGATGACTGCCCGCGAGAGCTCCCCAACCAACGTCTCGCGGTCCGCCACCGAGATCAAGCCCGGAACAGGCGGCATCTCACCCTTCGAGACGCGGTCATGCACGAGCACCCAGCGCTGCCGATTGTCGAGATCGGCAATGTCCCATTCGAGCTCTTGGAGATTGAGGCCCGCCTCGGCCACAGATCCGCCGTGGCAGCCGACGCAGGAACTGTCGAGGACGGCCCGGATGCCCTGGTGGTTCGCTGCCGCGAGAATGGCCGGCGCGCACAGGAAGAATGAGGCCGCCAGCAATCGGCGGCGATCAGCACGGTAGCGCTTGCGACTGCCGGTCATCGGCTGCGTCCTTCCGTCCTGATCCGGCGCAGCGCCTCTTGAAGCCTCAGGGCAGTCTCGCGCTCTTGGGCGTATAGGTCCCGCGTCTCGCCGAGATCCTCGTCCAAGTTGTAGAGCTGCGGCGGGGCCCCAACCTCCGCTTCGCCGTCCTGGTACCCGCCCCCTCCTTGGCCGTCGATGAGTTTCCACGGCCCTTTGCGGATCGCGAGCATGCCGTTGCCACCACTGTGCATCACCCTGGGACGACCAGCAGATTTGTCAAGCGTGCCACCGACGAGCGCTGGAAGCACGTTGAAGCTGTCAGGCCCGGCTCCCTGAGGCACTTCTACGCCGGCCACGGCGGCAAATGTTGCCATCATGTCGGCCAGCGTGACGGTCTCGGCCGAGCGCGTCCCGGCCTTGATCTTTCCCGGCCAGCGGGCAAGGAACGGAACGCGGTGCCCGCCCTCCCAGATATCCCCCTTGCCACCGCGGAGGACGGGGCCGTTGGCGCGGTGATCGACAGCGGGCACGGCGTACGCCGTCTCGCCGTCTCCGTATCCGGCACCAAGTTGCGCCCTGCTGGACTCCGGGGCCGTGAGCCCGCCGTTGTCACTCGAGAAGATCACCAGCGTGCTTGCCGCCAGACCGAGGCGATCAAGGGCATCAAGAATCTCGCCAACGGACCAGTCGAGCTCCGCGATGAAATCGCCATACGTGCCGAATTCACTGGCCCCCCTGAAACGGGCATTCGGGGTGAATGGCCTGTGGGGCTGGTGGGGGGCATAGTACAGGAAGAATGGCTGCCGCCGCTTCGCGAGGATCTCCAATTGGGAGACGATCTTCGCGGTCAGGTCCACTGCCAGGGAGTGGTCATTCCAGCGCGCTGCCGTGCCACCTTCCATAATTCCCAAGTAGCGGGATTCCATCTTGACGATCGGATCGGCCGGATCCAGGCCGACCACCCGGTGATTCTCGACAAAGACGTACGGTGGATAACTGTTGACGATCGGGAGCCCGTAGAAGTAGTCGAAGCCAACTTCGAGCGGTCCTGGCCTTAGCTCCCCGTTCCAGTCTGGGCCGCCTGTCCGGCTCCGCCAGGCATTGGGCGTGCCCTGTCCCTCCCGGTTCTTGTGATAGCCCTCTTCCCGGCCAAAGCCCAAGTGCCACTTGCCGATGTGGGCCGTGAAGTAGCCGGCGGACTGCAGAAGGGACGCGACCGTCGGGCGGCCTTCTTCGATCAGCAACGGCCCGTCCGAGCTGAGGGCGCTTCGTGTCAGCCACGTCCGCCAGCAGTAGCGTCCCGTCAGGAAGCTGTAGCGGGTCGGGGTACAGACGGAGGAAGGGCTGTGGGCATCAGTGAAGAGCACGCCCTCTTCGCCCAGGCGGTCAATGTTCGGGGTTCGGATTGCCGTCGCGCCGTAAGAGCTGAGGTCCCCGTACCCCAAGTCGTCGGCAAGGATGAAGACGATGTTGGGACGAGACGGAACACCGCAGGCCGCCGAGACGGCACCCGCTGCGACGGCCAGCGTCAGCAGGAATCCCGCGCGCGGGGTCTGCGACAGCCTTCGGCTGCCACCATCCAGAGCCGCATCCCTCATGCGCATCTCCTCCAAGAGGACCTGTGCTGTCTCGCGCCGATCGCTAGAAATCGTAGCGCAGGGCCACTTGGACTACCCTCGATCCCCCCGCTCTAGTGATCCTTCCAAACGCGGGAGACCTCAAGTTACCGATCGGGTTGCCGAGATTCGGCCGGTTCAGCAGGTCGTAGAACTCACCGCGAAGCTCGACCGTGTGACCTTCAGCCCACATCGGAAAGCGCTTCTGGACGGCCAGCGTAGTCACGACGTCCCCAGTCCCGGTGATGATGTTCCGACCGGCGTTTCCGAACTGGCCCTCCTTGCCCGGCCCCGCGTTCCGCGTGAACGCCGTCGTGTCGAAATAGCGCGCGATCGTCTCGCCGCGGGAGCGCCCGCCGGGAAGCTTCCACTCGCCGACCACATCAGGCCGCTGGGGCCCGAGGTTCCGCCCCGCGCCGACAAGCGCGTAGTCCCTCCCGGATACGACGCTCAGCGGAATGCCGCTGAGCAGCCGGACGATACCAGACAACCGCCAGCCTCCGGCAATCGCATTCAGCGCGGGGTGCCAGCCTCCGCCGATCCTCCGGCCGTGCCCGAATGGCAGATCCAAGATGCCGTTCATGGAAAAGATGTGCTTCTGGTCAAAGTCGGAGCGGGCCTTCTCGCCCGCGTGGGGGTCGAACGGATTCTGCGGGCCGGTCTGCCCGGGCACTGACCGCGACCGGTCATCAAGCGACTTGCCGAAAGAGTAGGAAGTCTGCAGGGTGTAGCCTCGCGCAAAGCGCTTCTGAAGCAGCAGTTGCAGGGCGTTGTAGGTGGAGTTTCCGTCTGCGTGCAGTGACGACACCGAGCCGTAGTACTCGGTCTGGAACTGCCGGCGCTGCTGAATGTTCCTGGCGGTCGCACCGGGCTGCCAGAGAGCCATGTTGGCCTCGCGCGGATAGTTCAGCTTGTGGGAGTTCTTTCCGACGTAGGCCACTTGGAGAAACCAGTCGTCGCCCAGCTGCTGCTGGATGTTGAGGTTCCACTGCTGCACATACGCGTCGCGAAAGTCGGGACTGATTGCGTACTGACGAACCGGGTTCGCGTAGTTGAAGGTGTCCTGAGAATAGGGGAATGGGTCGGACGAGGCGCTCCACGGGTCGTTGAAGCTGGGCGGAGCTGCGAGAAAGACCGACAGAAGGAAGGGCTGGCTCGCGTGCGACACGGCCGACTGGTTGTAGCCGATATAGGCGTAGAAGACGCCGTACGCAGCGCGCACCGAGGTCTTTCCATTCCCTGACACATCCCACGCCATGCCCACCCGGGGCGCAAGATTGTTCATATCGGTGTTCACGAGGCCACGCGCTACGCCCTGATCGCCGGGATAGACCGTGCCGGGGGCCGCTTCGGGAAAGACTGTTGATTGCTGGCAGTTCCCAAAGCACGGCGCTGCGGGGCGAATCGTCGATTGAAAGTCGAACTTCTGAGCCCACGGCGGCTGCACTTCGTAGCGCAGGCCAAGATTCAGGGTGAGGCGTGGCGACACCTTGAAGTCGTCTTGGACGAAGAAATGGTAGTTGCTGGTGAATGTGTCGTTATGGATCGTGCTCTGGGCGCGGAGATTGGACGGCTTGCCCAGCATGTAGTCCGCCGCGGCCAGCTCCGTGAAGTTTCCGTTGAACGTGAAGACTCCAGCGCTGCGAAACTGCGCGGTCTCACCCCCGACCAGCTGATACGTCTCGGCTCCGATCTTCAGGGCGTGCCTTCCCTTGATCCAAGACACCTTGCCTCCAATCTGTAGCGTCTTGTCGGGGCGCCGGGCCGGGAACGAGCCCGCGGCGAATCCCCGCCCCACGATGTTCACCTCCGGCGTGGCCGTGACCGGCCCGTCGTAGTTGAAGTTGCCACCTAGGTCTCGGGGCGACTGGCCCTGCCTGGGGCTTGTCGACTCTGCCGTCACGGTCGTGTAGCTGACGCGAAACTCGCCCAAGGACGTTGGGCTGAAATTGTGGGTGCTCGCGCCCGTGTAGCTGTCCACAACGCTGAACACCGATCCGACGAGCCCGGGACTGATGCCGCCCCTGTAGTCGCTGATGTCCTTGTTCCGGTAGTAGCGGAAGGTGGCGCGATGCCCTGCACTGAAGTTGTGATCTCCCTTAAGGGTGAATTGGTCGGAATCGCTCGGCCTTGGCCGCAACTCAATCGAGCGGCCGTCCGGCTGGTTCGGGAGTGGGAGGTACTCCCTGGCGTAGTTGACGGCCATGGGGTCGAAGCGGCTAGCGGGAATCCTGTTCTGCGCGAACGGCATCCCCGTGTCCGGGTCCAGCACGGCCGCCGACGCCGAGGAAAAGTCGCCATCTCTTTCGGCCGACGAGATGGGAAAGCTGGTGATGACCGACTGTTGCCTGATCCTAAGCCCCTGATAGGAGCCAAACAAGAATGTCTTGTTGCGCACGATCGGCCCGCCAAGCTTGCCGCCGAACTGGTTCTGCCGCAGCAGCGGCTTGCTGGGCGCGAAGAATGTCCGGGCGTTAAGCGCATCGTTCCGGAGGAACTCCCAAACGCCGCCGTGGAGGTCGTTCGTCCCGGATTTCGTGACTGCCGTAAAGACGCCGCCCGAGGCCCTTCCGTGCTCGGCGCTATAGGTGTTGGTGATGGCGCGGAACTCCCCAAGGCTGTCGGGGGAGGGCAGGTTCTGCGACCGATTCCACATCCCTCCCGAGAGAGAAGCACCGTCCAGCAGCACGTTGTTCTCGTTGATCCTGCTCCCGGAAACGCTGAACGTGTTGCCGCCGCGACCGTCAGGGATGGTCGTTCTCAAGACGCTTCTCCCCACGCCGGGCAGCAGGGTCGCCAACTGCAGAACGTTGCGGCCGTTGAGAGGCAAGTTCTGCACTCGGTCGTTGTCCATGGTTGCGCCGAGCATGGTTTCGCGGGTGTCGACCCGAATCGCGTCGGCCGCCACTTCCACGATCTCGGTGACCGACCCGACCGTCATCTCAACATCTGCGCGACTGTTCTGCGCGACGCTCACCTCGATCTCCGACCGGGAGTAGGCCGAGAATCCCTCGGACCTGACGGTCAATTGGTAGGTGCCGGTCGGCAGGGCGTTGAATATGTAGAATCCGGTCTCGTCGGTCGCGGTCTCACGCAGCACGCCGGTACCCACGTTCTCTGCGGTCACGTCCGCGGCGACGATCGCGGCACCACTCGGGTCGGCCACCTGTCCCAGAATCGTCCCAGTGGTCTGAGCAACCGCCGGCCCGGCCAGGGCCAGTGCGGAGCAGAGTGCCGCAAGAAAGGCGAAGCGCACTCTGAGCCCACTACGCCAATTAGAGCTCCAACTTATGGCAAACATGCTAGTCTTCCTCCCGCTTCCCGGATTGACGCCAAAACCCCGCTCGACTGCCGGCGGCAATCCCCACACCTCGGCGCGATTCGCCACGCGACAGAAGGATTGACTGTTGCAAGCAGCGCTCGGCGCTTCTGTTCTGGCCCGATCCAATGGTCTGACCATCTGCCCACAAACGATAACAGCCGCTGGCAAGGCTGTCAACCTCCTTCGCCCCGGTCCGCCCAAGAATCGGGCCGCCACGCTGCGACATGGCAATCGAGCTGTCTGAGCGCAGCTGCAGCTGCCGGTCAATTCGCTCTCTTGGAGATCCGCTGCGAAAGCTAGGACGGCACCTTACATTCAGGGGCTAGGCGCGAGGAACCGGCCTACGACCGTTCCGTAAGGCCCCAATTGGAGCGCTTCCCAACAAGAGTCCCGATTTCTGGCGGGCACATAAGAGGCGGGCTCGTCTCAGACCAAGAGCTTCGCCACAGTCGGCCGGGGCCTGAGGCCTGCCAGACCTAGGGACAGGTGCCGAAATCTTGACAAGGCCCGGGGCCCCTGATAGCATTTGGTCTGTTGGTATGACCAATTTTGGACAAGCGGAAGCAAAGTCCCGCTTGGAGGCGATTGTGCGGCGTACCGGCGATTACGAACTGGGCTTCCCTCCCGGGGTCCGCGTTCGGGTCTACGCCTCGGGCCGGACAGGGGCGCGCGGTTTGACCACGGCGGCCGCCGTCTTCGATCCCGGGATGGCGCTCGACTTTCACCGGCACGATTGCGGCGAGGCGATCACCGTTCTGGAGGGGACGCCCACCGTTCTGGTGGAAGGCCGCCCGCACACGCTTGGGCGACTTGACTGCGTGTACGTGCCGGGTGGGGTCTTGCACGCGGTGCAAAACGATTCGGCGACCGAAGCCCGCATCCACTCGGCCTTTGCCTCGCCAAACCCGCAGCGCACATTCGCGGAGATGGGGGAGCTGCCGGATTCGGGATCGCGGGGCGTTGGCTGCCCGGTCCCGGAGGCTGTGTCCCGCTTCGGGTTGTCATCCGGGTACGAGCTTGCTCCGGGAACGGACTTTCACGACCTCTTCGCTGCCCGCCTTGGGTCGTCGGGCATCTGCGGTGGTTTCGGGATGTTCCAGCCGGGCAGCGGGCTGCCTTGCCACTTTCACGAGTACGACGAATCGATCACGATTGTGGCCGGGCACGCCGTGTGCCAGGTCGAGGGGCGGCACTACGAGGTTGGGCTGATGGACACCGCGGTGATCCCGGAGGGCCTGGCCCACCGATTTGTCAACAGGAGGGACTCGCCAATGGGAATGATCTGGGTGTACGCGGGAGACGAGCCTCGCCGAGTCTTGGTTGACAATACGCGGTGCTCCGGCGCAATTGGCATAGCGTCCGAATAGGCGAGCATGCCATCGCCGGGGGGTCTGTTAGGATGGCCGCAGCGGGTCACCTCTTGGCCTTGCAGGGAAAGTCACGAGACGGTCGGGAGTTCTGTCTAGGCAGAGATGGGAAGTGCCTCACCTCTCGAGCCGGTCAAGCGCCGGACTCTCACGGTTGAAATCTGCGAGAGACTGACCAGCTTCATCGTCCGCGGCGAGTGGGCCGTCGGAATGAAGCTACCGCCGGAGCGGGATCTCACGAGTCAGCTGGGGGTCGGTCGATCGAGCATCCGCGAGGCGCTGAAGGCCCTCGAAGTTATGGGCCTAGTGGAGTCCCGCCCGGGCAACGGCACTTATGTCTGCGATCGGTCCCGGTTCTTTTCAGGCCCGCTGCTGTGGGCGATCACCAGCAATGCGGACGGTGAGGTGCGGGAGCTGATCGAGGCTCGCCGCGTGATCGAGACTGAGCTTTGCGGCCTCGCCGCGGAGCGCGCGACCGCGGACGATCTCAAGAGGATGGGGCATCTGCTGGACGAGATGGAGGCTGGCTTGGACGACCAAGATCGGTTTCTCTCGGCAGATCTCGATTTCCACTTGGCGGTGGCGCAGAGTGCCCATAACCGCATTCTGATGAATGCGCTAGAGATGATTCGCAATCTGATGCGGCAGTGGATCCGGCAAGCCTTGCTGGTCCCGGCAGTGCCAGAAGAGGCCCTGATGCAGCACAAAGCGATCTTCATGGGAATCGCCAAGCGCAATCCGCAGCAGGCAACGGACGCGATGAGAGCTCACTTGGGAGCCATGGGCGAGCGACTTCTCCAGGCACGTGCTCTCGCCCTAGAAGCTGACGAGTCTGTCCAAGGTCCGGCCTAGGCTTCGGGCCAGGCGGATCGCCGGGGCGGCACTATGGGCCGGTGATCTGGCCGCCAATTCGACTTGGCAGTCGTGAGGCCGCATCCGGCGCGGCGCGACTCACGGCGCGGCTCCCTCGTCCGGTGGCATGGGTACGCCCGCGATCGTGACCACATAGACCAGGCGGGCACGGCTTCGGGCAACACCGCTTAGGGTGAAGCACTCTCAAGAAGGACGATTCGGCGATTGGAGCATCACCGAATGCCACACTGAACCTGTCTAGATCTGCCCAGAGGGCACCCGAAGACATGGGGCCGGACCGGGTCGAGACAACGGAGGCCGTGAAGCGCTGACGAATCGTGAATCGGAATCGGCTTGGGGAATGCTCAGGCGGTCGCCGTTGCAGAGCTGGAAAGGCTATGCTGGGGCCGCACGAAATGCCGAAACCAACCAGCGCAGCCACACTCCCGAGAGCGGTCACGCTCGCTTTGTCTATCGCAGTCGCCGGCGGTGCTTGGGCCCAGTCCAAGGCGGTGAGCCTGCAGCCGCTGGCGCAACAGACGCGTCGGCTGGAGCAGGCGCTCGTTTACCTGGGCCAGCCGCTTCCGCCTGCAGCCACTGAAGCGATCAACTCCGCCATCGCTCTGGAAGACGAAGCTGCGGCAGTTCGCGGAATTCAGAGAGTGCTCGATGAATTCGTGCTCATGGAAGTTGAGATCAACCCCGAGAGCCGCGTGAAGGTCGCACAAGGCAGTGCCCGCCCCCAGTTGGTTGAACACGGGACGAGGCTGTTCCTGGTCAAGGTCTTCAACGATGCCGGCGTGACAGCCCCGTTGCGGGTGCTGAGCCCAAACAGCGGCCCGACTTCTATCCGGTCCAGAGGAGAGGCCGAGCCGCCGATGGAACTTGGCCAGGAACAAGTGCGCGAACGCTGGGCGGAATTCGCGATCTACAGCGACCCTCCCATGTCGCCGCGCCTGACGGGGCTTCCCGTTGAATACGAGATCCTGCAGGTCTACAGCCGCGACAGCGGCCAGCGCTCAGCGAAGATCGCGATGGATGTGGGCCAGGGCACTCAGGACATCGGATTCCGCAACGACATCCTCGTAGTATTCGACATCGCCCCTACACGTTCCATACCCTTGCGAGTTCGCGACGAGAACGGCGAATCGGGCGTTGCTGCGTTCGTGTTCCGGGACAGGCAGGGCAGAATCTACCCGAACCCGTCCAAACGCCTTGAGCCCGACTTTCCCTTCCAGACGCAGGTCTACCGATTCGACGGAGAGGACATCCGGTTGCCCGAGGGCTACTACACCATGGAGTACGGCGGCGGTCCGGAGTTTCGCACGCGCACCAAGGAGTTCCCGGTCGAGGGCAGCGCCCCAGAAGAACTCTCCGTGCAGCTTGAGCGCTGGATCAACCCTGCAAGCTACGGGTGGTGGTCTGGCGACCACCATGTGCACGCGTCCGGCTGCGCCCACTACAAGAACCCAACGGAGGGGGTCGGACCTCTAGCCATGCTCCGCCAGATCTTGGGCGAGAACCTCAATATCGGAAGCGTGCTTACATGGGGCCCGTCCTGGTACTTTCAGAAGCAGTTCTTCTCCAGCCAGGACCACCCGCTATCTCGCAAGCAGCGCGTGATGCACTACGACGTTGAGGTCTCAGGCTTCCCGTCCAGCCATGCTGGCCACCTAGTGCTGCTGGGTCTGACAGAGGACGACTACCCAGGCACGACGCGCATCGAGCAATGGCCATCGTGGGATCTCCCCGTGCTTCGGTGGGCCAAATCGCAAGGTGCAGTGACCGGCTTCTCGCACTCGGGCTGGGGGTTGCAGGTCGCCGCCGAAGAGCTGCCAACCCTCGAGATGCCGGGATTTGACGGCATCGGGGCGAACGAGTATATCGTTGACGTCACTCATCCCGACACGATCGACTTCATCTCCGCCGTTGACACACCCTACTTCTGGGAAATGAACATCTGGTACCACACGCTGAATGTGGGGTTCAGGACACGCATCTCCGGCGAGACGGACTTTCCCTGCATCTATCAGGAAAAGGTCGGCTTGGGACGGAGCTATGTAAAGCTCGACGAGCTGAGTTACGCGGGGTGGATCGAAGGGATTCGCCGAGGTGCCGCGTACGTCAGCGACGGCAAGAGCCACCTGATCGACTTCGAGGTGAATGGCGTAGAGCTCGGATCGGGCGATCCAGAGCTGCGACTGACTGAAGGTGACGGCGTTCTGGTACGGGTCAATGCGGCTGCGATGCTGCCTCGGCATCCGGATCCCCGATTCGATGGGTTGGCCCCCGACAAGAAACCGTACTGGGACGTGGAGCGGGCACGCATCCCGGGGACCCGGAATGTTCCGGTCGAGCTGGTGGTCAACGGCCGGTTGGAAGGCACCGCCGAGATTGTCGCCGACGGCACTATGCACGAGCTCGAGTTCCGGACGCGGGTCAGCCGGAGCTCGTGGATTGCTCTACGCGTGCCATTGTCGTCGCACACCAATCCGATATTTGTAACGGTCGGCGACGAGCCCATACGCGCCTCCCGCGAGAGCGCGCAGTGGTGCCTGGCGGCTGTCAACCAGTGCTGGTCCCAAAAGGGGCCCCAGATTCGTGAAGGCGAGCGCGAGAGCGCACGGCAGGCCTACGATCACGCCAGAGAGGTCTATCGAAGACTGATCGCTGAATCACCAGTCCTCTAGACGAGTCCCCGCACGAGAGAGTCCTGCAGGGCGGCCGAGACACGGAGGCCAAGGATCGGAGCCGGGCGATCCCGTACCACCCCCACGGCGGGACGGTATCGTCGGCGCTGCCCCGTTCCCGCAGTCCAACCGTGCGGCGGTCGCCAACACCGCCATGGAGCGGCAGGCCTTCCCAGTATCAGGAAAGGCCACGACACCTGAACCGTCGCACACCGCATTCCCGCTGGCCGTGACGCGGGCTGTTCGCAGGGAAGACGTACTCGAAACGGCGTGCTCTAAGGTTGCGAGACTGTCACCACGCTGCGACGCTGCCGTCATCGTGCCAGACGCGGCTCATCGGAATTGTGCCCTGAAAGGGGTGCCTGCCCAGTGCGGCCTCGTCTACATCGAATCCAAGGCCGGGCTTGTCCGGAAGGGGGAAGTAGCCGTCCACCATGCGCATTGCGGGAAAACCCAGCCAGTCCTCCCATAGCCGTTCTTTGAATGTCGGTTCCACCCCCGAGCAAATCTCCTGTACGAGGAAGTTGGGCATGGCGGCGTCAACATGCAGGGTTGCGATACCGCCAATGGGCCCTTCGCAAGCGTGCGGCGCCATGTAGCAGCCGGACGCCTCGGCCATCGCCCCAACCTTCCACAGGGCTGTGATTCCGCCCACATGATTGATGTCGCACTGCAGGATGTCCACCGTGCCGTCTTCCAGCAGCTGTTGCGTCGAGTAATGTGCGACGAGGCGCTCGCCAGTGGCGATGGGCGTGGTGGTTCTGCTGGCGATCCGCGCCATTGCCTTGTAGTTCTCCGGAGGGCACGGCTCCTCGACGAACATCAGGTGCAGCGGCTCGACCTCCTTGCAGATGATCGAGGCAACCGTCGGGCTCGTCTTGGCGTGAAAATCCACGCCGATGTCGATGCTGTCGCCTAGGCCCTCCCGCAGCATCTGGATGCGGCCGACGGCGTCGTTGATCCGGGCATTTGTCTCTATCCACTCGTAGTAGCCTGGAATACCGCTCTTGAAGGCTGTGATGCCGAGCTCTTCGGCGGACTCGCGCAGGGCCGCCAGTTCCTCAGGCGTGTTGGCCCGCGCGTGGTAGTACCCGCGCACGCCTCGGGGATCGACAGGCCCGCCGAGCAGCCGGTAGACGGGCTGGCCGAGCACCTTGCCACGGATATCCCAAAGCGCTTGGTCGATTCCGGCGATCGCCGATCCGAGGATCGGCCCTGCACGGTAGAACGCATGGATGTACATGCTCTGCCAAGTGTGCTCGGCGCGCATCGGATCCTGCCCGATGTAGAACTCCTTGAGGTCGTCCAATGTCTGCAGGACCGCACCGGCCTTACCTTCGAGGGTGGCCTCGCCCCAGCCAACAACGCCCTGGTCCGTCTCGAGCTTGATGAAGACATAGGGCCGGTCGGAATCTTCCTCCCAAGTCACCCCGAACGTCTTCGCTCCGGTGATCCGGATGCGGCGTGGGGCGGCGGCTAGCGCCGACGCGGCAACCGGGGAGCATCCGCATCCCAGCCCCGGCCGGGCGGCCCGGACCCCAGAGGCTGCCGCCGGTGCTGTCCCCGCAACGACTGCGCCGCCCATGAACTGCCTTCTGTTCATGCTGCGTACTCCCTCAGGGCATCCTCGTCCACTTCGATGCCCAGCCCGGGGCCCGACGGGAGCTCGAAGAACCCATCTGTCACTCGAGGCTGGGAACCGCCAGCGATCGCCTCGTCCATCTGCCTTTCGGCGTCGTCTGCCGAGTAGGCAATCTCCTGCACCACAAAGTTCGGCACGGAAGCCGCCACTTGCAGGGCGGCCGCAGTGCCGATCGGGCCGCCGCGATGGAAGGGCGCGACCGCCGTGTAGTAGGCCTCCGCAAGTGCGGCGATCTTCCTGGTGCCGCTGATCCCGTGCAAGCCCACGTCAGGCCGGACAACATCGACCACCTGCATCCTCAGAAGGTCCTGAAACCGGTCTCCGGACAGCAAGTGGCGACCCCAGCCCACTGGCGTCACGCTCTCGTGCGATATCTTGCGGAGCGCCTGGTCGCTGATCTCTGAGGTCGGCTCATCCATCCACATCAGGTGGAATCGCTCCAGACGCGCGGCCAAGCCAGCCGCCTCAGCGGCCGTGGCCTGTCCGCTGCAGTCGAGCACAAGGTCATCGGCCCCACCTTCTCTCAGCCGAGTGAGCGTGGCCTCCGTGCTCGCGAAGAAAGCCCGCCCCCGCGTGGGAACATCGAGGGGCACCGACAGCGGCACGGAGAACGCCCGAAAGCCCTCCGCTCTGGCCGCTGCCACCTGCTCCATGAGCGCCGGCTCGGCTGCCCCGGGCAAGGCAGCCATGGCACGAGCCTTATCGCGCGTGCGGCCCGCCAAGAGATCATACACCGGCGCCTCGGCTATCTTGCCCCGCAGGTCCAGCAGGGCAATGTCGATGGCCCCCCGCACCTCAGCTGGCGCTTCGGACAGCACACCCCGTACGGCCTCGCTCGCCAAGGCGTCCCGGCCTTCAAGCACCTCGGAATAACTCAGCATCCGCTGGGCGGCCGTTCGCGGGTCGCGACCGCCAGACGTCTCGCCGTACCCGGTCAAGCCTTCGCCAGCCCGAACCGCGACCATCAGTCGAGGGCTCGCGCTTGGGCTCGCCCGTACGGCCCAAGCGTCCAACCCGGTAATCGCTACTGCTGGTGGCGTCCGTGCAGCCGCTTGAGCGGCAGCCGCTACGGAGCGGAGGCCGAACCGCTTGTTCGCGCGAATTGGCATTTCCCGAGCCCGCCGGGCATTGTACTCCAGTCCGCTGGTCCGGACGTTGTCCTGTCATAAGCGCGGGCCGCACTGCAGGGTCGGAAGGGGCCCTAGCGCTGCGTTCTGGCCGAGTCGCGCGGCGCTACAGGCACCATACGATAATGAGCCCATATGCTCCGGCACGACTGGACCTTGGAAGAGTTGCGGGAAGTGCATGACCTGCCGCTGCCGGAGCTGCTGTTTCGGGCCCAGTCCGTACACCGAGCCCACCATGACCCACAGGCCGTGCAGGGCTGCGCGCTGCTGAGCATCAAGACCGGCCTATGCCCAGAAGACTGCGCGTATTGCCCGCAGTCCGCGCACTATGACGCAGGCGTGGAGCCCCTGGACCTTCTGAGCGTGGAGGAGACCCTCGCCAGTGCGCAAGAGGCCAAGGCGCAGGGGGCCACCCGCTTCTGCATGGGGGCCGCCTGGCGCGAGGCCCCGGAGGGAGCGCGGTTCGAGCGGGTGCTGAGCATGGTGCGCGGTGTCCGAGCACTGGGGATGGAAGCGTGCTGCACGCTTGGCATGGTGACGCAGGAACAGGCCGACCGGCTGGCCGACGCCGGCCTGACGGCGTACAACCATAACCTCGATTCGAGCCCGGAATTCTACTCCAAGATCATCACCACCCGGACATACCAAGATCGGCTCGACACGCTGGAGCGAGTTCGCCGTAGCGGAGTCACTGTCTGTTGCGGCGGGATCATCGGCATGGGAGAGACCGTCGAGGACCGCCTAGGCCTGCTGGCAGAGCTTGCGCGACACAAGCCGCACCCGGAGAGCGTCCCGATCAACAGCCTTGTGAGCGTGGCTGGTACGCCGCTGGGCGGGCGGGCGCCGGTGGGCGCGCTGGACTTCGCGAGAGTCATTGCCACCGCCAGGATCGTTATGCCCGCTTCAATCGTGAGACTGTCAGCGGGCCGTCTGGAACTCTCCGAGGAGGGCCAAGCGCTCTGCCTGCTTGCGGGCGCGAATTCGATCTTCTTGGGCGATCGATTGCTGACTACGCCGAATCCGCACGCCAGCGCCGACGAGGAACTGCTGACGAAGATGGGCATGAGGCTGTGCGAGGACCCAGTGACCGCAGCGCCCGCCGCGCAAGCGTAGCTGGCGGGGGGAAACCCGAAGTCGAGGTACCACTGCCACCCAAGACGGGTCGTGCCCTCCGAGTGCGTACGTGCGCGCGCTTGGAGGAATTGGAGCGCGATGGACTGCTGAGGACGCTGGAGCCGCCGACCGGCTTAGACCTGTGCTCGAACGACTACCTGGGTCTGGCCCGACATGCACGGGTGCGCCGGCGGCTCGCACAAGCAGTGGCGCGTCTGGGGGTCGGCTCGACCGGCTCGCGGCTCTTGAGAGGGCACCGGGCCGCGTTCGGGAACGTCGAAGAGCGCTTCGCCGCACTCAAGGGCACGGAGGCTGCGCTGTACTTCGGCAGCGGCTGGGCCGCCAATCTTGGCGTGCTGTCGGCGTTCCCTCAAGAAGGGGACCTGATCCTGTCCGACGAGCTTAACCATGCCAGCCTCATTGATGGGATGCGCCTGTCCAAGACCCGCCGCGTGGTGTACCCGCACTGCGACACAGCGGCACTTCGGCGGATTCTGGAAACCGAACCCTGCGAGGGCATCCGCTTCGTGGTCACTGAGACGCTCTTCAGCATGGACGGGGACCTTGCCCCGCTGCGCGAGATCGCGCAGCTACAGGGGCAGCACGACTTCGAACTGATCGTCGATGAAGCGCACGCGGTCGGAGTCTACGGTAACCGCGGCAGCGGTCTCGTCGAGGAGCTGGGCTGCGAGGAGAGCGTGCTGATGTCCATAAATTCCGCCGGAAAGGCGCTGGGGGTCAGCGGTGCGTTCGCATGCGGCCCCAAATGGGCCATCCAGCAGCTCATTCAGAGCGCGCGTCCGTTTGTCTTCTCGACCGCGCCTCCACCGGCGCTCGCTGAGGCGATCTCGGAAGCACTGGACATTCTCGCTGAGGAGCCGGCCCGCCGGCGCCGGGTCCGCGCTCACGGTCGCCGATTCCGCGACCTTGCGGGACTTGGCCCGGGCGACTCACCGATCGTCCCTGTAGTGCTCGGCACCAACCGGAGGGCGCTCGAGTCGGCGGCCCAACTGCGCGCCGAGGGCTACGATGTCCGAGCCATCCGACCGCCGACCGTCCCGAAGGGCACGGCGCGCCTACGCGTGTCCCTTAACGCAGACCTTCAGGCGAGCGAGGTGGAAGGGGCGGCTCTTTGCGTCAGGGACCAGCTGGAGGCGACGGAGTGATGCGGGGCATCTTCGTGACGGGAACGGACACCGGCGTCGGCAAGACCGTCACGTCGGCCGTAGTGCTGGCGGCAATCCGCAAGTTTGGCCCCGCCGGGTACTGGAAGCCCGTCCAGACCGGGATCGAGAATGACGACGACACAGCAGAGGTCGAACGGCTCGCCGATGGCAGCGCCGAAGAGATCGCGCAAGACGGGATCCGCCTCCCGAGACCCCTATCGCCGCACTTGGCGGCACGCCTCGCGGGCCGTTCCCTTCGAATCGAACAGCTGATGGAAATGGCGGGTAGGCTCGACTCACGGCGGTTCTGGGTGGTCGAAGGTGCTGGCGGCCTGCTGGTCCCCCTGAACGACACGGAAATGATGGCCGACCTGATCCGGTCTCTGGGTCTCCCGGGCCTCATCACCGCTCGTTCCGGCCTCGGAACGATCAACCACACGCTTCTTACCGTCTCCGAAATGCGCCGCAGAGGGATTCCGATTGCGGGCGTTGTGCTGGTGGGAGAGCCAAACACCGAGAATCGCCGGGCGATCGAGCGCTACGGAGGCGTCGATGTACTGGCGGAGCTGCCCGTCCTGAAGCGACTGGTAGCCGGTGCCATTGAGGCCGAAGGCCTCCGTGCGGCGGGCCAGCTGCGGCAGCTGGTGCACGGCAGCCAGGCGCAGGCAAGCACGGCCTGACGGCGACAAGGTCAGACAGCGAGCATCCGAACCTGGCTCAACGTCGCAAACAACACAGTGAGGCGAGGAATCTAGACAGATCAGACCTTCAGGATCAGGGCGCTCGCATCATACGGTTCGCGTCTCAAGCCACGGACGACCGTTGCCCCTCCCTCCTGCCCTTCAACCTGTCCGGCCTTTGAAGAGCGCTGCTTGCCATCATGTGGGAACGGCCCTCTTCTGGAGTCCGAGGCGCCCGGCCGGCGCTACTGTAGGGGATTACACGGTGGGATACCTCCGAAAACCATGAACACCTTCGCCGTCGTCATCCTAGTCGCCCTCGTATGCGAGTACTTCCTTGGCGCAGTCTCGGGACTGCTCAGCTCACGCTCGTTCGGTGCCACGGTGCCGGCCGAGTTCGCCGGCGTGTTCAAGGACGAGGAGTACGCCCGGGCGCGGCGCTACAGCGCGACGCGCACCCGCTTCGGCTTCGTCCGCGGGACGTTCGATCTCGCGGTATTGCTCGCGTTTTGGTTCGCTGGGGGCTTCGCGTGGCTCGACACCGTGGCCCGCGGCCTCGGCCAGGGCCCGGTGGTCACCGGCCTCGTATACATCGGAGCGCTCCTGCTCGCCAGTACCCTCTTTCAGCTCCCATTTCGGGCGTGGTCGACCTTTGTCATTGAAGCCCGCTACGGATTCAACCGCACCACAGTGGGCACCTTTACCGCCGACCTGCTGAAAGGGGCTGCCCTCACGATCCTTCTCGGTGGTCCGCTACTCGCCGTTGTCCTCGCATTCTTCGAGGCGGCGGGACCGCTGGGTTGGGTTTGGTGCTGGATGACGGTGACCGCCTTCATGCTCGCCGTGCAGTTCATCGGGCCGACGTGGATCATGCCCCTGTTCAACACGTTCCGTCCGCTCGATGACGGCGAGCTGCACGACGCGATTCTGAGATACGCTCGCTCAGCGGCGTTCCCGCTTGAGGGCATCTTCGTGGTCGACGGTTCACGGCGGTCGTCAAAGCCCAACGCCTTCTTCACGGGCTTCGGCAAGCACAAGCGCGTCGGGCTGTTCGACACTCTCGTCGACAAGTACAGCGTCACCGAGCTGGTGGCCGTGGTGGCGCACGAAATCGGGCACTACAAGAAGCGGCACGTTTGGTTGCGAATGGTGCTCTCCATCGGCCACATCGGGGCTATGCTGTGGATCCTGTCGCTCTTTCTCGGGCAGCAGGGCCTTTTCGCGGCGTTCTACATCGCTGAGCCGTCAGTGTACGCCGGGCTCCTCTTCTTCAGTCTCCTCTTCAAGCCTGTCGAGTTGGTCTTGTCGGTCCTCGTAAACGTCCTCTCGCGACGGCACGAGTTCGAGGCCGACCGCTTCGCAGCAGAGACCACAGGCAGCGGAGCGCCCTTGGTCAGCGCCCTGAAGAAGCTGTCGGCCGACAACCTCAGCAACCTGACACCGCACCCGCTGGACGTATTCCTACACTATTCGCACCCGCCGGTGCTCCGGCGTATCGACGCCTTACAGCGGCTGTCGGCGGGATGAGGCTCACAGTCAGGGCAGAGGCCGAGAGTCTTGAAGCGGGAAGCTGTTGGCGCACAGCATCGGATCCGACGGAACAATCCGGAC
This sequence comes from Bryobacterales bacterium, assembly GCA_028819235.1. Lineage (GTDB taxonomy): Bacteria > Acidobacteriota > Terriglobia > Bryobacterales > UBA6623 > VXMF01. The sequence continues at coordinate 78,109 of JAPPMC010000194.1, forward strand.
GCCATCGCCGCGCCATTCCGCAATCTGGCCGCAAGTATCGTGACGGTGAGCGTGCGCAAGCTAAGGCGTTCTGGTGGCGGACTGAGAGACTCTGCACCCCTGGGAACGGGCCCTGCTCGCTCCTGCGAACCGACTGCATGACCGCGCTGCCCTCGCAGCCCGTCTCCTGGTCGACCTTCCGCTGGTGAGTCCCCCTCCTTCTGCGGTTGGATGATTCCGGCCCTCGCCCATCGCGATCTGCTTCGTCGTGACGACCGGCGCGATGAGGCGTAGGCACGGCTTGCCAGCAGGGTGCCTGGTGTGGCATGGGAGGGCCCGGCGCTGGTTGCGCTCGGGAGCCTCCCAGCAGGGGACCTGCCAGCATATCTCGCCTCTCTTGGGATCGATGACAAGTCGGCTGAGGTGGCACGACGCCCGGCGGCTGCCGGCCGCCGTATGAACCATGGAATCGCCGAGTCGAGGATTCCGGTAGAATCTGCTGGGGCTGAAGCGACCGCCCACGGAGGAGAGTCATGCGATTCGCCAGCGTAAACACTATTGCCGCAGTTGCGTTCACCGCTCTGGCCGCCGGTGCCGCTGCACCCGCCGCCGGCCAGTCGTGGACCCCGCCGTCGACCGACGAGCGCTGTCCCAGCCGGTGGGGAGCAGGCGACGAGCGCGGCGCGGCCAACCACATGGGTCCCGAGACAGTGCTCAAGGCGGCGCGTCTGATCAAGACGGGACGGGTAATCGAACTCGGACGGGTACTCAAGAGGTCGATGCCACTCGGTGCGCGCCATTTCGACCTGTATATGAAGCCGACCGGCCCGAGAGTCGGCTCGAACCAGCGTGCCTCGAACGAGGAGCTTGTTGTCACGGAGATGGGTCAGGTGGGCACGCAGTTCGATGGCTTCACCCACCAGACAATCGGCAGCAGCCTGTACAACTGCGTTGATCAGAACGAGATCATCACGCGAGACGGGTTCACGCGGCTCGGCGTCGAGAACGTTGGCACGCTCATGACCCGAGGAGTGCTCATCGATGTGGCACGCCTCAAGGGCGTCGAAATGCTCCCTGAGACGTACGAGATCACGGCCGACGACCTGCAGCAGGCCCTCGACCAGCAGGGAGTGACGCTGGAATCGGGCGACGCCATACTGATTCACACCGGTTGGGGTGTTCTTTGGGACACCGACGCGGAGCGATTCATGGCGACCAACCCGGGGATCGGCGTCGCGGCCGCGCAGTGGCTTGTGGAGCAGGATCCCATGCTGCTGGGGGCGGACAACCAGCCGGTCGAGGTCTCACCCAATCCGGATCCGCAAGTGTCGTTGCCTGTCCACCAGATCACGCTTGTGGTCCACGGCATCCATCTGGTGGAACGGATGAAGCTGGACGAACTAGCCGCAGCCGGCGTCTACGAGTTCGCCTTCGTCGTCCAGCCCCTCAAGATTCAGGGCGGCACGGGATCCACGGTCGCGCCGGTCGCGATCTAGTGCTCGCGCCAAAACCCCTGCCACGACGGGCCCGGCGGCCCACTGGTAG